>CAYNSM010000014.1:0-27556 GCA_964400065.1 uncultured Planctomycetales bacterium
CGCAAAAAATGAATATTTACGGCGGGGACATTGCTTTAGGGCATCCTTTAGGCGCGGCGGGATTACGAATTTTAGTGACACTCTCGCATGCATTAAAAGCCGAGAATAAAAGATACGGCCTTGCTGTAATCTGTTATGGTGGTGGTGGGGCGATGGCAATTGTTCTGGAGCGCGAGAAATAGGTTTGGGATAAATTTAAGATAACCGTTGCAATAAGGTTCTTTCTGTTAAAATAGCCTCCATGGCACAGACAAAAAAAGTTAAAAATACAGCAGCTTTAACAAGCGTTACGCTTAATATTTCCAGTGTGCAAGAGCTCAAAATTTTGCGTCGGATTGTAGATATTACGTGTTCCGACTTGGATTTGGCGGGCATTTTGCATGAGGTCGTCGGTATCGTTAATGAAATGACGAAGGCTGATTCGATTTTTGTTTATCTTTTTGATCGCGGTAAAAAGAATTTGGTCCTTATGGCTTCCAAAACGCCGCACAAAAAAGTGCTTGGCAAAATCAATTTGCGCGTCGGCGAAGGAATTACCGGCTGGGTCGCTGAGCATAATAAACCGGTTGCTATCAAAAAAAATGCGTATCAGGACCCACGTTTTAAAGGTTTTGATGTTTTGCCTGAAGACCGCTATGAAGCTTTTCTTTCGGTTCCGATTATTTATAAGGGAAAGGTCAGCGGCGTTATCAATGTCCAGCACAAAAATCCGCACGAGTATTCGACAAGTTCTGTGAATTTGATCGATACGATTGCCAAGCAGGTCGGCGGCGTTATTGAGCATGCGCGTCTTTTTGAGGACACCAAACAAAAGGCCAGCCAGTTTGACAGTTTGGTTAAGGTCAGTCATTCAATTACTTCGCAGCGTTATCTCGACGAAATTTTAAGTCTTATTGTTGTTATTACGGCGGAAATGCTTAACTCCAAAATTTGCTCGATCATGCTTCTGGATGATAAGGGGGAGGAGCTTAGCATTAAAGCCACACAGAGTTTGAGCGAAGAATATCGAAAAAAACCCAACCTTAAAGTCAAAAATAGTTTAGTCGGGGACGTGGTTAAGACTAAAAATCCTTTGGTCGTTGAAGACGTTCGACAGGATGAGCGCTATGCTTATCGCGAACTGGCGATCAAAGAAAATCTTTCCTCGATGGTCGCCGTCCCGATGATTGTTAAAGACAAGGCGATTGGCGTTATTAATGTTTATACCAAAGAATTGCACCAGTTTTCTGGCGAGGAAGTCAGCGTCCTGCAAATGGTCGCTAACCAGGCGGCTGTTGCCGTCGAAAACACGAAGCTTGTGGAAGAAGCTTCTAAAACCCGTGAAGCCTTGGAAACCCGCAAACTTGTCGAACGCGCCAAGGGGATTTTGATGCGCATGAACAATCTTACCGAAGAAGCTGCCCACCGGCTTATTCATAAAAAAAGCATGGACACCTGCAAATCGATGAAAGATATCGCCGAGTCGATTATCTTGATGGCAGAGTTTAGCAAGTAAGTATTTAAAAAAGTTTCCTGCCAGATACCCTTTTTCATTCGGATATGTTATATTTTCGCAGGTGCTAAAATATTCACATTCTGTTAGATACTCGTTAAATACTATGGTACTGTTAACCTAATATTTGGGTGAATTTCGAAATATAAAAAGCAAGATCGGAAGGTTTGGATGTTTGGCAAAGACAAGTTGTTGGATTTTCAGGTTGTTGCAACAACGATGATGGGTGTTGTCAGCGATTCTATGAAGACGATGTGTTCGGAAAAGTTTAGCGACAGCCCTAGCGCTGCAGCAAAGTATATTTATGTCGACGAGAATAATAGAATGCTGGCCAAAGGTTCGGACAAAGGATATTTTGGCGGCTGTCATATCGCGGTAATTAATTTCTTTAGGACAGAACGGGATAAGGAAAATAATAATCACGCTTGCGGCGCGGTTGTTGTGTATTTTCGCAATGACTGTCTGGTAAAGCTCTTTAAAGCCATGGGTTTTCCGATTGAAAATGATAAAGATGTGGCGATGCTCAGGGATATTTGCGGGGAGTTTTGTAATATTGTGGCAGGGAGTTTCAAAAATGAATTGGTAAAGATGGGGTTTATTAATTTACCGATGTCAGCTCCAGACGTGTTTTTGGATAGTGTTGCCGCGGGAGTAGCGTTTAGCGAGGGTGAGACAAAGTATCACGAGCTTTCGTTTTATTTCTGGAATATGAAAGCATTTGTCATTGATGTGACGATGGCGCCTATTCCATTTGCTAAATAATTAAGGAGATGAAAAATGAAAAAGATTCTTGTTGTTGATGATTCCGGAGTTCAGAGAAAAATGATCATTCAGATCATAAAAAAAGCAGGATTTCCTAATGACATTCTTGAAGCCGGCGACGGGGAAGCGGCTATCGGTGTTTTGGCTGCGAACTATAAGGATGTCGGTATGGTATTGTGTGATTGGAATATGCCTAAGATGAACGGGCTGGAATTTATCGAAGGTGTTGCCAAAGTCCCGCCGGTTGCCAAGATTCCTATCGTGATGGTTACTACTGAAGGAACAGAAGAAAAAATCAAACAAGCTTATAGCGCTAACTCGAATCTTGCTGGATATGTGACCAAGCCGTTTACGCCTGATCAGCTAAAAGTTGTCATTACGCCGATTATGCAGCGGCAAGAGTAGGTTTTTTAAGAAAGGAAAATCATGGAACTTTCTAAAATTATGCAAGCGGCTTTAAATGAATCTATTAAAGAAACGATTGTTTCGGTTTTTGCTTCAGTGCCAACTTTGCTCGAAGGGGAGCCTTCTAAGATGCACGACTATGATTTGATTTGCTCGATTGGTTTTGCGGGCAGTTTAGAGGGCAATGTGGTTGCGCTTTTTAAAAAGGAAGATGCCCAGATGATTGTTTCTAAAATGCTTGGCATGGATATCACGGAAGTTTCTGCGGATGTCGTTGATGGGATTGGCGAAGTTTTAAATATGATCGCCGGTGGTTTTAAGAACAAGCTTGATCAAGAAAATTATAGATTTGATATTAATATTCCGACGGTTGTTAATGGTCATGAGCTTAATCTTTTGGTTGGGGCCGGAGTAACGATTCTTCGAGCCATGGTTTATGTTGACAATCTTTCTTTTGGGACTATTTTGTCGTACAAAGTTCATGAGGAAGGCAAAGAGCCTTCGAAGTTTGAAGTTCGTAAGGCGGCTGTCAAAAGTGATGAGCTTTTAAAAAATTTGATTGCGGATGATGACAAACAGAAGTAAAGCGTCAGTAGTATTGATATTTTAAAATATTCCTAAGGGTCGTTGGTCATGGAAAAAATCAAAGTTGTTCTTGTTGATGACCATAGTGCTATTCGTGAGGCTTTGCGCGAGGTCTTGCCTCATTATGGTGATTTTGAAATCGTCGCTGATTATGGGGATCCGCAGGAATTTTTAAGTAATATCGAGAATTTTGTTATTGATGTTCTTCTTTTGGATATTCGAATGCCGACAATGGATGGTTTTCAAGTTGCGGCGCGGGTTAAAAAATATTCGGAGAATATCAAGATCATCATGTTTTCGATGTATGACGATGAAGAATCAATCCGCCAGGCTCTTAAAATAAAAGTTTCCGGCTATGTTCTTAAAGACTCTTCTTTGTCGGAAGTTGCCTGTGCTATTCGTTCGGCCTACCGCGATCAGCTTTATTTGAGCCCTGCAATCGCAAAGCGCGTCGTCGAGCAGCCTGCCCAACTAAACCGTTTAAGCGAAAAATTATTTGGCCTTGAGCTTTTAACAGAGCGAGAAAAAGACGTTCTTAAGTTAATTGCCGTAGGTTTGCGAATTAAGGAAATCGCAACGCAACTTCATATTTCGGCTTTTACCGCCGAGACCCATAAGAAAAACATTATGGACAAGTTGGATATTCATAATGTTGTTCTTATGACAAGATACGCCATTCAATCAAGCCTTATCGATATTACAAAGCCGTAAATTAATTAAGAAAATATTTTTTCCTTTTGCGAAGGCTTTGGGCAGACTTTAGCAGCCCAAGGCAAAGCGATTTTTGTGTATTTTAAACGCAGAATTTTCAGCAGAAATTAATCTTGTGATTTTTCAATACGTTACAGCTTTCCAATAATGATGCGGCCATTTCTGGTCGTTTAATAATTCCAAAAATCCACTAAAAAAGGGAGAATATCGTCGGGGAATATACCCGATTAAAGTACTTGATATACCTTTTTTGTGGTATTTCATTTTTATATTTTTTAAGTTAGAGTTGTTACACTAAGTAGAGGATATTGACAAAATGGAATTGATCACAGTCACGCAGTTGGCCGAAGAATGCAAGACAACCTATCATACGGTTAACTTCTACATAAACATTGGACTTCTTCATGTTGTCGACCGCCGAGGGAATAAACGATTTCTCCAAAAGCGTAGTGCCGTGACAGTCATGAAGAAGGTTTTGGTGTTGCGCAAAGAGGGATTTCCGTTGCAAGTAATTATGAAACATATGGAAGGACAAATTAAGATAAACATGAATTAATTTTTTGGTTCAATCTGTTATTTGAAAAGAGGAGCAAAAGAATGGCCGTCAACGGAGCATCTCTCGAAGCAAGCGAACAAACTAAGATTGAGCAGTTTGTTTGTTTTAAGCTCGCCAGTGAAGAATACGCCTTTGATATCAAATGTGTGCAGGAAGTTATTCGTATCCCGCGCATCACGCCTGTTCCGCAGATGCCAGATTTTTGTCTGGGGGTCATTAATATTCGCGGTAATGTTGTTCCTCTTTTTGATCTTCGTCGTAAATTCCACCTTTCAGAAAAAGCTTTCGATGCAAATTCAAAAATATTGGTTGTTGCCGTCGACAATATGCTTATCAGCATGGTTGTCGATGAGATTTTAGACAATATTAAGCTGGAATCATCCCAGATTGATCCTGCGCCAACGGTTCGGATGAATATAGAGAGAGAGTGTATTAAGGGTTTGGGTGAAATGGAAGGGCGCATGATTGCGATATTGGATCTTCAAAAAATTCATGATGTGATCAAAAAAGATGTCGGGGCGCAATCTATTGAAGTTGCAGGTTAAAGTATTTAAGTTCTTTGGCAGTTCGTTAAATAGCAGGGATCTGGATTTTGAAAGATGAGCCTAAAACATATATTTGAAATAAGGAGGAATCAAGCGTGGCTAAAGACAAAGCGAATTTAACGGACATACTTCTTGAAACAGGCACAAATGAATTAGAGATTGTCGTTTTTTCCATAGCTGATTCCTACTACGGGATTAATGTGGCAAAGGTGCGGGAAATTATACGGGCCTCCGTCGACATTGTAGCCGTTCCGGATTCTCATGAATCGATTGAAGGGGCGATCAACTTGCGCGGGAAAGTTATTCCCGTCGTTAATTTAGCAAAACATCTTAATGTTGATACGACTTTTGACCGGCAGAACAGTCGTATTATTATTTCTGAGTTTAATTTTGCGATTGTCGGTTTTATGGTCAGCTCGGTGACTCGCATTCATCGCTTGTCTTGGCAGCAAGTCGAAAAACCTTCCGATCTTGTCCAATCCAAAGGCGGTTATGCGGTTGCTCTGATTAAATTGCAGGATCAAATATTATTTCTGCTTGATTTTGAAAAAATAGCCGCTGACATTAATCCTCGTGCCGGCATTCAGCGGGCCACCGACGAAACGAATTACGATGCTCACAAACCTCCCTTTGATCGTTCTACAAAAAACATTCTAGTTGTTGAAGACTCGACTTTTGTTCGTGACATGATTTTAGATCATCTTGCAAAGGCCGGTTATAAAACGCACGTTGCCAATAATGGAGAAGAAGCGGTCAGCTATTTAAACGGCATTGTTACTGCGGAAAATTTTCGCACCATTGAGGACACTGTTAATTTGGTTATCACCGATATTGAAATGCCGCAAATGGATGGATTGCACTTGATCACGCGCATAAAAAAAGAGAACAAAATGAAAAAATTGCCGTGCATTGTTTTTTCATCAATGATTTCCGAAGAGTTGTCTTTAAAATGTAAGCAGATCGGCGCTGACGGGGAGATCACAAAGCCGCAGATTGGCGATCTTGTGGCGCTTGTCGATAGAAAAATTTTATGAGCTTGACGGATTCTCCAAAAGATCGTCGTAAATATTATCGCATGGATCGCAACTGCGTCTTGCGGTGTGAAAAGTTTTCGGCAAAGAATTTTAACGAAAAACAATTGCAGGATGAGGCGGGCGGTTTGGTCAAGAATATCAGTGCCGGCGGAATCCTTTTTGAAACCAATCAACCCTACCCAATCGGAACTTTGTTAAAGGTTGAGTTGAAACTAAGGGGATGGGAAGAATTTAAGAGTGAATTTTATAAATTGCATGTCTCATCGAAGGATCAGCCGTTGGTTGTTTTGGCAAAGGTCACGCGTGTGGAGTTAATCAAATCGAGTGAAATTTATGATATCGGTTTAAGTATTGTTTCAATCGACGAGGGGCATCGGGAGGCTTTAAAAAAATTTGTAAGACAAAGAACCACTAAATAAGTTCTGAAACATTACAGCAGAGGCGAAATATGAAAAAAAATTATTTTAAGTCAATTCAGGTTCTGGTTATCGCGTTCTTGCTGCTTTTGGGTTTTGGAAAAGCCGCATTTAGCCAGGATGCGCCAGCTCTGTCCGCTGCAGCAAATGTTGAACAGGTTTCAGCGCCGGACCAAAAGTCGGATCAACCCGTTGTCCCTGCGGTAGTTTCTGCCGACGTCAATGCGGCGACTTCTGCAAATGCGGTTGTCGCAGAGCAAGCACCTGCGGCTAATGTCGAACAAGCTGTTCCGGCAGAAGTTCAGGCTTCAGAAGATGCGCAGGCAGAAAAAGCCAAAGCTGACGAAGAGGTTAAAGCCAAGGTTGAAGCCCAAAAACAAAATGCACAAGAATTAAAGAAAGCACAGGAGCAGTTGCTGCAAGCTGCGGCAGAGCTTGAGGCCCAGAAGAAAGCGCAGCAGGAAGAAAAGAAAAAGCAAGAGAGACTTCGCAAGATTCAAGAAGATCAAGCTTTGCAACAAGAGCAGAGTGTCGTTTCCGGCGAATCAAAGCAAAATCAGCCATCCTGGATTCTTGTTATTGGAGCTGCCTTTTTATTAATCTTTTTAGGTTTTGGATTTTATTTTATCTCACAAGGAGCTTTGATGAAACTCAATCTTGCACAACAATTTGGTGGTGCGTTTAGTGTCATTATTGGAATTTTGGGAATTTTGATCGCGTTTAATTTAGTAAACTTTAATAAAGCAGTTGTTAGTGCGCGACAAGTCCGCGAAGAATCTGCGAAATTTGCGATTATTGCCAAAGACATGCAAAGAAATGTTGTACAGGTTCAGCAATATTTGACTGATGTTTCTGCTACGCATGATCCTGCCGGATATGAAGAGGCAAAACAGAATGCGGATGAATTTTATAGCGCCAGCAGTGAATTTGAGAAAATGTTTAAGGCGAAGAAGGACACTGCGAATTTTGAAGCTACTATGGAGATCCGTTCTCTTTTTGATGATTTTTATAAGTCAGGACAGGAAATGGCTAAAGCCTATGTTTCTGGCGGATTTGAGGCAGGGAATGCTTTAATGGAAAAGTTTGACCTGAATTCTAAGAAACTAACAAAAAATGTTCAAGAATTGGTTGATGCTCAGGTCAATGAATTAAATAAAGATTTGACGGGTGTAGAGGATTCTAATAAACAAGCAGTTATGCTTAACATTATTTTAGGAATTATTTCAACCTTATTTGCGGCGGGTATTGCAGTATTTCTTACAAGGCACATTGTCGGCTCAGTTAATGGTGTGGTAAATTCACTGCGTGATATTTCTGAAGGGGAAGGAGACTTAACTAAGCGTCTGCCGGAAACATCGTCAGATGAACTTGGGAGTATGGCCCGATATTTTAATAAATTCGTCGAGAAAATTGAAGATATTATCTCTAATGTTAAGGATTCGGCGGCCCAGTTAAATGCTGCAACAGAGGAAATTTCAGCTAGTTCGCAACAGATTTCTGATGGGGCCCAGCAGCAGAGCGCAAGCTTTGAAGAGTTGTCGAGCTCAGTGCAGGCTAATTCGAGCAATGCTAGTTCAGCCAATGAAATTGCGCAGGTGACGTCTAAGGAAGCGGACAAGGCTGGTCAGGGGATGGATCACACGATTGAAGCTATGGGAGGGATTGAAAAAAGTTCGAAACAAATCACGGATGCGGTTGCGATTATCACGGACATTGCCGAGCAAACGAATCTGTTGGCTTTAAATGCAGCCATTGAAGCGGCTCGTGCGGGTGAACACGGAAAAGGTTTTGCGGTTGTAGCTGACGAGGTTAGAAAATTAGCGGAACGCAGCGCAACGTCTGCAAAGGAAATTGCCGAATTAATCAAGCAAAGCACCAAGCAGGTCGAAGAAGGAGTTGAGTTATCCAAGAGCGCCGGGCAAAGTTTGAAAGCGATTGTGGACAATGTTGGGAAGGTGGCCGATCAGATTCAGTCGATTTCGACGGCGACGCAAGAGCAGGCGGCGACGATGGAAGAAAACACATCGATTACCGAATCGAATGCGGCAGCCTCCGAGCAATTAGCCGCGTCAGCCGAAGAGATGGCAGCACAGGCAGAGGCTTTGCAGAATATGGTCAATCGTTTTAAAACGACTTCTGGCTCAAGCGGCAGTCCAACTGCGGCAATACGAAAAACTGAACATAAGGTTGTTGGCTCTTCATCAGGCGGGTCAAAAGTTGTGCGGCAGATCAAACGTTTGGAATGGGCCAACATTTATGCGACGGGAGTTGAAGAGATTGATGTTCAGCACCGGAAGTTATTCAAAATGATCAATGAATTAGGCGATGCGATCAAGGCTGGAAACGGTGCGCAGGCAGCCCCGCAGGCTTTGAAATTTTTAGGAGATTATGTCAAAACGCATTTTAGTTATGAAGAAGATTGTATGCACCGCATGCAGTGTCCGGTGGCCGGCAAGAACAAGGAAGCGCATGCGAGCTTTCTTAGTTTATTTACAAAGTACAGCAATCGCTTTAAGGAAGAAGGTTACAACGACGATTTGGTTATTGAGTTGCATACGATTGCGGTTGATTGGCTCGTCAAACATATTTGTGGGGTTGACGTGAATATGAAACATTGCGTTCGCAAGGAACACGCGAAAGCTTGAAAATTTTTATAGTAACCCACCAACAGAAAAGGCCCGTATGAATATCAAAATGGATATGAGAGTTAAGCTCGTGCTTGCCGGATTTGTGCTTATTGCAATTTTTAGTGCATTTTGGGCGATGTCGTTTAGCACGCTTAATCAGTTGAAAGTCAACGGGCCAAATTATAAACGGATTGTCCAAGGCAAGGATTTGATTGCAGACGTTTTGCCGCCGCCGGAGTATATTTTGGAAACATACTTGGTGACGATGCAAATGTTAGGCGAGACAAAAAGCGAAGGGATACAAAAGTTAGTTGAGCGGGTCAAAACGCTTAAGAATGATTATATGAGTCGTCATGAATATTGGACGAAGGAGCTTGATGATAGCGCAATGAAAAAGACATTGCTTGAGAATTCATATGCGCCTGCGGTTGAGTTTTATCGGATATTAGAGCAAAAAGTTATTCCTGCGATAGAAAAATCCGACAAGGAAACAGCAACAGGTTTGGTGTATGGAGCTTTGTTGGATCAGTATAATGAGCATCGTGCCGCAATTGATGCGGTAGTTCAGGCAGCGACGGAGCGTAATGCCAAGGATGAGAAGCAGGCGGCAGGGGAAATCGCGCAAAGAACCGGATATATGACGGGGATGGGAATTGCGGTGATTGTTTTGATTATCGCTATTCTTTGGATGTTGTCGCAGTCATTGTCGATTGCTTCAACGGTTACGGGGATTCGAGATATGTTAAAGGCGATGGTTGACGGGGACTTGACGATGCGTTTGGAGGCGCGGCGCAGCGATGATGTCGGCGTTGTAGTAACGATGGTTAATACGCTGGCTGAAAGTTTGTCTGAGATTATAACGCAAATTCATAGTTCGGCATCGCAATTAACGGCGGCGACAGAGGAAATCTCAGCTAGTTCGCAGCAAATTTCCAATGGAGCCCAGCAGCAGAGTGCAAGTTTTGAAGAGCTTTCGAGCTCAGTGCAGGCTAATGCGAGCAATGCTAGTTCAGCCAATGAAATTGCGCAGGTGACGTCTAAGGAAGCGGACAAGGCTGGTCAGGGGATGGATCACACGATTGAAGCTATGGGAGGGATTGAAAAAAGTTCGAAACAAATCACGGATGCGGTTGCGATTATCACGGACATTGCCGAGCAAACGAATCTGTTGGCTTTAAATGCAGCCATTGAAGCGGCTCGTGCGGGTGAACACGGAAAAGGTTTTGCGGTTGTAGCTGACGAGGTTAGAAAATTAGCGGAACGCAGCGCAACGTCTGCAAAGGAAATTGCCGAATTAATCAAGCAAAGCACCAAGCAGGTCGAAGAAGGAGTTGAGTTATCCAAGAGCGCCGGGCAAAGTTTGAAAGCGATTGTGGACAATGTTGGGAAGGTGGCCGATCAGATTCAGTCGATTTCGACGGCGACGCAAGAGCAGGCGGCGACGATGGAAGAAAACACCTCGATTACCGAATCGAATGCGGCAGCGTCCGAGCAATTAGCCGCGTCAGCCGAAGAGATGGCAGCACAGGCGGAGGCTTTGCAGAATATGGTCAATCGCTTTAAAACGACTTCCGGCTCAAGCGGCAGTCCAACTGCGGTTGCTAAAAGAAATGTTGTTGAACATGTGGCAAAAAAGCAGTTTAAGGCAACGCCTCGAGTAGCGCCTAGACCTAGTGCGGTGGTTCGTCGGCCACGTGAAGAGCGCGAATTAAAAGGTGAAGGCGAAAGCTTGAGAATTGGTTAATTTGGTGACGGTTCTTAGTAATTTGCACTAAAACATAAAGCGGAAGCTGTTTAAAAAATGCTCGATATTTCAGATAAAGATTTTCAAAGAATTTGTCAGATCATGCATTCCCGCACAGGCGTTGCGCTTAAGCCGACTAAAAAACCTTTGGTCGTTTCCCGTCTGCGCAAGCGGTTGGAAGAATTAAAACTCGATGGATTTAGTGGATATATCCCGCTTTTAGAGCAAGTCAATAGCCCGGAACTTGAAGTTTTTATTAATGCAATTACGACGAATGAAACCTACTTTTTCCGTCATATCAAGCAGTTTAATTTTCTTTTTGAAACTATTCTGCCCGAGTTTATGAAAGAAAATCAGACGACAGCCAACCGCGAGTTTAAGATTTGGTCGGCTGCCTGCTCCAGCGGAGAAGAGCCTTATTCCATCGCGATTTCTTGTCAGGAATTTTTTAAAAAACATGCCGGCTGGCGATTTAAGGTCTTTGCATCGGACATTAATAGCGAAGTTATAAGCGATGCCAAAGAGGCGCAGTACCCGGAGCGCAGTTTTAAAGAAATGCCGCCTCAGCTAAAGGACCGTTATTTTCGCCTTGTCCCATCCGACGGCAAGCGGATGATGTCTTTGTATGAACTTGATCAGAGTATTAAAAGTAAAGTGGAGTTTTTTCAACATAATCTTCTCAAGCAGCATCCCGGGAAGATGATGGATGTGATTTTTTTGCGAAATGTCATGATCTATTTTGATAATGCGGTCAAAGAAAATGTCGTTAATTTGCTTGAAAATAATCTTAAGTCCGGCGGATATTTTATTATCAGTTTGTCGGAGACATTAAGCGATATTAAATCCGGATTAAAAAATCTCAATAGCAGCATTTATCAGAAAACGAAAGGTTGATTTGTGATCCGAGCTATCATTGCTGATGATTCAGCGCTTTTGCGCCAAGTCCTGACGGACGCTCTTGAAAACAGCGGCAGGATCAGCGTGATAGCGGCGGCCAAGAATGGTAAAGAAGCGGTTGAGTTGGTTAAAACATTAAAGCCGGATATTCTGGTTTTAGACTGCGAAATGCCCGTTATGAATGGGCTTGAAGCTTTGCGTAAAATCATGGATGAGTGCCCGCTGCCGGTTTTTATTTTTAGCTCTTTGGCCGCGGAAGGCAGCAGTGTCACGATTAGGGCTTTGGAATACGGAGCTGTGGACTTTTTGCTTAAGCCTACGCGTGGCGCACTTGGTATCGATGAAGTGGCCAATGATCTTATTCGAAAAGTTGAGTACATTGTTTTAAAAAGTAAATTTAAGTATTTGCATTCGAAGCCCAGCGCTGTTTTGGCTAAACCGGCTATTAAAAGTTTTGCGGCAAAAAAAGTGGCTTCTCGGCATATTGATTTGATTGCCATGGGTTCATCGACGGGCGGCGTGCAGGCTGCGATGAAGGTTGTGCCTAATCTGCCTGAGAACAGCAAGCCCTTAGTTTGGGTTCAGCATATGCCGCCAAACTTCACAAAGAGTTTTGCAGACCGGCTTAATGCGACTTCAAAGATGAGAGTTAAGGAAGCAGAGGACGGTGATGTTCTTGAACAAGGTCATTGCTATTTGGCGCCCGGCGGTTTTCAAATGCGTTTAAAAAAAGACCTGCGTGGGTATCGGATTGTTATCGGGGGAACAGAAAAGGTCTCCGGTCATTGTCCGTCGTGCAATGTTCTTTTTGATTCAGTGGCCGAATATTTTAAGAGCAATGTTTTAGGCGTGATTTTAACCGGCATGGGAGATGACGGGACCAAGGGATTGACAACCATGCACTCGCAAGGCGCTTATGTGATCGGCCAAAATGAGTCAAGTTGTGTTGTTTACGGAATGCCAAAGACAGCTTTTAATGCCGGAGCTGTTGATATTGAAATGGACATTGATGATATCGCCCAGGGGATTGTACAAGCAGGAGGAGCCGGCTAATGGAAAAAAGAGTTCTTATCGTTGATGATGAGATCGATATTGTCTCAATCCTTAAATCGCAACTTGAACGCGAAGGTTATAAGGTCGTAGATTTTCATAATGGCACCGATGCGCTTGAATATATTCAAAATCATTCAGTGGAGCTTGTTATTTCGGATATTCGTATGCCGGGCATCAGCGGAACAGAATTGTTTTTTAAGATCCGTAAAATAGATCCATTTTTGCAAATTATTATTATCAGCGCTTATCCTGATCTTGAGACGATCACGCGAATGCTCGAGGCTGGTGCAACGGATTACATTGTTAAACCTTTTAAAATTGAATACATCAAGGGAATTGTTGCCGAAACATTTTCTAAGATTGAACGCTGGCGGAGTTTGCGTAAGGAAATTCTTAGCCGTCGGGCAGAAAAGAATATTGGATAACCAAGGTTTAATATGAAAAGAATATTGCTAGTCGACGATGAGGTAGCTAATTTAGAGCTTTTAAAGGAAGTTTTGCGTAATGAAGATCTTGAAATTATTACCGCAAAAAGCGGCGAAGAGGCCATCGTTTATTTTGAGTCGAATCAAATTGATTTGGTTATCAGCGACCTTGTTATGCCGGGAATTCGTGGGACGGATCTCTTTTTTAAGCTGCGGCAATTACAGCCTTTTGTCCAGATTATTTTGGTGACCGCTTTTCCAAGCTTGGATGATATTGTCCAAATGTTGGAAGCCGGAGCGTCAGATTTTATTATTAAGCCGATCAACTCAGACCAGATGATTTTAATTGTGCGCCAAGCTTTGGCCAAGATCGACCGTTGGCATGGTTTGCGAAAAGATTTATTGGAATATCGACGGAGGACACGATAAATGTCAGACGCAAGTTTTGATATGTCGCCAGATGAACGTGCCGAACTAATTGGAGAATTTTTAACCGAAAGCGAACTGCATTTAACGGTGCTTAATGAAAAACTTTTGCAATCGGAAGCTGCGATTAAAAAACAGCAGCAAATGTCCGACCAGGACCTTAATGCGATGTTTCGCGCTGCGCATACGATTAAAGGGACTGCATCTTTTATTGGGTTGACAAAAATTGTCAAACTAACGCATGAAATGGAAACGATCCTTCAGCGTGTTCAAAATCATCAAATGCCTTTAACGGCTCAGATCATCGATGTTCTTTTTGGAGCCTTTGATGTTTTAGGGACGCTATTTACTGGACTTAGAGAAAACGGGGAAGAAAGCGGTGAGATCGAGGAAAGCGTTGATCGGATCAAGGCGGTTTTAAACCCGGATGCAAAATCCAAACCTGCTCAAGCGCCTCAAACTCCAGTGCCTCAGGCTGTTGTTCAAGAGCAAGCTTTGGCGACAGACTCTGTGCAAAAGCCTAAGGGGGCCATTGAACAAAAATATCTCAAGCAATTTTTGATTGAAACGGAACAGTATATTAATGATTTTAATACACGGCTTTTAATCATTGAGAAAAGACAAGTCCGCGACACCACCGATATTGTCAATGAAATGTTTCGCATGATGCATACGATGAAAGGCTCATCTGGAATTATAAATGCCGTCGAGCTAGTTGATGTAGCGCATAATATGGAAAGCATTTTGTCTTTTTACCGCGAAAAGAAGACGGCCCTAGACAGCGGGACGATTGCGCTCATGTTTAAAGGCATCGATACCATTAAAGAGTTGTGGGTCATGCTGCGCGATAAGCAGACGATTGAAAAAGACATTTCAGGGGTGGTTAATGAACTAAAGTCTTATTGTCGCGAGCTAACACAAGTCCAAGTTTTGCCGCAGCCGGTCAAGCCAACACAAGTTCTTCCTTCTTCGGATGCCAACGTGATTGATTTTGCCAGCTTGGTTAAGCTAGGCGATCTTTTGGACGAACAGAAAGCAGAAATTGCCGAAGAAGTGGCTGTTGGAAAAAATGTTTATGCCCTTACGTTGCGCATCGAATCTTTTGTTTCTGTCAAAAGCATGAAGGGCATGCTGATTCAGGAAAGAATCAAGAAGCTCGGCGGAAGCATTATTTGCGTTAATCCGATTGATGATATTATCGATCAGGAAGTTGCCGGCGATGTTGGGCTTGGCATTATTTTTTGTTCGTCAAAGGATGAGGATGAAATAACCCCGGTATTATTTGCCGACGGCGTTAAAGTCAACTCTTTCGATAAATTTGAAAAAAGCGAACTTGTGCAACATATAAAAATAAAAGAATCAGATGAGCAAGAAGAAAATGTTGAACATAAAGGAGCTGCCGTTATGGTTGAACCAATTGAAGTTAATAAAGTTTCTCCTGCCCCTAGCGCAACGCTTGTTCCTGCAGGTGCCGCGGCTGCCAAAGCTGCAACGCCGATGGAGTTGTCGGTCATTAAAATTGATTCAAAGAAATTGGACAATTTGATGAACCTTTCAGGCGAACTTGTTATTTTGCGTGCGCAATTTGCTCGTCTTGTGGG
Organism: uncultured Planctomycetales bacterium; assembly: GCA_964400065.1. GTDB lineage: Bacteria > Omnitrophota > Gorgyraeia > Zapsychrales > JANLHA01 > JADLGJ01. The sequence goes on from CAYNSM010000014.1 coordinate 15,280, forward strand.
TTTGTTTGGAGAAGATATCTCACAGCAGAAAGTGCTTATTACGACAATTGAAAATACCAAACTTGCTTCAGAGCATTTGGAAAAGGAGTTTAGGGGGTTTTCTTTAAGTCAAGAGAATAGCCATGAGCCGCAATTTAAGAAAATACAAAAATTGATCGATGGGCTGGCGGTGAGCGTTTTGGATTTAGAAAAAAAAGCTGCGAAAGTTAATTTGATAAATCGCATTCATGCGCTGGATGAAACGACCCGTTCTTTGGGAAAGATTTCTTCAGATATCCAATCCGGAGTCATGCAGACGCGGATGATTCCTATTGAAGGAGTTTTTACGCGGTTTCGTCGTATTGTGCGCGATATTTCCAAAGATTTAGGCAAAGAAGTCAATTTGGTTATTGAAGGCGAAGAAACGGAGTTGGACAAAAAGATCGTCGATAGTTTAAGCGATCCTTTGACGCACATGATTCGCAATGCCGTCGACCACGGTTTGGAAGATAAGGAAACGCGGCAAAAAGCCAATAAGCCGGAAGCGGGGACAATTTCTTTGCGCGCTTTTCACAAGGGAAATAATATGTGCATTGAGATTGGTGACGACGGTAAGGGCATTGATCCGGAAATGTTGGTTGCTTCGGCTTTGAAAAAAGGTTTGGTGTCTTCCGAGCAAGTTAGCGGCATGACCGAAAAAGATAAATTTGACCTGATGTTTTTGCCGGGTTTAAGTACGGCGCAGAAAGTCACCGGGCTTTCGGGCCGCGGGGTCGGGATGGATGTGGTTAAATCGATGATCAACTCTGTTAACGGTGTTGTAGATATCGAAACGACAATAGGTCAAGGGACAACGTTCGTCATGAAAATCCCCTTGACGCTTGCGATCATTCAAGCTTTGCTTGTTTACATCGGCGAAGAAACTTACGCTATCCCTGTCGATGCCGTTAAAGAGATTGTCAGCGTCAACCCAGCAGAAGTTTATTCCATCGACGGAAATCAAACCGTCAAGATCCGCGAACATGCTTTGAGTTTGGTTGAATTGGAGAAAATTATTCATATCAAAGGTGCACAGCGCAAAAGTGATGCGCATAAAACCATGGTCATTATCCGTGACGGCGAAACGCAATTAGGCGTTGTCGTTGATTCTCTTATTGGCGAAGATGAAATCGTTATCAAATCATTGACCGATCATTTTTCAAAGGTCAAGGGAATCACGGGCGCTTCCATTTTAGGCGATGGGCGCATTGCTCTTATTTTGGATCCAGTGGCGATTATAAAAGAATCGAAATAAACTTATGGCAGAAAATCCTCAAAGTCCAGTCATTATCGTTGGGATTGCTGATATTAAAATTGGCAAGGCACCGTCGATTATCACGACGAATTTAGGGTCGTGCATAGCCGTTTGTCTTTATGATAAGAACAAACAGGTCGGTGGGATGCTCCACTTGATGCTGGCGCGGGCCAGTGACGGCACGAGTCAGGAAGTTATCAAAATCGCCAAATATGCGGATACGGGAATCCCTGAGCTTTTAAAGAAATTAAGGGAAGTGTATGGTTTGGGAAAAGAGAATTTTGTGGCAAAAATATTCGGCGGGGCCAAGATTTTGCAGTTTGTTTCTCATAATATCGGCGCGGATAATGAAATTGCTGTTCGGGAAATTTTAAAGACTTTAGGGATTCGAGTTGTTGCCGCTAAGACAGGCGGTGAAAAGGGTTATAAAGTCAGCTTTGATTTAAATACCGGCAAAGTTATTTGTCAGATATTTGGTGAACCAGCAGGAGAATTTTAATATGGGAGACCAGGCACGAGTTAATAAGGCCATTAAGCTTATTGCGCAGTTAAGCATTGATCGTTCGTCGCAGGTTTTTTCAAAGTTAATTAAGACCGGGGCGAGCATCACGATGGAAAATGCGTATATTGCGGATATTTCTGATTTGACGCGGCGGATTAACGAAAACGATGAGCCTGTGGTTGGGACTTTTATTGATTTAGTCGGTGATGCTCCTTTTAAATTTTTGTTTTATGTGCGTATTGAGGACAGCTTTGTTTTGACCGATTTGATGCTCAAGCGTCCGACTGGATCAACGAAAACACTGGATCTTTACGCCTCAAGTGCCGTGCAGGAAATCGGGAATATTATTGCCAGTGCGATTTCGAATGTTTTTTCAACGGACTTTCAGATTGGGATGAAGCCGACTCCGCCGGTTGTCATCAGCGATTATGCCGGAACGATTTTTCAAGAGTACATTATGGCTGCGGCCGCGCAAAAGAATGAAATTCTTTTGATTGAAAGTAATTTTCAGGTTTTAAAAAATAATGTTAAATGCCATTTGTTTATTTTGCCGATTGGCAATAGCGAAAAAGTTTTAAGTTATATTGCGAGCACGATGTAAAAATTAATAACAGGGAGTTGATTATGGCTAAAAAAATTATTGTTGTAGACGATGCTCCGATTATTCGGCTTATGCTTAAAGATATTATGCAGTACAACGGCTATCAAGTTGTCGCCGAGTGCGGCAGCGGGAAAGAGGGTGTCGAGAAGTATAAGGAGTTTAAGCCGGATTTAGTTACGATGGATATTATTATGCCCGAAAAAGACGGAATTGAAGCTCTCGAAGATATTCTTAAAATCGACCCAAATGCCAAAGTTGTTATGGTGACAGCCATTGATCAGCGCGAATCATTGATGCGAGCGATCAAAGCTGGTGCTGCGGATTATATTGTTAAACCTTTTGAAAATGACCGGGTTCTCTCTGCTGTTAAAAATGCAATTGGTGAGCCGTAAGAAAAATTCATTTTTGTTCTCGATGGCGATATCGACTCAAGCGATTTTTAAAAGAGCCGCTTAGGATAGGTTTGTATTGTCAATTTTAATTTAAAGAAGGAGGAAATCATGGGTAAATGTACGAATCCGGCAAATCACGCTAATCACATCTGTCAGCTTAAGATCCAGCAAAAGTTTGATGAGGTTAAAAAGCTGGGCAAGGATGCGACTTTTTTTTGTTCGAATTGTGAATCTCCGACGACAGACCCGCAGAAGGTCTGCGTTTCTGCTCCTTATCAAGGCAAAGTCGGTATTCTCAAGTGGAAAAAGTAAGGAAAATGAAAAAAGGTAAGAAAAATGAGTGACGAAATAAAAAATGAAAGTCCTCCTGCAGCCGCAACCGGCGGGGTAAGAAATCAAACTGATATTGATATTATAATGAGCGCGCGCAAGGCTGTTGTAAATACTATTTCTGCAATGTGTCACATTGAGCTGCAAGAAAAGCCCCGGATTGAAAGCAAACCTATTATTCAATGGCAAGGCAAGATGCGTGTTTTAAAGCCGCTAGATTGTGTGTTTGTTTCGGTTATTACTTATAAGCACAGTTCTTTGAAGTTAAAACAATTTGAAGCCAGCGGAGTTGTTATTCTTTATGTTCCGGAGGATACCGCACTTTCGATGATTCGCGCTTTCGGGTTTGTTGGCAAGCCGGAATACGATGATATTCTCGACGGATGCGGCGAGTTTCTTAACGTGATGGCTGGGACTTTGAAAACAGAACTTATTAATCGCGGGTATGATGATTTTAGTCTTTCGCTGCCGCATACTTTTGGTTCGCAAGTTGATGAGCTTTTTGATTTTTACGGGAAAGACAAGTTTGAACTAACTTTTTCGGTCGAAGGCGAGACGTTTTTGCAGCTAGACATTGGGTTTAACAGGCTTCCTCTTGATGAGCGCAAGCCTAAATAAGTTAAAAGGAAAGGGCCTCTATGTGGAAAATACTTGTTGCGGATGACAATTCGATGAACTGTGAGTATATTGTTGAGGCTTTGTCGGCAATAGCCAAATGCGACGTTGTCTTATCCGGCGAAGAGGCTCTTGTAGCTTGGAACAAAAGCGGGCAAGCTTCTGGCGAGGCTTACGATATGATCCTTTTAGATGTTGCTATGCCGGGGATTGACGGCATTTCGGTTCTTAAGGCGATACGGCAAAAAGAAGAATTGCAAGGAATCCATTTAGGTTACGGGGTTCCGATTGTTATGGTTACAGCGCACAGAGAACAGTTTATGGATTCTTTTAACAGCGGCTGTGATGATTATTTACTTAAGCCGATTGATCCGGATGATTTGATTAAAAAAGTTACAGAGAAGTTAGAAAAAAAGCCGCCCGAAAAATAATACGTTAGTGCATTGTTGTGCTGCGGTTAATTAGCATAAATTAAGTTAACGCAGCGCTCGTCTCTCCTAAAGTCATTTGTTGAACAATTTTTCACAGAAAGTTCTTATGTCCGAATTTTTTAAGAGCCAGCTGGATTACATTTTTTTCATTTACGGTTTGTCACTGATGTTGCTGGCATTTATCAGCTGGGGTCTATATAAGAAAGATTCCTCAGGGCGGCCATGGGTCATCTTGGTTTTTTTTGGTTTGTTCCATGGTGTCAATGAATGGTTGGATATGTTGGCGCTTAATCTGGAAGCCAATCAAGTTTTGGATATTGTCCGCTTGATTTTTTTGGTAGTGTCATTTTTTGTTTTATTTGAATTTGGCCGGCGTGGGTGGACGCGTGCGGGTCAGCCGATATTAGGGAAATGGGTTCTTTTCATATTATGCGGTTTGGCGGGGCTGGGGGCATTGACGGGCAGACTTGATGGAATCAATATCAGTTGCCGTTATGCGCTTGCTTTCCCGGGGGCGGTTTTGGCGGCGGTAGTTCTTTGGCAGTCATTGCCAAATGATAAGAAAAATCAAAGGATTTTCCTAAAAGCTGCCGCTGTGGTTATGTTTATTTATGGGTTTGCTGCCGGTTTGATTGTTCCGAAAGCGGATTTCTTCCCAGCATCTTTTTTAAACTACGATAGCTTTTTTTCTCTCTGCGGTTTTCCGATTCAGATCATTCGCACAGTGTGCCTAATCTTATGCGCGTTTTTTCTGTTCCATAATTATTTTTGTATCTATTTTGTCCAGGGCCTAAAAGTTTATATGCGTCAAGGATTAGCGATGCTTTATGGGCTGGCAATTGTATTAACAGTTGTTGTTTTGTTTGGTTGGGTCGTGACATATAAAATCGGAAAAGCGCAGGAGCAGGGAAGGAAAAATGAAGTTTTGTCGCTTGCCTCAGGGCTTGCGTTTGGCCTAGATTTGGATAGTCTGCGTGCGCTAAAAGCCGATCCAGCCAATGAACATTCGGTTGATTTTATTGAACTGCGACAGAAGCAGATAGATGCCGCACTGCAGTTTAAGAGTAATAGCGTGCGCTGGATTTATTTGACCGTCTTGGAAAACGGAAAAATTATTTTTACGGCGGATTCTATTTCGAAGGATGATCCGGGTTATTCTGTCCCGGGCGATGTTTATACGGATGCTCCGGCGAAATTATTTGAGGTCTTTGAAACTAAAAAATCGACGGTTAGCCAACCGTATACAGATCAGTGGGGCACTTTTGTTTCGGCGTTTGTCCCGATCCTTGATCCGCAAAGCAAAGAAGTTATCGCGGTTCTCTGCATGGATATCGATAATACGACATGGGAAAAGTTTGTTTTTCGTCAGCGCCAAGTCGGCATTGTATTTATGTTGTTTTTATCTGTAATGATTTTTGCTTTTCTCTTTTTCCAGTATCGGATTTTTGAAATACAACAAGATCTTGCTGAAAGCCGCGATCAGTTGCGATTAGCTTTAAAAGCGTCTGCGATGGGAATGTGGCATTGGAATATCTTTGAAAATAAGTATTCTTGGGATGAGCAAACACATATTTTGCATGGGACGGACTCAAAAACTTTTTCAGGCCGGCAGGAAGATTTTTTAAAAATAGTTCATCCTCAAGATCAAAAGAAAGTTATGGATGCTTTTGTGCAGGCTGTCACATCCGGAATTTATGCGGTGGATTATCGGGTTGTTTGGCCTGATGCAAGTGTTTATGACTTAAGTCAGCGTGGCAAAGTTTTTTATGATGAGAAAGGGCAGGCGATACGTTTGAGCGGAATTTGTTGGGACATTACCGACCGAAAAAAGGCTGAATCACAAATGCGGGCTCTTTCTCGAGCGGTGGAGCAAAGTCCGTCTTCGATTATGATTACCAATCGCATGGGTATTATCGAATATGTTAATCCGCGTTTTGAGCAGGCAACCGGTTATAGCCGAGCAGAGATTATTGGACAAAATCCGCGCTTTCTTAAGTCGGAAAAAACGCCAATAGAAATTTATCAAACGTTGTGGAAAGTGATTTCTCAAGGTGGAGAGTGGCGCGGAGAAATGTGCAATCGTCGTAAAAACGGTGAACTTTTTTGGGAATATTCGGCCATGTCGGGCCTTATTGATGAGAGCGGAAATATTTCGCATTATATCGCTGTAAAAGAAGACATTACGGCGCGCAAAAAGATTGAGCAGGCTTTGCATGAGAATGAGCGCCTTTTGCGCAACATTATCGATACAATTCCTGGAGGGGTTTTTTGGAAAGACCAGAATTCGGTGTATTTGGGATGCAATGTTATCTTTGCTAAAGTCGCTGGTTTTAACCGCCCCGAGGAGGTTGTCGGAAAAACAGATTACGATATGGCGTGGACTAAACAAGAGGCAGATCATTATCAGCAGGATGACAAGCAGGTCATTGAAAGCCGGCGGGCTAGATTAAATGTTGAAGGAGAATTGCATCATCCCGGCGGGCGCACGAGTTATCTGATCAAGAGCACAGTGCCGCTTCGCAATCAAATTGATGAGGTTGTCGGGGTGTTAGGAATTTTTATGGATATCACCAAGATCAAAAAGATGGAGCTTGAACTGGTTTTAGCCAGAGATAAAGCCCAAGAAGCTAGCCGAGCTAAGGATCAGTTTCTTGCCAATATGAGCCATGAAATTCGTACGCCGATGAATTCGATTTTGGGATTTAGCCGGTTATTAAAAAGATTCGCTTTGGAAGATAAAGCACAGCATTACCTTGATGTTATTCTTATGAATTGTGATCATCTGTTGGAAGTAATCAATGATATTCTTGATATGTCCAAAATAGACTCAGGCGGTATTATGCTCGAGAATATTGATTTTAATTTAAAAGAATTGATTGGCGATGTTTTTAATCTCGTAAAGTATAAAATCCACGAAAAAAATTCGATAGAGCTTGGGTATCATATTGCGGATAATGTTTCGCATCATTTGATCGGGGATCCGACACGTTTAAAGCAGATTGTGCTTAATCTTTTGGGAAATGCTCTGAAGTTTACTTCGCAGGGCTCGATTTTTCTTAATGTGACTTTAGAGGAAAATGATAAAAAAGACGCTGATACGGATGTTGCTTTGCGATTTTCGCTTAAAGATACGGGGGTTGGAATTCCGCAGGATAAGATTGAAGCGGTTTTTGAAAAATTTACACAAGTTGATTCTTCAACGACGCGAAAATATGGCGGCACAGGATTGGGATTGGCGATCTGTCGTCAGCTTGTGACGCTTATGGGAGGCAAGATTTGGGCTGTTTCAGAATTAAACAAAGGCAGTGAGTTTGTTTTTGTTGTGAAATTGAAAAAAGACACGAAGACGGTGTAATTTTAGTTATTAAATTTTAACAGGAGGATTTATGCGGATCTTGATTGTTGACGACAGCCATATAATTCGTGAGGCGATGGTGGATATACTAAAGGAATATGGCCGATGTGATTTAGCGCCCAACGGAGAAATCGCAGTTTCATTATTTGAAGAGGCGCACAAGAACGGCTTGGCTTTTGATCTTGTTACGATGGATATTGAAATGCCCAATATGAACGGGCAGCAGGCGGTTAATAGAATAAGGGCCATTGAACAGTCTTTGAACATTGCCGCGGAGAAGGCTGTTAAAATTCTTATGTCGACGTCTCGAGACGAACTTTCGATGGTCTCCGCATCTTATTATGAAGGTTGTGACGGATACATTAACAAGCCGCCGACAGCTGAAAAAATAAAGCAAGCGCTTAACTCTCTGGGAATACATTAGTTTGTTTTCACTAATTTTTCGCCGAAAAAAAAGTAGTTGACAAAGTCAAAGACGAATTCTATACTTTGAAAGTCTCTAAAGGCGTTGAAGTCTTTAGGCAGAAAAAAATTGAAGTGCGGGCAAAGATGTCCTCTAGCGAACCATAATGAAATGGCGGTTAGGGGATTTTTTATTGACCCAAAGCGTAAATGATCAAATGCTAAGAGTCAGCCTATAGCTTCAGGGAAATTCAAATTTAGGGATTAAACACAGAGTAAACCGTTTCACAGCAAAGGAGAATGTACCATGGAGCCAGTTCCAATTAACGCGGGAGATACAGCTTGGGTTTTGGCGAGCAGTGCGCTTGTGCTTTTGATGACCCCAGGCTTGGCCTTCTTTTACGGAGGTATGGTTCGTCGTAAAAACGTTTTAGGTATTTTGATGCAATGTTTTATGTTGATGTGTGTTATCAGTATTCAATGGGTTTTGTTTGGTTATAGTTTAGCTTTTGGCCCGGGAAATCCGTTTGTTGGGGGTTTAAGTTGGCTTGGGTTAAACGGTGTGGGTCAAGCTGCAAATGCTGATTATGCGGCGACAATTCCGCATCAGGCGTTTATGATTTTTCAGGCGATGTTTGCGATTATCACGCCAGCGCTTATTATCGGCGCTTTTGCGGAACGCATGAAGTTTGCGGCTTTTCTCTTATTTATGATTTTGTGGGCAACGTTGGTTTATGATCCGATCTGTCATATGGTTTGGGCGCTCGGCGGTTGGGTCCGCGCCTGGGGCGCTTTGGATTTTGCCGGCGGAACGGTTGTTCATATCAACGCCGGTGTTGCCGCGCTTGTGTGTGCTTTGATGTTGGGTAAACGTTTAGGTTATGAAAATAAGCCGATGGCCATTCACAATATGCCTTTTGTTGTTTTGGGCGCCGGGCTGTTGTGGTTTGGCTGGTTTGGGTTTAATGCGGGAAGTGCCTTGGCAGCAAATGGTTTAGCTGCGAATGCTTTTATTACAACCAATACGGCTGCTGCTGCAGCGGGTTTAAGCTGGGCAATTATAGAATGGTTAGTTAGCGGCAAGCCGACGATGTTCGGTGTGGCCACAGGTGTGGTTGCAGGCTTGGTTGCGGTTACGCCTGCGGCAGGGTTTGTGGATACCACCGGTGCGCTTATTATCGGTTTGACGGTCAGCGTTGTGTGTTTCTTTGCCGTCGGATATTTGAAACCTAAACTCGGCTATGACGATTCTCTCGACGCTTTCGGCGTCCATGGGATCGGCGGGATTTGGGGCGCTTTATTAACGGGTGTTTTTGCGACGACAACAGTTAATTCAGCGGGCGCTAACGGGTTATTTTATGGAAACCCTAAGCAATTCTTAATTCAGCTTGCTGCTGTTGGGGTAACGGTTGTTTGGTCAGCCGTTGGAACATTTATTATTTTTAAAATTGTGGACGCTATCGTTGGAGTCAGGGCTTCTGCCGAAGATGAAGTCATGGGCTTGGATCTTTCTCAGCACCATGAACGCGCGTACACGATTTTTGAATAAACCGTTATTTACTTTTTTAAGTGAATCTTTAAGGAGGGCGTCTTAAATGAAACTGATCATAGCAATTATCCAGCCGCATCGGTTGGAAGATGTCAAAAAAGAATTGTATAAAGAAGATGTCAATCTGATTACCGTCAGCGAAGTTTTGGGACACGGTCGTCAAAAAGGTGTTGACGAGTTCTATCGCGGCGTTAAAGAAACCGGGAACCTTTTGCGCAAGGTTAAGCTTGAAATCGCGGTCAACGAGAACTTTGTTGACAAAACGATCAAAGCGATTATCCGCGGGGCGCGCACGGGAAAAATCGGCGACGGAAAGATTTTTGTCGTTGAATTGCCGCGCTGTATCCGTATCCGTACTGGCGATGAAGGCCCGGACGCAATCGGGTAAAATTGTTTGGCGATGTTTTTAGGCGGCAAAGGCGGGTGGATAAGATTTAAAGTCCGCCCGCCCGTCGCATTTTAAGCGGTCGAGAGCTTGATTGACATTATGCGGGCAGCTTGTTAAAATGCCGCCTTATTCCAGGCGCGGGACAAAGGAGAAAATTTTATGAGCAATGTCAACAGAACCCAGGAAGCACAAACCACGATTCGTAATTTTATAGGAGAACGCACGATGAACGAACTCGAAACGAAAGTTGAAGGCCAGTCAATCCCTGAGTATTTTGGAAAAAATGTTTTTACGCTTAAGGTGATGCGAAAGTATCTTTCCGAAAAAGCGTATAAGAGCTTAAGCACGACGATCAAAGAAGGCGGCCGGCTGGATCCGGAAATTGCCGATGAAGTTGCCGAGGCCATGAAGACATGGGCGGTTTCCAAGGGCGCGACACATTTTACGCATTGGTTTCAGCCGTTGACGGGCACAACCGCCGAAAAGCATGATTCTTTTATTACGTGGGACGGCGAGGGTGGGGTTATTTTAAATTTTGGAGGCAAGGAATTAATTCAGGGCGAACCGGATGCTTCGTCTTTTCCGTCGGGCGGACTTCGCGCAACCTTTGAAGCGCGCGGTTACACCGGTTGGGATCCGACCTCTCCTGCTTTTATTAAGGAAGGTCCGGAAGCTACAACGTTATGCATTCCGACATTTTATATCGGTTATCACGGCGAAGCTTTGGACAAAAAGACGCCGCTTTTGCGTTCGATGACGGCGCTTTCCAAGCAAATTTGCCGCTTAGCCAATCTTTTTGGCATTGATACCAAGGGCAAGCGCGCGTATTGCACGCTCGGACCGGAACAGGAATATTTTTTGATCGATAAAGCGCATTATGAAATGCGCCTTGACTTGGTTCAGACCGGCCGTACGCTTTTTGGTCGCAAGCCAGCGAAGCATCAACAGCAAGAAGATCATTATTTTGGCGCTATCAAGCCGCGGATCATGGCGTTTATGGAAGATTTGGACCGCACGCTCTGGGAATTAGGGATGCCGTCTAAAACCCGCCATAATGAAGTGGCTCCCGCACAATATGAAATTGCTCCGATTTACGAAGATCTTAACATTGCCGTCGATCACAATATGATGTGCATGGAAGTGATGCGCCAATTGGCGGATAAGCATGGCTTGGTTTGCTTGTTGCACGAAAAGCCTTTTGCTGGAATCAATGGTTCGGGGAAACACAATAACTGGTCTGTGGTCGGGCCTGACGGAAAGAATTGGTTGTATCCGGGAAAAACCCCGCACGAAAATGCAAAGTTTTTAACGACTCTTTGTGCGATTATCAAAGCGGTTGATACGTACGCGGATCTTTTGCGCGTGACAGTCGCCACCGCCGGAAATGATCATCGCTTGGGGGCCAACGAAGCGCCACCGGCGATTGTTTCGATCTTTTTAGGCGAACAGCTTTTTGATATCGTCGAGCAAATCGAAAAAGGCGGAGCTAAAACGTCCAAGCAGGGCGGCGATATTAATGTTGGGGTAGACTCTTTGCCGAGTTTGGCGAAAGATACAACTGACCGCAATCGGACCTCGCCGTTTGCTTTTACGGGAGCTAAGTTTGAATTTCGCGCAGTCGGTTCTAACCAGAATCCGTCGGCGGCCAATATGGTTTTAAATACGATTGTCGCTCAGGCGCTTTCTGAAATCTGTGATCAGTTGGAAGCGGATAAAAAGGCCGGTTTGGATTTTAATAAATCTTTGCAGGCTGTTTTGCAGGGGATTATTAAAAAACATAAACGCGTTCTTTTTAACGGCGACAATTACACTGCAGAGTGGCACGCAGAAGCCAAGAAACGTGGTTTACCGAATCTTAAAACAACACCCGAAGCCCTAGAAACATTGAAGCTCAAGAAGAACATCGATGTTTTGGCCAAGCATGGCGTTTTAACGACAGTCGAAGTTGCTTCCCGTTATGAAATCAACAAGCACGCGTATGATACGGTGATTGCTTTGGAAGGCAGTTGTGCGGCAACGATTGCGCGCACGCAGCTTATTCCGGCCGGGTTGGAATATCAAGAGCTTCTCTCGTCGGCAAAATCCGTTACGCAAAAGAAGCTGGTCAAGAAAGTTTCTGATCTTATCGATGGAGCTTTAAAAGCGGTGGATGCTCTGGAAGCTGCTTTAGAAAAGCATGATTCGGCTAAGACGCTTTCGGGCATGCTTAAGTTGCGCGAAGTGATCGATGAGTTGGAAGGCTTGGTGCCAGCCAACATTTGGCCGTTACCAAGTTATGCAGAAATGTTACTCATGAACGCATAAAGAGGTAACAATATAAATCAATAACGTAAGGGGTAGGGGCACGAGGCATCGTGCCCCTACTTATTACGTGACATTGTAATTTTAACCCGGATTTTGCATTAGCCAAGCTCCTGCTTGGCCAAGCAAAATCCGCCC
>CAYNSM010000015.1:0-26908 GCA_964400065.1 uncultured Planctomycetales bacterium
ATCCGGCATCCCCGCGGATTTTTTGGTCGCCGCCCGAACAAAACGCGTCTTTCCCCTCGCCGGTCAAAATAATCACCCCGATCTTTTCATCGTCGCGGGCTTCGTTTAAAGCAGTTGAAATTTCAATGATAGTCAGCGGCCGAAAGGCATTGCGCACTTCTGGTCGGTTGATTGTAATTTTTGCAATCCCATCGGCTTTGTGGAATTTGATGTCTGTAAACTTTCCTGCTATTTGCCATTTGATAAATGTTGGCATCAGATATCTCCCCTAATCCCGCTTTATGGTTATAAATAACACAAGGAATATATCAATAATTCACAGGATTGCCAAGGCTGTTCTTTTAGATTTCCTGCCAATAGATGGTATTGACGATAAACGGGGTAAACGGAATGGTGCGGTTAAGGTTTAAGTCAGGGTTAAAGGTGTAGCTGCGCTTTTTATAAACATTAAGGTCAACGGCGGTTTCCTTAGTCACTCCTTTGGCGGAAATAGAACCTTTAAAAGTCAATTCGCCCTTAGAGTACTTTGGCCCTTCGGCGATGAATCGTCCTTCGGTCAAAACAAAAGCTTCGATCGACAGGTCATTTGCGGCCGCGCCTGGAATAAAAACATTGCCTTTGGCAAATAAACCGATTTGCGGCGGTGGTGTCGTATCCTTAGGTACAATATTCCCTTCAATATAAAGATTTCCGCCAGCGACAATCAAAATAGAATTATCAAACTTTCCACTGATGTGAATGTCCTTTTCTGAATATATAATTTGCGGTGAAAATATTTCGCCTGGTCTAGGGTTTAAAGTTTCTAAATTGCCTAAATCAATACTTAAGTCTTCAGAACTGTATTTCCCTTCGTTGCGGTCTTCAAGATTATTTGCAAGTGTTTTGTAACGCGACTGATCAACGCCGGCAAACGTGATAGCGGTTGCACTATCAGTCTTCCCGTCGGGACCATAAATGACAGCAGGATTTTTTTCTCCTGTTATAGTCCCCATATAAAGAACTTTGTTGTTAATATGGATTTCATTTTCGGGAAACGGCAAAGATGTATTGACATCAAAAAAAACGTTTTTTCCTAAAGTTAAATCATTGAGTTGCGAACCGCTGTTGATGTGCAAGTCTTCCATTGTTGAAATAAGAAATTTGGCAGGGCTCTCGACAATGACGCGGGCTTTGATCTTGCGCGTTATGATTTTTTCTGGGTCCTTACCAGTTGCGGTAATCCATCGTGTTTTCCAGTCATCGTAATCGGGCGCATCTTCGACTTTAATTGAATAAAATCCTATCGTTTGAGTGACACCGGCAACTGTGATTTCAAAAGCTGCGTCTTCAATCAGGGGAATTCCACCCTCACCGGGCGTCCAGGTTGCGCTCTGGCGCAAGTTAAAAATGGCCGTGTCAAGACCTGTCTCGGCAGCATAAAACGCCTCTTGCATTTGTCGTCGTTGCATCATTTCCTTAACAGAAACTTCGGAACGCAACATCGCCGCACCCAAAAGAACCGAGAGAAAGACAGTCACAAGAAGGCTAAGTAAAAGTACCGCTCCGCTTTCTTTAGTGATCATTTTGAAGTGTCGTGGGTGCATAAGTTTAGTTTCTCAATAAGACTTCAGTCGATGCGTTAATATGGATCGCACGACCTAAAACGGTATCCGAAAGTTGCAAGTCGACATTAAGATTTTTTGTGTTTTTTGTAAAAGCAGATTTTAGAAAAACGGCCTGTGTGCTAAAAGTTTTTGTTGTTGCGCTTTTTAAACGACTTAAAGTTCCCGTATCCGTTAATGTAAATGTTGTAACGATTGGATCATCTCCAGCATTCGTCAATATTATCGATTTATTTGTTGCGGTTGTTGTGACCTCGATAGTTTTAGAGTTGCGCGCTTCGAGTGATAAGTCTTCAAAAAATTGATTTGCTTGGTTCCAGAGATTTGCCCGTGCAATCCGATCTTCGTAAGCTGACCAGTTATTAATAAAAATTGTATTAAAGAGTCCTACACTGACGCCAAAGATCAGGACAACGACAACAATTTCGGTCAGTGTAAAGCCTTTCTTAGCCCGGATCATATTAAGTTCCTCCGCTGGCAGAAAGTTTTACAGTGATTATAAGAGTTTCGTCTTTTTTAAGAACGGGAGTTGGTTGATCGGTCAATGTATTATAAATATCAGACGGCGGAGTTACGCTTATTTTGTGTAAATATATTGTTTTGCCATTGTAGTAAGGGTCATCAATAGGTAGATCAACCGGTGGCCATGTTTCAAGCGTATCCTTAAAAGTCACAATTCCCTCTGAGTTTGTTGTATTTGTTACTACGGTATCGGTGTAAGTTTTTAATTTGACCTGTGCGCCTCTGATAGGAAAATCTGTCCCTTCATCAACAATTTTAACAATAATTGTGCCGCGCCCCACAGGCCAAAGCTTGGCAGGATATTCAACAATTTCTCTCGATTTGATTTTGACGGCAAGAGCGGCTTTGTACCACTTGTTTCCGTTGCTGTCGTAGTCATAATAGGAATTTTTCCAGCTAAGAAATCTTGCTGATCCTACCGGAAGTCGGTATCCTGCACTGGGACATTGATAAATATATTCTCCCGAAAGCACTGTGGTTGTCGTGACGCTCTGAACGGAAACATTGGCATTGTCGATTGCTGATCCACTCAAGCCATTTTTGATATCTCCTTTTACATTTCCGCAATCAAAAGGATCGGCGTTTTTAATTTTTAGGTCATCAACATCAACGATGCTTCCTTCCAATAAACCACTGGCTAACACCCAATTACTAAGCCGTTCAATTGTCGTCGGATTCTCACAGCATCCGATGCTGGTCATATTCCGTCGAGCTTGGACTCGCAATGATGCAGAGTTTATCATTTGCACTGCAGGAACAGTATACGTGTAGGTTCCATCCGCAGCCGACGTGGCAAAAGGATAGATACCATCTTTATACCACGAATCCCCAAAAGGCCACTGCGCATAAATTTTTGCGCCGGCAAGACCAATTCCCGTTACTTCATCAATGACTTTTCCTCTTATTGTAGCGGTGGGTACAGGAAATAGAGGGACGTTGATGGTGATATTATCCCCTGGATTGACCGTGATACGGTCGCTTGACTTGGAGCCAAGATAAGGATTTGAACATGTTGGGGTCATGTCTTCTTGAACTGTCGCAGAAGACCATCCATGATAAAAGTAAGGAAAACCATTACAACTGGGTTTGCCGACATAACCTGATCGATAGGCGTAATTGGTATTAATTGTAAAACTTTGTGGTTTGGTGTCTGTAAATTTGATTGTGTAGATTCCGCCCGTCGAACTGTTAGCGGACGCGATAACTTTACCTTTTTCTTTATAATCATCAAGAATGAAATATGTTCCGTTAAAAAAGTTTGTTAGCGGCAACTTTGTTTCGGCGTTGATAAGTTGTATGCGGATAGTGGCATCCAGAGGTTTTGGATCCATCATAAAATCAATTTGCGGTAGTTCCGAGTTTGAAGAAACGATAATATCGACTGGATGTGCATAATCATAGTAGCTTGGGTGCGTTGCCTTCAATTTCCAACTGCCAACCGGAAGATTGTAAGCCTTTGTTGTCGTATCAATAAAGTTATAATTGACTTCCAATCCGCTTTTTGATTTTTCGAGTGTCCCTTTTGAAATGGCAGAGGGCCTTAAGGTGTCTTTCGTTAATAAAATTGTTACCCCAGAAATAAGTGGATTACCAGTCGCGCTCGAGCGTACGGTCCCTATAACATTTCCCGGTAAGGCATCGGGGGGCCGTGCCAAAAGCACGGCTGAACTCATGGATAAAACTCTACCTTGGTCTTTCCATGTTACGGTGATAATCGCCTGTTTAATTTCTGTACTTGCGCCGAGGAGTGATGTGGTAACACTTCGAGTGTAATTGGCAAAATTCGAGCCAAGGGTTTGTAATCCGCAACTGCCGGCAACCGACGGTCCTGGAAATTGGCAGGTTTCTAATGTGTCGTAAAAAGTTAACGAGGCCCGTCGCAGTTCCTCTTGGCTTTTTTGCAAAAGATTAATGGCAATGGTGCGATTGCTGGTCAATTGTTCGCCGCGAAACAAAGTGCTGACGGCAAACCAGCTGCACGTGCTGATGACGGCAAAGATAACAATGCCAGTCAAAACCTCCACGAGGGTAAAAGCCGCTGTATTGTGTTTCATTTTATTTCAAATTCCCATAAACAATCGTCGGTGTGATCGTGATAATAAGCTCCACATCAGACGAAGTTGTTTTTTCGTGGGTAAATAAATTTCCGATCCACGGGATATTTCCTAAAAGCGGGACTTTGTAAAGGTTCTTCTTGTCCTCCTGACCTAAAAGTCCACCCAAAATAAACGGTTCATTGTTTTTAATTCTGACATAAGCGGTCGCTTCCCGGGTTTTGATATGCGGAAATTCATCGTTAGGCCCACGGAAAGCAAAAATAAAACTGACCTCCGGCTGGACTTTGATGACGACAAAGTCATCGCCAATGATGCTTGGGGTAATCGTCAGCCGAATACCCGGTTCAACCCAGCGCACGTCGGTTGTGGCAACTCCACCGGTGACATTGGTGATTGTATAAGGAATACGGTCACCGACAAAAATCTGTGATTCCTTCCCGTTTAACGTTGAAACACTCGGGCTGGAGAGAATCTTGGCCTTGTTTTGCTGTTCGAGCATTTTAATCGCCGCGCTAAATTGTACGGGGCTGCGTGCCAACGAATAGAGTTTGATAGCATCCGTGCCACCGCCTTCTGTTGTGCCAAATGTCGTTGGACGGTTGCTCTCTTGAAAATTCATTGTGATTTGGTCAGACCAATCGACGCCAAGTTCCTTAAGTCCGTCGCGGGTAATTTCAATAATCTTAGCTTCCAGCACGACTTGAGGTTGTGGCACATCCAAACGATTTATGGCTTTTTCCATCTTTTCAATTTCTTCCGGCTGTCCGACGGCGATCAAACTGTTAAGATCCGGACTGCTCTGGATTTTTTTGGCCATATCTCCTAAAAGTTCTTTAGCTTGACTGACATTGATATTTTTGAGTTTAAACACACGCGAGGTTTGGCTTTGGACTAAAAGATCTTCACGCAGCGTCGCGTAAAGCGAATCTCCGACACGTTTGTACCCAAGTTTAAAAGAATCGGCAATCAAAAGCAGCGCTTCTTGAACACTCACGGACGTCAAATGCAGGTCAAACTTATTGGATTTGAGTGTCGGGTCCAAAACAATATTAACTTCAGCAATTTTGCTAATCGTTTGAATGATATCGCCTAAGGCGGTTTCGTCGAAATCAAGGTCAATTTTTTTGCGTAAAACATCATCCGAAATAACATTTTTGATAATTTCACCCTGAGTTTGATAAGCAATCGGCGCTTCGTAAGCGAACATCGCCGGAGTCCCGGGATTTGTGACGATTTGCTTCGCCTTTTTATATTCTTCGGCAATGTTTTGTTTAGCCGTAATTCCTTCTAATGTTTGCTTGCGGATATCATCTTCATAATCGGCCTGAGTGACTTGTTTGGCAAGTTCAATATCCTTAGCGCTTGCGCTTTTAGACGCAATTTTGGCATCGGTTTGGGGATCGGCTCCGGCTTCCAAAAGTGCTATTTTGCGCGATGTGGCTTTAAGGATCGAATTGATCTCATCGAGCTGCGCGGATGTTGAGTCCATTGTTTGAGCATTATTAGTAAACGGCCGGCTGACAGCGGCGTATTGTGTCGCGCTCGTCGCAGATAAAGCGCCCTCCTTTTCCGTCATAGCAAACGTGAAGGTTTGCGTGGCAGCTAGACTTGTCGCAACTATGAGTGCCAAAGCAAGTCCGCGAAAGAGTTTTAATAAATAGTTTTTCACTTTTTTGCACCTCGTTTGAGTGTTATTTGGTTTTCCCCGTTAGAAAAAACAATACGCGTATTATCGATTTCTTTGACAATAAAGCCGCGGTACTGTTCATTGAGTTTGAGCATGACTTTTTT
The DNA here is from genome assembly GCA_964400065.1 of uncultured Planctomycetales bacterium. Taxonomy (GTDB): domain Bacteria; phylum Omnitrophota; class Gorgyraeia; order Zapsychrales; family JANLHA01; genus JADLGJ01. The sequence goes on from CAYNSM010000015.1 coordinate 5,972, forward strand.
TTCGCTTACCCTTAAAAGGGCTATAGCTTGAGTATCCATTTTGACCATCCCGACAAAATAGACATCACTAAAAGTTGTACGGATCGGTTCAATTTTTTTTGCATCCACGTGACTTGGCGAGCTTGTGTAAATCGGTTTAAACGGATCCCGCGGGATTTCGATGGTCTTGAGGTTTGGCTTTAAAATTAATTTGGCCAATTGCGGATCCTCGACGGGTGTTACGGTGATCGTGTCGTCAGTCGATTTTTTCCCGTCATTGATAAAGGCGATGCGATCACATCCGATGGTCGCAAGTGTTAACAAAGTGAAAATAAATGGTGTGAAGATTAATTTTTTCATGTCAATTCTCTCGCAGCTCCTCTAAGGTTTTTAAACTGTATATTTTTAATGTAAAGTCACATTGCAGTGTCGGATAGGCATTGTTTGCCGTTGCAATTTCAATGTTGCCGATGCTGATCAGTTGCTTGAAGTTTTCCAAATGCCGGTAAAAATTGACGATTGATTCATAAGAGCCGTTAATTTTAATGTTGATCGGCATAGCCGCTAAGGTCAGCATGCGACTCATTTCTTGCTTGGTCAGTTCTTCTCTATTTGAATTGAGTTTGCGCTTGGCAATTTCCGACTGGCCTTCTAACATGCTGTCAGGGATTTTGACTTCCTGAAACTTGTTCGTCTTTACGTCGACGATGTTTATCCCTGCATTTTGGGCAAAGCCGGAGAGTCCATCAAGAAAGCCCGGAATATCTTTTTCCTGAAAGAGATATTGTTGAAACTCGCTTTTTTCTTTTCTGTAAAAACCCATCAGTCGTTCAATTTCAGCAACTTCGTTTTTTATTTTGCTAAGTTCATGAGTTTTGTTGATCCATTGATTGCGTGTGATCAATAAGGCGTTAACGTTGGTATAAGTCAAATAGCCGATCACCAAAGCGCAAACCGTACAAATCAGGATAGCAATTTTTTTGACTTTACTTTGTTCCATTTTTTTCGCCCCTTTTGCCTTTGAGATTTGCCTGAATCCCAAAATTAAAAAGCTTGGCTTCTTGCTGTTTTTTCTCTCTTAAAAATTCGAACTTGCCGCCTTCTAAGATTGACGATTGATCAACTTTGCGGATAAGTTCCGCGATATTGGTTATATCAAACGTTTCGCCATTGATTTTGACGTCGCCGGATTCCGAAAATTTAAATGCCGTTAAACTCAACTCGGGCGGAAGTTCGGTGGCAATTGCCGCTAAAACATGGGTCCAGGATGTGCGGTTGATCTCTTGGACGTAACCGGCTTGCGCCAAAAGTTTTTTGCGAACATCCAAATATTCTTTCTTTTGGGCAAAAAGGCTTTCGTTCTGATGATTAAGAAGTTGGATTTCCTGGCTTAAGTGCTTGGTCTCGTCACGTAAAAACACGAGATCTTTTTTGACAAAATAATTGACGCCGCCTAAGCCTAAACTGAGCGTCATCAAAAAGACAATCGTTTTGAGCATAACGATCATCACATATTTTTGGGTCTGAAACTTCGCAAAGAAATGGTCAAAGGGAAAAAGCGGTTTTTTAGTGCCAAAAATAAACATGAGCGGTGTCAAGGCGCAAAGATATGCGGGATTCCACTCAACTGATTCGGAAATTTTTAAGTTTGGTATTTTTTCGGCACTTGCAATTTCGGTGTTGATGTCCAAATTCTTGTTGAGTTCTGCCGCAATGGTAGAAGCGTGTGTTTTATCAGCGATCAGCCAGACGTTTTCAATCGGTGTCTGCGGATGATCGACAAGATGCGATTTGACAACCCGTTCAAATTCACCGATCCAGTTTGAAAGCAGGACTTCTTGGTGTGCGGCATTGACCGGCGAACTGATTTGTTGTGCGCCAATCGGCGAACGATAAATGCCAAGATAGGTATTGCCCTTGTAAATTAAAAAATAGGAACACAACTCTTGAACAACGAGCAGAGCTTCACACGTATCCGACGATTTAGGTTTGGGTAGAAGTTCTTTTAAGTTCAAAGGTGAAATTTCAATATCACGAAATGCCAACTTGGTCGCGTCAATTTCATCGATAACCGACTTTAAAAATTCTTGGGCGACCGCGACTAAAAGGACACGGTCCTTTTCGCGGTTGTGCATAAAAGCGGTATAGGAATACTCGAAAGCTTGGTTATAAAAAAATGGGATTTTTTCAATTTCGCCGGGGACAACTTCCGCAAGCTCAGCGGCATTCATCTTAGGCATCAACTGCTGATGAATCAGGACATCTTTGCGCGAGATAGAGACAAAAACGCGTTTGGGCAAAAGTTCTTCTTTCTCAACGACTAGGCGAATCGCTTGAGCCAAAGCCCCGGGCGTACTGAAGTTTAAATTCGCTTCCAGTTCTCCGGCGCGCGTTAGAGTAGGAATCCCTTTGTGCTTGTTGACATACACAAAGCGCAGAAGTTTTTCGCCGATCTCAAGACTTAAATATCCTTTTTCCATAGTATCCTTTTATTTCCCGCAGAGAGGCGGATTTAACCCGCGCTCTCTGCGAAAAATATTTAAAATTAGTTACAGGTAATATCTTCTGAATCTGTTGTTGTTGTATCAAGCCCAACTGTGACACCAGCGGGAACTTCACGTAAAAATTGACCGGCAACTAACTCATCCATCGTATCGCATGAGGCCCAATTGCGCGCGTTTTCGGCATAGCAAACCATAACCGCTGTGCGGCAAGATTGGATGTTAGAGTCGCCCGCGACAACATTACCGCGTTGGATTGCTTTCAAGCTATTCGGCAAAATCAAAGCCAATAAAATACCGGCGATGACCAAGACGATAAGAATTTCGGTTAACGTGAAACCTGATTTGTTTGTTTTGATGTTCATTTTTTGTTTCTCCTGTTGTTAATGTTTATGTATGGTTTTTAGGACATTGTTTTTTAAGTTTACAGAGCGAGATTTTTTATGCGTTTTCCCTCCTATCGTTAAGTTAACTGGCCAATTTATTCCAAATTGAAAAGATCGGTAAATAAATCGCCAACATGGTAAAAATAATGATCGTTCCCACGATCACAATCAGCATTGGATCAATAATCGTTAAAAATTTATTGAGCTTATAATCTACTTCCTCATCAAAGTGAAGCGCCAAACTTTCCAGGATTTTTGTTAAGGTCCCCACCTTTTCGCCGATTCCGACCATTTCGACCAAAAGTACCGGAAAAATTTTTGTTTCATTAAATGTTTCATAAAGCGAGCGGCCTTGTTTGACACCTTCTTTAACATCGCTGATGTGTTTGGTTAAAAATTGATTTGTGACTGTTGTTTTTGCGACCTCTAAACTTTCGACAATCGGCAGACCTGCGCCCATCAGAACCCGCAGCGAATTGATAAAGCGACTGATCGACATGGTCATAAAAAGGTTTCCAAAAAAAGGGATGGTCAGCATATTTCTATCGAGTTTGTAGCCAACTTCAGGAACTTTTCGCATTTCCTGATAAAGCACAATGGCGCTTATTGTGCCGATAATTACGGCCGCAATAAAAATCGGATTTCGCATGACCTGGGAGATCCCCAGAACCAAACAAGTCAAAAACGGTAATGGCACGTTTAATCCAAGAAGGACCTTTTGAAACGTCGGGACGACAAACGTAAACATGCCGATCAAAACAAGTATGGTCAATCCCATCACGATACACGGATACAACATCGCTTTTTTGACACGTGTCAGAAATTGTCTTTGATACTCCAAGTATTCGACGATTTTGCGTAAGATAAACACCATGGAACCGGTTTTTTCGGCCACGTGCATCATCGCACGGTAAAGGTGCGGAAAAATTTTTGGAAATTCATCTAAAGCCACCGAAATCGTTTGGCCGTCTTCAACATGACGATACATACGGCTTATGACTAATTGCATGGTTTTGTCTTCACTTTGTTTCCAAAGAATGCTTAAGGCCTGCAAAATAGGAATCCCAGACTCAATTAGCGAGGTCAAACGATGGCTAAACATTAAAAGTGTATCAAAGCTAACCGTCTCATTTTTAAAGCCTTTGACATCAAAGATTTTGGCGGAAACAAAATACGCACCAAACTGGCGAAGGCGTGTTTTTAATTCACGTACATCATGGGCTTCACCAAAACCATAGATGTTTTTTCCGTTTTCGTCTTTAAGTCTATATAAATAATTTGGCATTTTTTAGTTTCACTATTCGTGTGCTGTGATCCGAATAATTTCTTCCAAACTTGTTATTTTTTTAATTGTATTTTTGATGCCCGAAGCTCTCAGGCTTCGCATTCCGTTTTTGTTAGCCGCGGCGATCATTTCCTTTTCGCTGGCACTTTTTAAAATCAAGGCGCGAAAATCATCGTCGACGTCGAGAATTTCATAAATTCCGGTGCGGCCGCAGAAGCCTGTTCCCAAACATTTTTCACAGCCGACGGGTTTAGCTAAAGTCAAAGTTGTCCCGTGGGGATAAAATGCTTTTAAGCTTTCCTGTACTTGCGCAGATGGCGTGTAATCTTGTTTACAATGCGGGCACAAAACACGCGCAAGCCGCTGGGCAAAAACAGTGCTAACCGCCGTACTAATGAGGAAAGGTTCAATGTTCATTTCCAAAAGCCGTGTGATGGCACCGGCTGCGGTGTTGGTATGCATCGTTGACAAAACCAAATGTCCGGTCAAGGCTGCACGAATCGCGATTTCGGCCGTTTCAACGTCGCGGATTTCTCCGATCATAATAATGTCCGGATCGTGGCGTAAAATGTGACGTATCGCCGTGGCAAAACGGTAACCGATAAAGTCATTAATTGCCGTTTGTGTAATGCCGGCCATTTCATATTCAACCGGATCTTCAACGGTAATAATGTTGCGGCCTGGTTGATTTAAGCGGTCCATCATCGAATAAAGCGTGGTTGTTTTTCCGGCGCCGGTTGGTCCGGTCGTCAAAATAAGACCGTAGGGGCGTTCACAAATTTTCTTGATTAGGGCCACTTCGTCTTTATCAAAACCCAACGCGGACATATCCTTGTTAAAGTAATCTTTTGTCAAAATGCGCATAACAAGGTTTTCTCCTAAGATATCTGGAATCGTTGACAAACGAATATCATAGTTTTGATTGCTAAAATTGATCATCGCTCGTCCATCCTGCGGGCGCCGATTATCCGCGACATCCATTGCAGCCATGACTTTAAAACGGGAGATAACCTGACGCTCAAGTTCTTTTTCAATCGGCTTTTTGTCGTAGAGAATGCCGTCAATACGAAAACGGACGCGTAAATGTTTTTTTTGCGGTTGAAGATGGATGTCAGACGCCTTCTCTTTAATAGCCTGCTCAAGAAGTTCATTGACCAAACGGATCATCGGGGATGCTTGGACTTTGACGCGTTCTTCCTGTTCAAGTTTTTTAAGGTCTTCTTGTCGTGCTACAACTTTAGGAATAAACGCATTGATTTCTTTAATACTGGCCATGACCGGATTGACACTACAGCCGCATTTGACCTGTAAATCCTGCAAAAGGCCAACATCAAGCGGATTTCGCATCGCAATGGTTAAAATTCCATCTCTAAGAGCTATGGGCAACACTTTATATTGCTCAATGAATTCGGCTGAAATCATCATTACGGCCTGATCGCTTATCACAACATCTTCCAAATGGACAAAAGGCAGTCGGAATATCTCTGCTAAAACTTCGACCAGCTTGGTTTCTTCGATAAAGCCAAGTTCGACTAGAAGTTCACCCAATTTGCGTGGATTTTTCTTTTGACTTTCCAATGCACGAATAAGCTGAGGATGCTCAATGAGTCCGCTGGCAACTAAAATTTCACCAATTTTTTGTTTTTGTTCTTTCATTTTTTTATCTGTATTCATAGTAAAAAATATGCACCGATATTATCCAGTAAGACTTTTTAAAACCTTACAATGTGAATGAATGTGACTGTCGCTGTAAATGTGTTTAATAGAGTAAAGGTATTTTATAGCTGAAGTATGCACTAAGAAATCGCAAAAAGCAAATTTGGATCACGAGTAATCTGAAAAATCAATAAATATCTTTTCTTGAGAATAAAATTTATTTTTTGCGGATTTTATTTCTAAACGTAATTATTGCAATATATTACAGATAGATCTTGCGTATAAGGCATTATAAATTAAATCGAAAGAGGATAGGCCAAGAGAATTATATTTTTTTAAGATAATTTTTTATGTTTTGGCTAAGATTTTGATGGCACAGTTGGTTACGCAGAGGATCAGAAAAAACTTCAATAATTGTCGTTTTGCGGGTTTCAATGGCGCAAGTGTAGGACTTTTTAAAATCTGTCACCGTTTTTACGGCAGTATAGGAAAGCCTGAATAAATCAGCGGCATGTTCAAAGGTCAAATTGTGCGGCGCAGCAAAAAATTTATCAAAACCAGTTGTTAACTTCGAAACTGGCAAAAAGGAAAATATTGCTCCGCCATTGTTGTTAAGGACAATTAAGACAAACGGCTGTTGCGGATTTTGAAGTAAGCTCAAAGAATTAAGATCATACAAAAATGTCAAGTCTCCTAAAATTGCTGTAGAAGGCGCTTTAAGCTCTCGGGCAAAGCCAGCAGCGGTTGCGATGTTTCCATCGATGCCGCTGGCGCCACGATTCGCTGTAATTTTGACGGGTGCGCCTTTTGAAGAGGCAAAAAGATTGAAGTCGCGAATCGGCATGCTATTGCCGATAAAAAGTCCGGAATTTTTTGGAATTAATTGGGAAACAAGACGTGCAACGGCTGGTTCACTTAAAGAATCAACGGGACAAAAAATCTGATCGTCTATCACCTTCTCACAAACACGATCGGCTTTTTGGAGTATTTCTAATGAATGCGTTGACGGACGTTTCGCAATTTTAGTCATCAGCGTTGTGCAAAAATCATATATCCCACCTTGCACACGCATGCTGACAATATGATTAGGGTCATTTCGAAGCGGATGTTTAAGCGCCATGACATAGTGCTTGAGTCCTAGTTTTTTAGTCACTTGATAAAATCGTGCTGAGGTCATGCGGCCGCCTAAATGTAAAATGCCGTCGATCTTACAATCTTTCGTGAAAATATTTTCATCGAGTATTTGTTCGAAATAATGAATAATTTGCTTTTGACTTTGTCCAAGTCGCAAGCCTGAGGTAATGTCCGCAAAAACCGGCCAATTAAGTTTGCGAGCCAAAGCCAGAACAGCATCTTCGTCCTTTTTGCCTGCAATTTTACCGACGACAATAAGGCCGTTTTTGATTGTTTTGAGAACTTCAGCAGTTTTTTTAATTGTGTCAGCCGAAATTTTTAAATCGGGTTTTTGATATTCGCAGTAAGGACGAGTGTCATTTTGCCAGTGCGCGATCGACTTAAGATAGGTCGAAAAGTTTTTTTGAATATCACTGGGCGCAAGCGGTTCGCGATACATGCAATTAAGATGCACCGGCCCTGGAAGTTCGCCTTTTGCACGAAAAAGTGCTTGATCAATTGTTGTCAAAAGACTTTCAGGTGAAATATCTGTAGTCGGACACGGCATATCAAAGAAAAAGCGGACATAGTCTCCAAAGATTTTGATTTGGTCGATTGTTTGATTGGCTCCCGTTGCTCGTAATTCCGGCGGACGATCAGCGGTAAGGATAATCAGAGGCAATTTCTTTTTGCTCGCTTCAATAATGCTGGGAAAAAGATTAGCCGCAGCACTCCCGGAAGTTGTGATAACGACAACCGGTTTTTGTGTCGCGACACAAACGCCTAAAGCAAAAAACCCTAAACCGCGTTCATCAAAATGCACAATCGTTTTCGCAGCCGGATTTTCTGCGACGGCAATTGCCAGTGGCGCACTGCGAGACCCGGGAGCGACACAAAAATATTCAACTTTGTTTCGCAAAAGCTCTTCAATAGTCAGTTGCGCCCAAAGCGCGTTGATATCAGAAAATTTATTTTGTATTTTCATAAAAGCTATTTAAAAAAGCCGTCAGTTTGTTCTGGGTTTCATCCCATTCACTTGCTGGCAGGGATTCTTTGATAATGCCAGCTCCAGCATAAAGATAGACGCTCTTATTATGCAAAAGTCCACAGCGGATGGCCACCGCAAACTCGCTTGTGTTTAAGCCAATATATCCGACGGGGCCGCAGTACCAGCCACGGTCAAAAGGCTCATTTTTACGTATTGCGGCAAGAGCTAAATCGGTTGGTGTCCCGGCAACGGCTGGTGTTGGACTAAGTTTTTCAATCAACTGTTGGTCACCGATGAGATGCTTTAACTGCCCCTTAAAACGGGTGATCAGATGATGTCCTGCGCTCCAGTTAAGCAGCGAAGGGTTTTGGTCGGACACATAATCCAGGCAAAGTATTTTAAGATTATCATGGATCATCCGTGATACAAAATCTTGTTCTTTTCGGTCTTTTTCTGACGATAAAAGATCGTTACTTAATTTTTCATTGCGCGGACGGGTACCCGCGAGCGCTTCGGTCGCGATTTGATTTTTGTCCCTTCGGTACAAACGCTCAGGGGAAGTTCCCAAAAAACTTTCCCCATCTTGGAATTGAAAAATGAAACAAAAACAGTTCGAGGCTGTTTGCCGCAATCGGGACATAAGGACAAAAGGGTTAACTGGATTTTTAAAATTTAATCGCACAGACCGAGTCAAAACGACTTTTTCAAGACGGTTTTGATTGATGGCATTTATAATTTTTGCGGCAGACGATTTCCACGTTTTTTCATCGGGAAAATTGCGGCGATTAACTGGAGCCTCAAGGTCTGTTTCAAGAGGGCCCTGCGGCTCTTTTAAATTTTTAAGTAAATCGGTAAGTTGCGAAACGTTGTTAGCAAAATCATTATTAAGCAAAATATTACATGCCAGAAGTGTTGCGTTTTTTGTTTTTTGAATTTCGATTAGCGGTAGAACGAAGCGTGAGCGACCAAAGCTTTTCCATTCGTTTTGTCCTCGAGTTTTGGGATTAAAACAAAATCCCCCCAAATATCTCAAATTGGGAAAATCAGACGAAAGATATTTTTCGATATTTTCGATTATTTCTTTGGGCTTTTGTGTCTGTTTGGCACACAACAAATGCGCCGCCCCAATGCCTGCAATCATAAAGTCATTGGTTCTATCTTCCCAAAATATTTTGACGGCATTATTCTGAATATGCAGCCATGACAAAAGATCAATGTCCGTGACAGGAATTTCCCGACGATAAATTTGCGTTTTAGTGGTGTTCAGAAGAAGTTTAATATCAATTAAAGAAAGCTCTCGCGCAAGTTTGCCCCCGGCGTCGCGCAGTGAAAGTGTTTTCCCAGCTGTCAGCGTTGAAATCAAAGTTTTTCTCCGCAATAGATGGTTGCGACCCCAAACAGGAGTCTTTGGGCGGTAACATTTTTAAATCCGCACTGGCGCATCATGCGGACAAAAACTTCGCCATAGGGAAAACTTTCAATCGTGCGATTTAGGTAAAGATAAGCTTTGAAATTTCCAGAAATTATTCCACCGACAATGGGGACAAAAACCTTTAAATAGATTAAATAAAAGCATCTGACTAGAATATTTTTGGGTAATGAAAATTCGAGAATAACCCCTCGCCCGTTTGGGGCAAGAACACGATAAATTTCCTTGAGAACAAAAATTGGGTTTTCGACATTGCGTATGCCAAAAGCCATTGTGGTCATATCAAATTCATCATTGGGAAATGAAAGTTTTGCAGCATCACCAGTCTGTAAATGGATTTTTTCGCCAAGACCGCAAGCGGCGATTTTTTCCCGCCCTAAGGCCAACATATTCTCAGAAAGATCAATACCGATGGCACGTTGAATATTTGGATTATTTTTGACTAGTGTTAGCGCAACATCCGCTGTTCCTGTGGCAAGGTCAAGAATTTTTAAGTTGGAACCTGCGGGGAAAAGATCGAGGAATTTGCGGCGCCAGACTCGGTCTAAGCCGCAAGAAAGAACGGCATTTAACAGGTCATATCGCCGGTAAATGGCGTCAAAAATTTTCCAGGATTGGGCTTTGGAATAAATCGTTTTTTGTTGTGTCGTCGTCATAATAAGTGGCCTATCCTAACACAATTGCCAAAGGTTGGCAAACTTCCAGACGGAGGGTTTAAGGGGTGTATTGATGCAGATATTTCTCGGCTTCAAGCGCAGCCATACATCCACTTGCCGCGGCCGTAATAGCCTGACGGTAAACTTTGTCCTGCACATCCCCGCAGGCAAAAACGCCTTGGACATTCGTCAGGGTTGTTCCGGGAATTGTTTTTATGTATTTGGCCTCATCAAGTTGAATTTGGCCGTTTAAAAAATCAGTATTTGGCAAATGTCCTATCGCATAAAAAAGACCACCACAAGGCAAAACAGACTCTTGTTTTGTGATGACATTTTGCAGTTTAACGCCTTCAAATTTCTTTTCTCCAACGACAGAAACAAGCACAGAGTTCCAAATCATTTCAATTTTGGGATTTGCAAAAAGCCGCTCTTGCATCGCTTTGGAGGCGCGCAGTGTATCCCGACGATGCACGAGATAAACTTTGCTCGCGTATTTTGTTAAAAAACTCGCCTCTTCAGCCGCTGTATCGCCGCCGCCAACGACAACCAGTTCTTTAGTGCGAAAAAACGGTAAAGCGCCATCGCAAACCGCACACGCCGAAATCCCCTTTTGCCAGAATAACTCTTCGCCGGGAACATGCATCCGTTTGGCTGTTGCGCCCGTCGCAATAATAAGGGCCAGCGATTCAAAGGTTTGCCCATCTGAAAAGATTTTAAACGGTCGCACCGAAAGGTCGACTTTTTCAACAGTTTGGGTTTTGATCAGTGTTCCGTATTTGGTAGATTGCTGGCGCATACGATCCATCAGCTCTGGGCCGCTTACGCCGTCGGGAAATCCGGGAAAGTTTTCGACTTCGGTCGTCGTTGTCAATTGGCCTCCGGCGGCTACCCCACCTGCCATCAGTCCTTCAAACAAAACAGGATTGAGGTTAGCGCGGCTGGCGTAAATCGCAGCGGTATGAGCGGCAGGACCAGAACCGATAATAATAAGTTTATGCGTCATTGATCCCGAATTTATCTAAAATGTTGGCTCGTGGTTTAGGCTTCGCATTTTTGACCACATCGCGTAAAATCTGGTCATAAACCGGCTTTGTCGAATCGCGGTAGAAAAGCCCAAAATATCGCTTCTCGCTGACCGCAAAATTAAACGCCGCTGCCAAATCCGACGGATCGTGAGCAGTCAACTCGGTTTTGTCAGCAATCCGCTTGTCTGGCGCAATTCCCTTTTCATGGGTTAAAAATGAGAACCAATTGGTCTCTTTATGCGCAAAATTGTGGGGATCAAAATGTGGACACCGCTGAGAGATATGGACAAACGAAAATCCTTTGTGTTCATAAGCGGCCTCAAGCGTTTTGGCCAAATGATCGGGCATCCAGTCTGCCGTTGAAGCGACAAAAGAAGCTCCAACTCCTAGAACAAAACGCACAGCATTTAAAGGATCCAGATATGTTCCGGAGGGTTGCGTATTGGTCGCATGGGTTCTTCGTGTCGTCGGCGATGTCTGATTTTTGGTCAAAGCATAAAGTTCGTTATCATAGAGAAGAAAAACGCAATTAAGATTCTTGTTAATCCCGTGCATCAAATGGTTTCCGCCGATACTTAAAGAGTCGCCATCCCCGGCGTGGATAAAAACCTGCAAATCCGGTCGGGTCAAAATAAGGCCCGTAGCAAAAGTGACCGGTCGGCCGTGAATTGTGTGCGCGCCGTAAGTGTTAATGTAATTAGGTGACCGGCCCGAACAACCGATTCCGGAAACGTTGACCGTCGTCACTGGCGAAAGCTGTTTATCGACCATAAAACGTTTCATTCCCATCAAAATACCAAAGTCCCCGCAGGCTGTGCACCAGCGAGGATTGTCGGTTTGCAGGTCTTTGACCGTAAGTGCCGCAGGAATGTTTTGTGCATCAGGGCTCATGATTTTCTCCTAAAAACTATACCTGATTAATAAATTTTTCAATTTTTTCTTTTAAGGCGCGAGGACGAAATGGCCGTCCGGTTGCGCCGCACCATAAGGCTCTGACATCAACGAGCGTTTCTGCACGCAAAAGAGCGGCTAATGGCGGTTGCTTGAAATCATCCCCGTAGGACAATTCGACCGTCACAACTTTTTTATACTTTTTAAAAACTTCAGTCAGCATAAGCGGCAGAGGATAGACAATGCGTAAATGCATCCCAGAGGCGCTTAAGCCCTGTTTTTTGCACATATTGATCGCTTCTTCGATAACACCCCGCGTGCTTCCCCAGCCGACGACAAGAACGTCGGCTTGGGTCTCCCCAAACATTTCCGGTAAACGCAAAGCGCGGCGGACGTGGTTGATTTTTTCATTACGGATTCTGTGCGCCCTTTGGTTGACATCTGCGGCATAGCTAATTTTCCCGTCGTGGTCTGTATTAAGACCAGTAATCCGGCGCATCTTGCCCTCTTCGCCGGGATTCGATTGCACATCGCGCACCATTTCAATATGCTCAGGAAGGCGGCTGATATGAAAACGCTCAAAAACAAAATCCGGGATGTTGTTAATATCGGAAATTTGGTTGACGACGGGCTTTTCGATGATCTTGTAACTATTGGCCGTTAAAAAGTCGGACAAAATAAATACCGGCAAACGCAGTTTTTCCGTCAAGTAACGCGCCATTTGCGGGGCATAAAAACAATCGATAACATTTGAAACGCTGATAACAACTTTTGTATTATCCCCGTGATTTCCAAAAATGGCGGCCGGCAAATCGCTTTGTTCTGTTTTCGTGGGCATACCCGTCGAAGGACCGGATCGTTGTACGTCAATAATGATAATCGGAATTTCGGCAGAGCTTGCATAGCCGATAAATTCTTGTTTAAGCGAAAGCCCTGGACCAGACGTGCAAGTTACTGACGGAACACCGCCAAAATAAGCGCCGATCGCACTACCGATGGCGGCAATTTCATCCTCAGCCTGATGAACCATGCCACCGTAGGAGGGAAATTCTTTGGCCAGCGTATGCATAATTGAGGAAGCCGGCGTAATTGGATACCCGCTGTAGAGTTTGATCCCAGCGTCGATAATCCCCATGCTCATCGACGTATTGCCGTCGATTAAAATAGGATCTTTACGGGCTTTTTCAATGCCTTGTACTTCAAGGGAAATGTCGATATTTTTTTGAGCAAAATCATAGCCATGCTCAAAAAGCAGCAGGTTATCGTCCATGATCTTTCCAACGAGCTTTTTACCAAATGTAATCTTGATTTCGGTAATCAAAACATCTTTGGGCACGTTGTAAATAGCGCTAAGCATTCCTAAATAATAAAGGTTTTCGCCTTTGCCCCCTAAGTCTTTGATGACAGCCTTAGCGGCTTGGTCGATTTCAAACGGAAAAAGACTTAAGCCTAATTGAGAAATTCGCTTGCAAACTTTTTCATACGACTCCTCATTGCCGACTTTATTGCCCATGTCTAAAAGGATACGGCACTTGGGATTGTTTTCATCATCGTCGAGGCGCCGGTCAAGACAGATTTCATGTGATGAAACAATAAGGTCGGTATAGTTTCCGATATTGGTAATGTCAAAATCTCCGACGCGGATAATAACGCCGGACAAAGCGGCACGCGTGCGCGGGGGCGGACTGATTTCGGCGGGAATCATCGGTTCGATATAAACATAACGGCCGGTTTTGGCAAAAGCGCGGATAAGGATATCCCCTGCTTTTTGGGCACCGAATCCGGCGTCCATGAGCAATTCGAAACGCGACAAGCTTAGTTTTTCTTTCATCTTATCTCCCAAATATTCGTGTGGATTTAACCATTAGCCGCATTTACGGCTGGAAACTAAAAGATTTTTTTCAAGAAATGGACGCAGGTCGCGTAAATTTTTTAAAAAGAGTTCTTTTTCGTCGAGCGTTTGTCCTGCGGCCGACGCAGATTCACTGCGTAAAATTTCTTCTAAATCTTGATCAGAGTTGATCGTAAAGCCGGCGTCAGAGATCATTTGCAAAGTTTTTAAACGCGACGAGCCTTTTGTATTTAAATAACCGTCCATAAAAAGCGAATTAGCCACATATAAACTTAAAATTTCCATTTGGCGCAAATGGATTTCTCGTCCTGCCGCAATGCGGATTTCAGCGTCGGGATTCAAAAAACGAAACAGGCACAAGACGCGCAGACAATATTCGGGTGTCAGCACAGGTCGTTCTTTGAGCGCGGTGCCTTCAATTGAAACTAAAAGATTGATCGGAATTGATCTGGCATTGATGTGGCGCAATTGCAGGGCAACTTGCACGATGTCGTTTTCGTTTTCGCCTAAACCGACGATCATTCCGGAACACACTTCAAGGCCAACGTCTTTCGCGGATTTGAGTGTATTTAAGCGATCGGCATACGTGTGCGTTTGGCAAATATTCGGATAATTGCTTTCGGAGGTGTTGAGATTATGATTAAGTCGGTCAAGCCCGGCATTTTTTAAAATTTGGGCCTTTGACTTATCGAGAAGACCGGCGGAAACACAGACTTCGATCGGATACTGGCTTTTGATTTTGCGGATGAGATTTGCCAGATGTTCCGTGCGTTTCTCCGACGGCCCGCGGCCTGCAAAAACCATGCAATAGCGAAAAGCACCGCTTTCATACGCTTGTTTGGCCTCTTCTAAAATTTCATCATCAGGCTTTATTGGGTATTCTTCAATCGACGCCTCCGAAGATTTGGCTTGCGCGCAATAATGGCAATCTTCCGGACAAAATCCGTTTTGGGCATTGTTGATGATGTGAATGCTAACAACTTTGCCATGGAACTTTTTTCGGATTTGGTAAGCAGAATTAATCAACGGAAAAATATCTATTTCCGGGGAAGTCAAAATTTGATGGCAGGTGGAGGTATCTAAAATTTCACCGGCTAAACTTTGCTTTGCTAAGCCGTCATAAAAATCATTCGTCATATTTTCTTTCCTTTAAGTTGCTGCATTCTATTATAAAAATTTTCAAAACGCAAAACTTTTTCCGTGTCTTGCTGCATTTTTAATCCCAAATGTTGCATTACAACACATAGCCGACGGATACGTCGCGCATAAAGAAATGAAATGCAAAATTTGCCTTCGGTTGTCCCGCAGGGACAAGGATTAATCCCGCACGTCTCGACTTTGTCGAGACATGCGGCCCTTTGGGCGGTTTTTGCTTGGCCTCGCAGGAGCGAGGCTAATGCAAAAGCCGGATTAATAACGCTTGCTAATCAGAGCGTTAAGGGTATAATCACATCTACCTACAAGGGTGTTCTATGAACAAACTGCATACTTTTCATATCCCGGTTATGGGAACTGGTTTCTCGATTGACTCGCCTGTTAAAGTCGCGCGTTATGGTATTTCGTCTGTCATTTCACTGGTTGATGATACCCTGATCGAAGAAATGCGCAAGTTTTATTGCGATCAAACCGGCGAAACTTACACACCAATCACGAAATATGACGAAGATTTTCGTGCCAAACGCATTACTGCTTACCTTAATTTGTTGGATCGTATTGTCAAAAAACAATTTGCAGAGTTGAAGGCATCAGCCTTTATTCCTGAGAGTGAAATTACAAAATATTTTGAACTTTTGCCCGAAACCTCCCCTGTCAAAAATCTTTATGCCCAAATGCTTGCGACCGGTGATCAAGTCGCGAAAAAGAATTTGCAGGAAATTCTTCGCAATATGATCGCGCCGGGTGACATTAATGTCAATATCATGACCAAGCTCGACCGGATCAATTATGCTAAGGATGGAACGCCGCTTCCCTCGATTTATAGTGATGCTTTGGCGGCGTTGCGCGGGTATGGTGAAAGCACTTTGGAATCAGCTATTGTTTTTTCTGCCGGAATTAACCAACGGCTTTACAGCTACGTCGAAGAATTCAAAGACTTTTATGCTGATGCTTCAGGTTTTATCAAAAAGCGGGTTATATTAAAGGTCAGCGATTTTCGTTCCGCGATTATTCAAGGAAAGTTTTTTGCCAAAAAAGGGATTTGGGTTTCTGAATATCGTGTTGAGTCAGGGTTAAATTGCGGCGGCCATGTCTTTCCGGCGGCTGGAATGCTCATGGGCCCGATTTTAGAAGAGTTCAAAACAAAGCGCGAAGAATTAATTTCTACGCTGCATACCGTTTATGCCGAGGCATTGCGCATTAAAAATCGTGTTATTCCCAGTGTTATTCCACAGCTTTTATTGACGGCGCAGGGCGGCATCGGTACGGTTAATGAAGATAAATTTTTGCGTGAATATTATCATGTTGACAGCACCGGCTGGGGAACACCGTTTTTGCTTTGTCCCGAGGCGACCAACGTCGATGAACCGACTTTAAAGAAATTGGCCGCGGCCACCGAAGCAGACCTTTACACGAGTGATGTTTCGCCGTTGGGTGTGCCGTTTAATAATTTGCGCCATAATCCCAGCGATGACGAAAAAGACCGCAAGATCCAAGCTGGAAAGCCCGGCAGTGCCTGTCCTCGGGGCCATTTGGTCACAAATATTGAATTTACCAAAGAACCGATTTGCACCGCCTCCAGGCTTTATCAAAAACTTAAATTAGATCAGCTTTCAAAATTGCAGTTGGCTTTTGCCGAGTATAAAAGGGAATTTGATATTATTGTCAGAAAAGCTTGTATTTGTAACGACCTTGGCGAAGGGGCATTGATTAAACACAGTATTGTCAAAAATGGGACGCGTTTTACAGCGGTGTGCCCGGGACCGAATTTGGCGTATTTTTCTAAAATTGTCACGTTAAAAGAGATGGTCGACCATATTTATGGTCGTATTAATCTGCTTAATCCCGGTTATCGCCCGAATATGTTTAACAAGGAATTAAAGATCAATATCGATTTTTTGGTTCGGGAAATTAAAAAAATGCTCCCCTGCCCTACGCCTAAACAAATCCAATATTTGAACGAATTTCGCAGCAACTTGTTGGACGGAATTGAATATTATCAAAAACTTTTTCCGCAAATGGCGCTTGAAACGCAAGAATACCGTCAGAGAGCTTTAGAAGACCTCAATCTTCTCAAAGCAAGTTTGGAAGAATTTGTTACCACGTACAGCAGTATTTTCAAACCTGCCGCGCATCTTGTCTGTGCGTAAATAACTTCTTAAGTATAAATTTCTTTACCGATGCCCTTAAATTCCTCAGCTTTTTGGCTTAAGCCTTTTTCTTTTTCGATTTCGGCTTGGGCATAATCGCGGACGTCTTGTGTGATTTTCATTGAACAAAACTGCGGGCCGCACATCGAGCAAAAATGCGCAAGCTTCGCCCCTTCGGCGGGCAGTGTTTGGTCGTGAAAACTTTCGGAGGTTTGAGGGTCGAGCGAAAGGTTAAATTGATCTTTCCATCGGAATTCAAAACGGGCCTTAGATAATTTATCGTCCCACTCACGAGCGCCCGGATGGCCTTTGGCTAAATCTGCGGCGTGCGCGGCAATTTTATAGGCAATGATGCCATCTTTCACGTCTTTTTTGTTGGGTAACCCTAAATGTTCTTTAGGGGTTACGTAACAGAGTAAGGCTGTGCCAAACCAGCCAATCATGGCCGCCCCAATCGCGGAGGTAATATGGTCATACCCGGGTGCCACGTCGGTTGTCAGGGGCCCTAGGGTATAAAACGGGGCTTCTTTGCAAAGGGTAAGCTGTTTATCCATATTTTCTTTGATCAAATGCATCGGCACATGACCGGGTCCTTCGATCATAACCTGAACATCGTGTTTCCAGGCGATATCGGTCAGTTCCCCTAAGGTTTCTAATTCCGCAAACTGCGCCTTGTCATTGGCATCAGCAATCGAGCCAGGCCGCAAACCATCACCCAGCGAAAACGAAACATCGTAGGCTTTCATAATTTCGCAGATTTCTTCAAAGTGCGTATAGAGAAAATTTTCCTTGTGATGCGTCAGGCACCATTTGGCCAAAATCGAGCCTCCGCGAGAAACAATGCCTGTGACGCGCTTGGCTGTCAAAGGAATGTAGCGCAGCAAAACGCCGGCGTGAACGGTAAAATAATCAACGCCTTGCTGGGCCTGTTCGATTAATGTGTCGCGATAAATTTCCCATGTCAAATCTTCCGCCTTGCCGCCAACTTTTTCGAGCGCTTGATAAATGGGAACAGTCCCAATCGGAACGCACGAGTTGCGGATAATCCATTCGCGGGTTTCATGAATGTTATTGCCCGTTGAAAGGTCCATGACCGTGTCCGCCCCCCAGCGTGTGGCCCACGTCATTTTTTCGACTTCTTCGGCAATGCTCGACGAAACCGCCGAATTGCCAAGATTCGCATTGATTTTGACTAAAAAGTTGCGGCCGATAATCATCGGTTCAAGCTCAGGATGGTTGATGTTGGCGGGAATAATTGCGCGCCCTAAGGCGATCTCGTTTCGGACAAACTCAACCGACATATTTTCCCGAACCGCGACAAACTCCATCTCCGGGGTAACAATCCCTTGACGGGCATAGTGCATTTGAGTGACATTCTTCCCATTTTTTGCGGCCAGGGGTTTTATCGAAATCGGGAAACGAATGGCATCAAGCGACGGATCGTCTTGACGTTGTTGACGGTACTTAGAAGTTGCAGACGAAAGTTCCTCAACATCGTCGCGTTTTAAAATCCATTCGCGTCTTAAAGCCGGTAAACCTTTTGTAATATCAATCTTGGAATCCAAATCAGTGTAAGGCCCGCTGGTGTCATAGGCGATGAAGGGTTCATTTTCTATCGTTTCATTTTTTGCAGTTATCGTCGGGGAAAGTGAAATCTGACGAAAAGGGACACGAATATTTTTGTGGATGGAACCTTCGCGATAGATCTTTTTTGAACCGGCTAAAGGCTTATAACTTAAATCCAAAGCATGCAGATCGCTTGCATTTATTTCATTTTGAGAACGAGTGATCATATTATCTCCGGGAAAAAATCGAATGTTTAGCTAAAGGACGTTCCGCATCCGCAGCTGGATTTGGCGTTGGGGTTTTTGTACTTAAAGCCGCTTTCTTTTAACGTATCGACATAGTCGATTTCAATACCTTTTAAGAAATCCACACTTTCATTGTTAACAAAAATTTTAATGCCGTCTTGATCAATGACAAGGTCGTTGTCGTAAGCTCCCTTTTGCAGGCGCATTTCATATGATAGTCCGGCACAGCCGCCGGTCACAACGCCGACACGAAGGCCGTGATCAGGCTTGTTTTCTTTGAGCATCATCGCGCGCACTTTTTCAACAGCCGCGGCCGTTAAAAGCACAATAGGCGCTGAAGGTGAATTTTGGAGTGTTGTATTTGTTGTTGTATTCATGGCCTATAAATTAACACAAATACAAAAATTACTCAATTAGGAATTATGAGCGGATAAAACAGGGCTATGCTCGAGGTAAAGCCGTGCGCAAAGTTGCAACCGGCCACCGGGCCGATTTCACCGGCACAAAAAAATCCGGCAACGGGAATTTGGCCGATGCTGTTTTTGATGATATTTAAATCATGATTTGCGTCACCAAAAAGATTTATTCCCCGCCCGTTACAAGAAAAAATAAGCGCGCCTTGGGGATTTTCCTCTGGATGACGTTTGACTTGCGTATTCATCAGATCAATGAGTTCCTGTGTCGCTGAAACATTGTCACGCACATGAAATTGGATCGTTTGCCCGGTTTTGACATAATCGGCAATCGCGCCGGCACCGGTTTCTTGATCAAGACCGATAACGGCTCGAATTAAAAAATCCCCTGTTTTAAATGGGTGTTTGTATTCGTCCATCGCAATCCCAATAAAAATCGCTTCTTGCGACAAAATTCGCTCGCGCTCAGAAGCTTTTTTACTTAAAACCTCCTCGAGGACCGTATAGAAAGTTCGTCCGCCAAGTTCATGGATAATGTTCCCTTGCGCATGCGTTACGATGTAATTCTCCCCTATCGGGCGACAGCCTTGGGAAACAACTGTTTCGACGCGAATGTCGCCCTGCAGGCTTAAGCCCACACAACCATCGACGTAGGAATTTTGATTGAGAAATAAAACATTTTCACCGGGTTCTGTTGCGCCGCTGGCTAAACCACCAATGACCGGACACAAATCATAGGCTTTGTTAAACGCCGACAAAAGCTGATTGATATCGATAGAGAACGGATCCGGTAAAATAAAAAATTTTGGCTTTTCATTAGGGTAAACATCAAATTTTTTATACCAATCTTCACTCGTTGGCATATTCACAATTTCATTTTGCGTCAAATAAAATGTTTGAACCGTGACATGGTCGAATTTCATTAAAAAAAGTGAAACCGCAGGCTGATTTTCAATTTCAGAAACATCCGTGATGACCCCGCTGCACGAACAGCCTAAAAAGTTAGCGCAGTCGACGCGCTTTTGGAATTCACTGGCAATTTGCATGGACGACTCGCGGCTAAAATACGAAATAAATATAAAACCGGCATCCCACGTTGTCAGCGAAAGATCGGTCGTTAAATCTTGGAGAATTGAATCTATATCGAGGTTAGTTGATTTTCGAGAGAGAATTTGCATGATTTAGATAATTAAAACTGTTGATGCGATTTGACCATTAAAATCGGGATGTCGGTACGATGGCGGATGTTTTCGGCAACGCTGCCAAAAATTATGTCCTTTAAAAAACGATGTCCGTGGGTCGCCATAGCAATCAAATCGCACTTTTCGTGGGCGGCAACTTTAAGAATTTCATCCGAAGGTTCTCCTCTTCTTAAAAAGTCGCAGACCTCAAAACCTTCAGCGGTAAGAAGGTTCTTCTGTGTTTCCAGATAACTGCGATCTTTTTTGATTTCTTCGCTGTCGGCGAGATTCAGTTGCTTTTGCATCCGCGCGCCATAACCATCGGCAACGTGGACGAGAATAAGTTTGGCGTTAGCTTCTTTGGCCAGCGGCTTGATATGATTTAAAATCACTTGATCATATTTGGAATTTTCGAGAGGAATAAGAATTTTTTTATACATGTTCTCTCCTATTTAAGTAACCCAGC
>CAYNSM010000016.1:0-26148 GCA_964400065.1 uncultured Planctomycetales bacterium
TAGTCCCCTTCTTGTCTGCTCCAGGATCATTGATAGCTGTCCTAAATCGATATGGGTTATTAGAATTTGATAAAACAACAAAATCAGACGGACTATAAACTGGCGGTGCTTTAGCCAAAACCATTTCAATTTGTACCGGAGCTTTAGGAGTGCCGCCGGTGCCGCCATTGTCATTTCCGCTATTTGGATCAGGCGGAAGAGTAGACTCTCCCGGCAAAGAAGCTAAGCCAGCACCACTTACAGCAACAGCTTTTTTATCAGCAGTCTTCGCGCCAGAAGTCTCTCCGCTGTCAAAAGGTATTCCCGGGTTAGCCACTGCCAAACCGATTAAAAATGTTGTCGGAAGCTGATAAATAGACGGCGCCAAAGGAGCTAAAATAGGAGTCGGTAACGGCAAGAAGGGCGAATCTGGCGTTGGCTCAACATTGCCATCAATCACAGCTGGCTTCTTAGAAGCTTCGATATATTTCGCAAGATTTTCTTGAGCATTATCTGGTGTTAATTTTTTGTATCGAACTTTGGATGTCGTATTATCTACCGCAATAACTAGAGCGCCTTTCTCTATTTGTTGCGCGGTATAGGTCACATCATGGGCAATACCGTCTTTAGTTACGCCAACAATAGCGCCTGCGGCAATAACAGCAACCAAAACACCCTTCTTGGCAATTTCAACTAACTTGCCTATAAAATCTTTATCTGTAAGAACAAGCTCAGTGGCGCCAGAGCTAGACTTAACCGCTTCTGGCCCAGAAATAACAATCACAGAAGTCGGAGCCGATGCAATTGCGCTTGATGCTTTATTGAGATAGTAGTCACGTAATTCAGCGCCTTCAAGAGCAGATGAGGAAGCCTGGAAGACGGAACCGACGGAGGAAGAGGCAGAGTGAGCACGCCCAGCCTGCGCGGCAAGCACATTCATATCATTTGCAGTTTGAGCTGCAAGCGCAAGGGCATCACGATTAATCTTCGCTTCAGTAATTACAGGAATGTATTGCTTAACAATTACCCCAACCTTCTCGCCAAGAGCATAATCAACTTGAGCCAGCCTTCCTTCTAATTCCCGTTCTATACTCTTACGATTATCCGTAACATGACGGAAAACTAAATTAAGTGGATTGGATTCACTCTTTATATCTTCTTTTGTCGGCTGAGCCCAAGCACCAATAATATGATCAGTTTCAACTTCTAATAATTTGTTGTTATTAATACGAACGTTTAATAAAAATTGACGAAGTCTTTGATTAAACTCGACTGGTGTCAATACAGGCGGATTCTTCATGTCACGAGCTTTAACAATAAGAACAGGTCCAGCCGGCGGGCCGTGAACAACAAGAACTTCAAATTGCCCACCTAAAAACTTATCAAGCTCATCAATAACACTAGCGATAGTTGCCTCAATAGCAATATCAAATGTTTTGTAGCCATAGAACGGATTGTCATTAAGAATTTTGCCTTCGCCTGATAATTTACGAGCATCTTTAATTTGGTCATTTTTTGCGTTATTGATAAAATCTGTATTCTTATTGTGAGAGTCTTTATCATTCCAACCCCCGGCACTTAAAGCAACCACATAGATATTATCAGCCAAAACTTGTGCATCAATATCGCTTTGTTTAATAAATTGTTCAACAACGCTCTTAGCTACGTTGGCATCGTGGACATAAGAAACACCTTGTTTGACAACAACAACTTCATTGCCTTCACGAGATTTTGCATCTAGTGTATTCACTTTCGCCATGCGAACCCGTGCAGCGTCATCACGAGCAATATCGCGGCCTTCGTTATGCGGATTAGCTATCTTTTCGATTTGCGCTTTGACTATACGCGCTGGACCAAAAGTATTTTCCTCTTCAGTATATATTTTCTTAGATTTATCTTTAGCATCCGCAGCCGCTTTAAAAGCCGTTTCAAAATCCGGAGCCTCAGCAACGCCACCAGAAAGAGTTAAGCGGACTTCGTTACCTATTTTATCAAGCCACGAATCTTGCTCTTCGCCATCAATAGCAACCTTTGTAACCTTCTTAAGACCCTTAAACCCATTTGCGTTTAACTCAGCAATACGATTGTTAATATAATCAGCGCTCTTAAGCTGAGTTTCTTGCTTGCGAAAACCAAGAACAAGTTGCGCCTGATGAACATATCCAGCGCCAACCGAAGAGAATGTTATGTCAACAGAACGATCGCCAAGTTTTTCATTTAAACTTTTTACAACTTCATCCACAGGTCCTTTAATATCCGGCAAAGTAACTAATGCAAGAGCGTAAACTTCTTGGTCAATTTTAACCTTAAGTTTTTCTAGCGCCGCTATTAATTGTTGATCGTTGGGCATAACAACAACAAACTCATCTCCACCGCGAAGAATTTTGACACCTTTATCCTTATTACTTTCCGCAAATTCTATAAAGCGCGCAACAATAACATTAATTAAACCAAGATCCGTTAAATGCTTGCCTCCCATATTATTTGTCGCATTAATTTTATTGCCATCAAAGAAATAAACCAACGGTGAGAATCCTTGCTCTTTCAAATCATTAAAGTGATTTCCTAATTGAGCTTTATCAACAAACACAACTGCTGACGAACCAACTTTCGAGCTAAGCAGAGGAATGGTCGGTGCAACCGGTGCCGGAGCGATGAGCGGCGTGGAAGCAGGAATCAAATCAAACACTCTTTCAAAAACGCTCGCCGATGCTTTGACTGGAAGCGGTTGAGCTGGCTGTACGGCAGCGGATTTGGCAAATTCTAATTCGGCTAACCGATCTTTGCTCGCCGCTAGCTCATATACGCGCTGATATGAAAATATTGTTTCGTTTTCATCGATAGCATTGGCTGCAATTTGACTTTCAAACATTCGCGCAATAACTAAAACAATCGGCTTCTTTGCTTGTTCTTTCTCTAATTCTGTCACTATGTTACTGACAATCCCGCCAACAGCTTCAGTGGAATTTTTACCGACAACCAAAACTCTGGCATTGTCCGAGGTCCGCAAAATCTTTGCCTGACGATTGGCAACAAAGTATCCGGTTGTGTCGATGACAACATACGCGGCATTATATTTTGCCGCGACTTTAGCATAAGCCAACGCACGATCACCTAAGCTACGATCGATAGCGACCGTTAAGTGACCAACCTTAATAGACGCAAATATCTGGCCTTCGCTAATATCCCACTGAGAAGCACGCAAATCATAAGTTGAACGCAAAACCAGTTGACGGATATTTTCACCTTGCCACGGACGGAAAGTTTCGTCGACCAAAACAAGTCCATCATTAATTTCTATTGGGTCGATATTTTCTGTTATTTGTGAATTACCTTCCGACGTAATTTCATATTTCTTAAAAGATCCTTGAATAAAAGCAACTATCGGGACACTTAATTGATTGGCTAAGTTAATTATTCCTTCACTCGAAAGTTGTTTTTCCCTAATAATAAGCGGTTTATCTTCAGCACTTGCTAAAAGTGTTCTGTTCTCCTCGATGGTTAAATCAAAAATTGATTTTCCTTTAAGCAGTTTTTCCGTGATCTTCGGGTTTGCTCTAAAAGCCGCAGCAATATTTTCACGCTCCATAAAGTTCGAGCTGGCTTGAATCATGCTGCCGGGGACGCCCAGCGCCGAGATGACTCCAAACGCTGGTGGCGTTAAAATTGTAGCCTGGAATTTTTCAATAGTTACTGGCGGAGTACCAAAAGATGGCGGCAGTACTATCGGTCTTTCTGGATTATTAATTCCAACAAAAGGCGAAGTGGAATTATTAGAATTTCCTGCACCGTTAGTTGTATTAAGAACATAAGGTTGGAAATTTGAATCACTTTCTATATTTGGTTGAAAATATCCGCCTGCATAGCCCGTCAAATCTGTAGCGCCGGCAAATAAACCAGTTGAATATTGAGATGAGGTGACAGAATTGTTACTTGTATTGGAAGAACCAGAAGAAGTCGCGATCGTGTTCGGCGGAGCATTTGACGTTGTCCCCCCAGTCAAAGGCGTGGAAGCTAAAACAATGCCATTATTTGTCCCAACAAAAGCCATGGCGGGCGAAGAAGTTGTTATATTTAAAGACGGCAAACCAAATACTCCAACAACAGCCCCAGATTTACCAAGAGCAGGAACATTAATGTTTATCAAAAGATTATGTATATTCAAAACCGAATTATTAAATGAAGGCGGCGATGGCGCTGTAGTCTTTGCCAAAAAGCCTACCCCTGATCCATGCTCGCTTCTTAATCCTGCTTCCGCTGCCAAAGTTACGTTCGCGCGATCAGTGCCTTCAGTGGAACCTGCATTAACTGCTTTTGATCCTTTTCTAGGATCAATCTTAGGCGCCTCTTTATTCCCGCCGCCACCACCCGCACTTGCCCTGCCAGCAGACAATTGGGATGTTTCTGTAGATTTAGGTGGTACCATCTTTACTTCCTTGACCTCATTACCTCTCGATCCTCCTCCGAAAAGTCTGCCAAATAATGACGAAGAAGCGCGCTTGGGGCCACCGGCGACTTTAGCAACGCCATCAGGCGGAGGCGGAGCACTTAATAAATTTTTATCACGATCAGCTAATAATATCGCCGCGCTGGCGCCTTCAACATTTAAAACTTTTCCTCTTGCTTCTGCAACAGCCCGATAAATCGGCGAGCTGGTGCTTGTCACCGCTTGATTATAAGCATTTAATTGGTCTTGCAAAGGTTGATTGCGTAAAACCTTATCTGAATCCCTCATTTCAATATCACGGCGATAAATTTCAAGTTCGTTGGCCAAACGGTTATAACTCATCGATGGAATTGAAACAATATAAGAGTAATCCATATGCCCTAAAAGACTTTGGGTCGCAACAAGTTGTTCGCGATTTACCTTTTCGAAATATCCGCGGCTGGTTTGGTCATTAATCCCCAAATCTTTTAACCAATAAATAATGCCGCCTAAAGAAGCATAAAATTCATTAGGCGTTCCATTGTCACCAAAACGCAAACGCGCCAAACCTCTTAAACCGCCATCAGGACGTTTTTGTAAAAGCTCTTCTTCAAAACCATGCCCTAAATATGAACCGATTTTTTGGGCAACAGCTTTTTCCATTTCCTGTAGCTCCAATTCAAAAGCAGGCTGAAAAACTTGCAATACTTGAGCGTGCACTGCGTCGGGTTGCGTTTTAACAAGGTCCTGAAAACGTGCGGCTATCCATTGCGGTAAAGTAGACAAAGCATGGAAGGTCGCATGCTGATATTCGTGCGGAATATCGTAAGCCATGACACGATCTTCGATGCGCCCATTGACAAGGGAATTGGCATTAAGAGCTAATCGGAATTGATATCCTTCATTTTTCAGCATTTTAATTTCGGCTTTTGCCCCGCCAGTACGATACATCGTGCGGCCAAGAACAATATCAACGTTAGGATCAACATTCTTTCCATATAATACTTCTTTATATTCCTTTGCTTTTTCTGGCGTATAATCCTTTGCAACGGTTTCACGAATTTCTTCTACCTTGGTCCCAAATCTTTCTGGGCTTAACGCTTTTTGCCAATCCTTTAAGACATTCACGATCTCCGTGTTATCAATCTTAGAAACTGCCACCAATGCAATTGCCGCAGCTTGAGATTGAGCTTGAGGAATAATGGTTTCGGTAATTTTTATTTTTTTCAGTTGCGCGGCAATAACTTGACTAGCCTGAGAAATGTTTTCTTTTGTCTTATCGTCAATAGCTTTCGCGTCTTGAGGCGTGAATATTGTTGTCAAATGCCCCGCAATATCTTGAGCACTGATGTTGGCAGGTTGAGCAATCAAATACCGTGCTAGCGCTATTTTCTGTTTGGGCTCTAAAATATCGACTGCGACTTTATGTTCGTCTAAAGCCGCCGACACCAAAGAAACCGTCATCGCTTGTTCTTCGGTATCTTTATCAGCCTTTTCGCTAGGATTAAATTGTGCGTCCTTCGAAGATATCTGTGCGATGACGTATTTAGCAATCTTGTCTAGCTTATCGAATGATTGACTATTCAAAATACCAAAAATTTCCTGCGCCGCTTGCTGATTAGTTAACGCAGGGCGTTCTCTCATCAAACCAGCAATCGCCAAAGGAAGATAGCGACTGCTATGTTTTGTCATACTTTCTTTAACACGCGTTGTTAATCCCGAAGCTATTGTATAAATCGAAGGCTGGCTAACTTCGGCGCGGTCAGCATTAGAAGTGTACTGGACCATTTGAACAACTTTATAATCCTCTTGTGAAATACCGATAAGATCCAATGCGCGTTGCAATTCCAAGCCATGATCTGCGCGAAAAGCTTCAAATTGCTGAGGCGTAAGATCTTGATCCAATCCGGCGATTTTGTTAATAAATCGACCCTCGCTGGTTGTCGGCAATATGCGCAGACGCAAAAACTTGGCACGTTCAATAGCACTGGTAAATATCTTAGGATCAACGACTTCAAATTGGCTGGTAAACGTCTTCGGATTAACAATATCCACAACCTTAAAAATCGTGCTATCTTTTTTAATTTTTTGGAGAGTCTGCTGGGCAATTTCTTCAAAATGCTGTTGATCCGCAAATTCTCTAGCGTGAAATTTTCGTCCCTCCATAAGAATACGGAAAGCTTTCCTTTGCTCCTTTTGTCCTTGGTCATCAGTAAGGGTTGAAAGCATGCCCCATTCTTCACGGCTAATATCTTTAAAATCACTCTTTTTACTCAAAGTACGCGCAAGATCCCGCCCAAATGCGCCTAACTTATTACCATCCCTTGAAGCGGCCACAGAAAAAACGTAACGAAGAACATCCGGATCGGTATAATCCGAAATTCTAAGATTTTTGGCCGCTTCTTCACCAATTAAAGTCGCGATAGCACGACCACGAGCATGATGTTCAGCCGTATCCCCACTGGAAAAAACGCTGTATAAAGAAAGTGCCTGTTGCCTACTTAATGTCGCCTCAGAAGAATAATTGGTAATCAATCTTGCCAAACCGCTGTCTGGATCTGCCAATGCTTGAACAACAGTAGGAGCAAGCTTTGCAAATGTCGCTGAATTTGTATATTTATCAGCTGCTTGGGAAGCCTGCAATGCTCCTAGCTCGGTTGCCCAGCTGTTATTTTCTGGGGCGGTTTTATGATTTTCTACCGCTTTAATAATCTTGTCTAAATTTCCTGACTTATCATATTCGGCGATGGTTGCCTCTGCAGAACCTGCTCGCTGAGCGATTATTTTGGCAAGACCCTTGCCAGATGTTTCCAGGGCGGCGGCGAGGTTAGGTGCTGTTTTCTTAAATTGTTGATAAAATTCTGTCGCATTAACACTCTTTTCTCCCGCGTGCGAAGATCTTTGTGTTTCATTATTCAATTTTTTCAATAATTGCGCCGCTTTCTGAACTTCTCCCAACATAATATCTTCTAATCCCGCTGGAACTGATAAGCCAGATGGAACCGACTCACTAATAGCCCCCAAAACTATTGCCGATTGCGGATTCTTGGCCATAAATAAAGCGGCGTTTTCGTGTTGAATCTCATCTAAAGCATTGTCTATGTCGCTTTCAGTCACCAAGCCACCCAAGGCTTCAATTTTATTTAAATACGTCCAAACTTGCTGTTGCAGGCGGGGATTGTTAAGATTATTAAGAACCAAAAGCTGGTAAGATCGGGCAATTGATCCGGAAGAGGCAAGATTAAGAATATCCTGCGACCTGATAGCATTAACATTGAGCGAAGTGCCAAAACCTTTTTGAAGCTGAGTATAAACACCGTTATAAAAATTCAACATCTCCGGCGTCAAGTTGTAATACGACAAAAATATTTCTTTAACTTCCGGTTTTTCGATCTTATCAACTGCTGTAGAAAGCTTTTGCAGCCACTCGCGGTCAGCGCTAACATTACCAACGCCGTTGGGATTAGCCTGCATTTGCGTACGAATATCCTCTGCTTTATCTTCCTCAAAGAGCTGAACTGCTTTATAAGCCTGATGTTGATCAGGATTACCAAAAAAACTATTGCTGGTAAACTTGCCGGGATTTGTAACCGACCTGGCACTATTTTCTTTAATAAAATCCATAAGAACTGTCGGTGATCCGCGAATACCGCCGTTGGAAGCCAACTCTTCGGCGATCTTAGCTCTTTCTTGAGGATTGTTTTCAATAGCCGCCCTGAGCCTTGAACCACCCATTTGCTCCATTTTTTCGGGCAAAGCATCAAAAACAATTTGTCTTTCGCTGACGCGGCCGGAGGAAACAACGCCTTCCATGTCATTGGCCGAAAACATTTTGGAAAGCTGACGAACCTGATCATGCAAATACATACGCGGCAAGATATTTCCCAGCGCAATCGGATCAGATTCATTGCTGACAGTCTTGACGGGATCGATTTTAGACTCAATTTTCATCACACTCGACGCAAACGTCCGCACATCTTTTGAAAAAGTCGATAAATTAGGTTCGACAATCTCGCGGAACAATTTTTGGGTGTGCGCAAGTTCAGAATTTAAAGCCTGCAAGACCTGCAACCCTTCGGAACGATAGATGCTATCGTCAAGGGTAACTTTACTTTGAAACTCTTTGCGCAGTTCAACAATCTTTTGTCTTTCAGACTCAGGGGCTAAATCATACATCGCTTTAAAATAATTAATCGCCCCTTCATGAATAGTGTCGCGAATAGCGGCATGCAAAGACTCGACGGCAGCCTGCTTTTCATTAGAATGAAACTGCTTAACGTAATCATCAAGAATAGTTTTATCCGCATAAGTTTTTAAGTCATTGGCAACCTTAACCTTAGAGTCAGAATCCAAAATCCAGGCCTCACGATTATTTTTACCAAAAAACTCATTATCCGCTTTAATCCCACGGTCACGACCCAAGGCCTGTTCAGCAATAGTCAATGTTGACTGTTTATCCAAGGCGGTAATAAATAACGGGGATTCATTTTCTCTTAAAGTTAAATACTCTGTGATCTTACCTGCTTGCTTCTCAAAATCGCTTACTTTACCTTTAAATTTTTCATTCACCTTAGCAACAATTGCCAAAGTATTTTCGTCACTAACTGTACGACCCAAATTATTATGCTCTGCAATAATCATGTCAAAAACATTGCCGACTTTTGCCGGATCAGTAACCGCCCCTTTGATATCCGTGCCCAAAGTTTTCATATTTGCGGAAGCTTGGGTCACAAGGTCAAAACCGGTTACGTTGCTTGAAGATAAAAGAACAATGCTTTTGCCAGACAAATCAGCCTTGCCAGACAAATCAGCCTTGCCCCCCATATATTCTTCAATCGCCGCTTTACGTTGTGCAACAGTAATCGTCTCTTTTTCGCCAGTAATAAATGATTTTGCCGTAACTTTTTCACTGTCCTTCATGTTACTTAACTGTACATATTCACTTTTATTCTTCAAGAAATCTTTGGCATACGCGATATCTTTAACAGCTTTACCGCCATCTTTAAAATAAACAATCGCCATCGAACCTGTCACAATCATAATATCATTGGTCAACTTATTGCCATCACCAGCAGAAAACCGATCTTTGAGCATTTTTTCAACTGCATAAATATCTTGCCGAGCTTCCAAAGCAAAAACAGTATCGCGCTCAACTGCTCCTTGTGGCTTTCCATACAAATTCGCCAGCTGTTCTTTAAACGAACCAGCCGTGATTTTTGAAACTAAACTCAACTGACTATCACGAAAATCTTTTGTTGCCATCGATTGGGAAGCCCGCGCACCTTGCAATCTAGAGAACGTTTCGGCCAACTGCGGAGTTGCCGACATAAAGCTCTTGACCGCAAATTCACCGGCCATGGCAATATTAGAAACCCGCACCGAGGAAGGCGATGTCCGAATGACCCCTTTTTCAATTAAAGCATGGACGCTCTCCCAAGCATTACTTTCAGATATTCTTTCACCATTTAAATTTTCAACGGCCGCGTCGACCTTTGCTAAATGTTCTTTCGACAACCCTTCTTTCTCAGCTAAATTCTTTATTGAACCCTTGAGTGAGCCATTTTCATTTTCTAATTGTTGGCTTAACATCATGCGTCCGACAACATCGCGAGCAATTGCAACGTTCCAAGCAGACCAACGCATATTAGGCGCCGCATCGCCACCGCTAATCGGCACTGTACGAAGCCCTTCGATATCCTTATCATAAGCAAAAGAAAAACCTTTTCCGGCCTCACCGGCGATCATGGTAAAGGCCTCGGCATAACCATTTAGTGCCGCAATTTGACTTTCACTTAAAGCCTCAACGCGTCCATTCTTTGGATATAAATGCTCAGCGTATGCCTGCATAACTTCGCGAGTAAA
The DNA here is from genome assembly GCA_964400065.1 of uncultured Planctomycetales bacterium. Lineage (GTDB taxonomy): Bacteria > Omnitrophota > Gorgyraeia > Zapsychrales > JANLHA01 > JADLGJ01. The sequence goes on from CAYNSM010000016.1 coordinate 10,268, forward strand.
CTTAGCCTCCTGTTTATCGGCGGAAACATCAACTTTATCCTTATCCTTAAATGTTTTGGCGATATATTCATCCCACGATTGATTGCTTTTTTCTTTTTGTTTCTGCAAAAATTCCAAAGCGCCTTTGCTGGCTCTGTATTCAACACCATTGAGAGCAATCTTTTCGCTCATGCTGCCCATAATCAAATTCGGAGCCGTCGGCATTTCATGGAACTCGTCAAAAATGCCCCATGACTTTTTGGTCAAAGACGTTAAAATATTGCCGTATGTCTTGGCCGTTGAATCCGTAGCGGTTTCTTTATTGGCCATAACGCTCATAAGCGTATTGCGATCCGTCAAAACAATTTTGGATTGATCAATCGCGCTTTGTAAAGATTCAAGATTTTTCTTCTGATGTAAAGCTGAATCACGAATAACAAGAACTGTTTCTTCTTTGTCAGCAATCTTCATTTTATAAATCGCATACCCGTTATATTCTTTGTCCAATTTCATGCCAAAACTTTTATATTCCTCAATGGCATTATCCAAATGCCCTTTGCCGCCCAAAATAAAAACCGAACGATCAATATACTCTTTCATCGTTGAAGCGATGACCATGGTAGCAATAGGCGCCAAAAAGGATGTCTTAAAAGTTCCTGTTCCAAATTCAAAAAAAGCATTGGGATCGCTGACCATTTGAATAACCCGTTCTATCGCTTCACGGCTTTGATGGCTGGTCAAGGCATCCTTCATATCCTCACCACTATATTTAAGTAAGAATTTTTCATTGATAATCTCAGCGGCCTTCACAGCAGAATGAGAAAGACCTGTTGTATCAATCTGTAAAGCCATTTTACCACCAACATCTTTTTCCTCAATCTTTGCACCGTCTTTTAATGCCGCAAACCCACGCAATTGTTCACGCAAGCCCGGCGCAAGATCCACGCTGTGCATCGTTTCAAGATGTAATTTATAAACAATATCTCCGGCATCGGCATTTGCCTTGCTATTTAAATTCGCGAAGAAACGATCCTTAAATTCGACAGCCATGCCGCCGAGCACTTTAAGTGACCGCACGTCGAAATTAAGGCCTTTGGCTTGACGAAAAGCGTCATATTGACTGGGCAGATACGAACGCAATGGCGCTGCGGCTAAAACTTCCAAACGATTGGTTTTGGAACGAGCATCGGTGTATTCTTTGGTAAATTGCGGATCAAAGCTGTCAAAATCCAACGTTTTGATATTATTAGAAGAAATTTCAACGCGAGCGTTACCTTCTCGAGCAACAAGCGCATCCGCCATAGTGGCATCAAGTACAGCAACCTTGGCCTGCAAAAATTCGCTGGCTCTTGTTGCATCAAACATCTTTCCACCCTTATCACTATTGAGTCCTAAATGCTCAAATTCTTTACCAACTAACTGATTAAATTCACGTTGAAGTTTTTTCATTGTAGCCATGTCGTTTCTATTATTAGAAGACAAGCCCTCGCCGTTTCGATTGGTCTTTTCAAATTGTTTAAGGCCATTTAATAAGAACGTTAACTGCGCGACATCCGTGCGGGCTAATTCTAATTTGGCGACGTCGATTTGTTTATTGATAGTTATTTTCTGTGCCTCATCTTGAGCACTGCTTAATTGTTCCTTTAATTGTGTAATTCGCGATTGTTGTTCTCTCGCTGTCGACGAACCACTTTCTACTGTTTTAATACGTTCTTCCAAAGCCCCAATCGCCTTTTGAATCTCAAATTCTCCTGCTGGTGCATCCGGCATAAGTCGAGCATAGTCAGTCTGCAAATTTTCATACCTTATAAAACTATAATTTGTATCATTACTAACTAATTTCAAACGACCCAACAAATCTTCAAACTTGGCTTTATCAACTTCGGCAGCTGCATATCGCGCATTATTTTCACTGCTGTCAAACTCCGAACGCGCTTGATTAAGCACAGCAATCCATGCCTCAGGCACTCCTTGTGCAAGCAGAGCTTCTTGTTTTTCCTTGCCACTGCCGATATGCTCCAACAAAAATTTGTTTGCCGCAACTTCCGTAGCTTCCAAAAGCAATTTACGAGCCACGCTTAAAGTCATCGGCGGAGGAGTTAATTTGGGCTTTGTTTCTTTATTTGCTTCATAATATTCATGTTGTCTTTCTAACTTCTCATATTGCCGCTGTGCTAGTGCAAGTGTTTTATTAAATCCTTCGAGCGTATTAACACGCGACATATGTTTGATAACTGCAGAAAATAGATGATCTGGAATAACATTATCTGCTATAAATTTATTACCTCTGACAATACGAGTCGGCGCTTCTAATTGCTCTGCGCGCAAGCCAGCGGCCAAAGAAAAAGCGGCGCGATCCATAGTTCCTGTAGTGGCAATGCCTTTCTCTTTCAAGAACGCATCAACTGCTGTCGCTACGTCTGTCTTAAATGTCTCAACTTCTTTGACGGAGAGATTTCCACCAACAATTTCAGCGAATTTTTTAGAAATATCTGCATTATTAAGCTGTTCAACAACACCTTTCATTTGACCGGCGGGAGTTTGGAAAGATTCGGATTCGAGAACCTTGGTAATTACAGCATCGGCAGAAACACTGTTTCGAATCTCTTTTAAACGACTGCCCGAAGCTTTAAGGGCTTGGACAAATTCAGGAACCGTCATTCCTTCTTTGTTTAAAGCATCGCGGGTCGCTGTTCGAAAAGCAGTAGCACGACTTGATCCTTCTGGTAAATCTTTTAATGCCGCTTCCCGCGCCGCAACAACACTTTTAATAATAGCCGGCAACTTTAAAACACTCGCTTCTTTATCAGTCAAGCCCGTAGAAAGCCGCGCAACAACTGCAATATCCGCTTTGCTTAATCCTTTTTCTTTAAGCGTAGCCATTCTGGAGGCAATTTCATTTGTTTGTCCCGGAGCATTAGAATTTGCTAATAAAGCAAGCGTACCGCGCTGTATCTGCTCTGCATCAGCCTGCAAAACATTGATTTGATCCCGAAGCGACTTTTGAAGCGCAGGATTATTATCAGATGCGGTTTTGAGCAATGCTTCTTTTTCAGCCTTCAAAGCAGAAATTTTATCCAGCACTTTGTCAATCTTTTGCAGACTCGGTGATTGTCCTAAGTTGACAGAAATATCATTATCATATTTCGAGGCCGCCGAACGCTGATAACGCATCTGCCCGACCAATTGCATAACCTTGCCATCTTCTTTATATTTTGCGTTGGGTAGAGAGAAAAAACCAACCCAACCCAAAGCATCCGCGACCGCCGGATTGATATTCAAATGCTTGCCGGCCTGCTGTAAACCGGTTGTCAAGCCCGCCATATACATCGTCGCGTCAGCCATCGCCAATTGACGTCCGATGAAAGAAGACTGCATTCCAACCATCGCGTTCTGAAACGTAGCCTCGGTTCCAACATCTTTGCGAACCCCTAAATATATCGCGTTAGCAATTTTGGAAACAATCCCGCCCTGAGCGGCCATGGCCTGACTGCTTGTCGCAGAACCCTCAATTTCATAGGGCTTTTTCATCATGATCCCAATCATAGGATGCATAATAAAACCTGTCTGGGGAGCTACCATTGCCGACTGCGCCAAAGCAAGAACGCCGCTGACGCTGGCAAGATCGACAGCAGAACCCGCAACAATTTGACCGTTTACCCATTCTCTAGTATGAACTTGCGGCGCAGACCAAACGCCGGTTGTCATGCGGTCAAAAGCAGAACCCCATAAAGCATTGGCCGTATCAAAAGCGACAGAAATGACCGGCCATTTTTTGGCACCCTCAAGAGTCGAAAATTTAAGCAATTCCATCTGACCAGCGGCGGCCTTGCCTGAGAGCTTAATATCAGAAGCTGTCGCAAAAAGAACCGACGGATTGCTGTGAATTTCTTTCAAAGATTCCTGTATCCCCTTAAAATGCCCCTTGGCACCGATGCCTGTTCCCGCCAAAGACAACATCATTCCCGCAAAAACGCCCTGACCAAAAGTCTGTTTATAACCGGCCCACGGATTAACTATTTCACTTGGAGGAGAAAGAATATATTCATTTAAAAATTCATAACCACTTAAATATTCCTTATGCAATTCACTATATGAATTAGAAACTCCTCTGACCGCTGCTGTACCAACCACATCAGCTGTACCCAAAAGCGCTGGCGCCAAGCCCCAACGCCAAAGATTGGCACGGAAAGGTGTTCCCAACCAAGCTGAAGATAATCTTGCTAGATTCTCCGAACCCGAACGAACAAAAACAACTGTAGGGTTATACACAAGCCCTACGGCTTGTTCAAGAAGGGTCATTGATTTATCCTTATCCATGGTTCCCATGCCTTTACCCAATAAAGCGCGTGCCCCAAGACCAGCCATAATACCTGTAGCAAAATCTACCACAACTACATTTCCAACATCTTTCAAACTTGTCATATAACTCAAATGATTGGTATCTTTATCCAATCCCAACGTTTTAAGAAATCCGGCATCTCGGGTCGCGTCAAAAGAATCAAACCCATACGCCGCTGTCTTGACCATTAAATCGCTACCAACACTGACCGAACCGCCAAAAAGAGCTGACGACACCAATTGGGAAGTGCCTGTTCCTTTTTCAAACATTCTTTCGCCCCAAGTTTGCCCGTTGTACTTAAAACGGCTTAAAAGCCCGCCAACCAAGGCACCAGAAACCATATCACGATAACCAGTTGTATAATTTTCTCCTGCGGCATAAGAACGAATCCAATTACTACCGACATTCGTCACAGAACCAGACAACATCAAGGTCGCGGCGCTGGCCACATTCCATTCATTCTTTGCCATTGCGCCAGCCGCATAAATACCAGCGCCAAAAAGACCGCCGACAACAAAATCTCCCAAACCGGTTTTCATATTTTCGGCAAAAGTTGTCCTTTTGTCGGTAAAGGTCGAAACAAATGTGCTGTTAATCACTTGACCCACACCAGCAAAATACCCGCCGGAAGCGGTAATTGTAAAAGTTGCAGGAGATAATGATGCTCGCAATAACGAAGACGCCCTTGATATTTGGTTTACATTTCCTGTTACCATAGAGGCAAGATAATCTCTTATAAAAAATGGCTGATAATTTCCGATTGCGGTTTTACCCGCTTCACTTAATAAAGACTTGGACGCGCCGCCGACGCCGGCAAAGATCGCCGCAGGAAGGCCGTAATCAACAAAATTAGCCCAAGCAATGTCTTTTATCTTTCCAAAATCCAGTGCACCAGCATCCGGCGAACAAAAACGATTATTAGAGTCAACTTGAAAATTCTTCGGATTATATCCGTATTGCGCCATTGTCGGCAAAAGCGTACCCAACGCACCAAACTGGAGAGCCGAACCAGCCGCGCCGTAAACGGAACCCAAAAGAATTTTGTTTTGTGTAAGAGCTACTTGCGACAATGACCGGGAAGCATAAGAATTTAATGCGGTTTCAACACCCTCGACAGGAGTTGCGCCAAGCTTAAAACTTCCGGCTCTAAATAAGCCCATTGTCAAAGCGCTTATACCAAAAATGATTGCCCCTTCTTTAAACTTCAGAGTATCTGTTCCTTCAGAACCCACATATCTTCCAACCCAAGCCACGCCCGTATTAACACCGCCCCACAAAGCCCCTTCGGCCATAGCAAGTTGATATGGTTTTGAAAAAACATTCGCTCCCGATAAAACAGAATTAACCTTACCAATCCCGCCGCCAAAAATAATTAATAAGTCTGTCATAAGATCAAAAGCTAATTGACCTTTGCTTGGATTTCCTAAATATTGACCATATTGACTAATCACTTCTTTTTCATCTAATAAATTAGCAATGCCTAAATGCACTCGAGCTCCAAAATTAACCGGCCAATTGACAATTCTCTCGGCCAGCGCAGAACCAGCCTGACTACGAGCGTAAAGCTGACCTTCTAGGGCAGCTCCTTTTTGATAAAGATTCATGTCTTTATCGAACCCAACTAAATCAGCACCAAATCCGGCAACCTTAAGTCCCTTTGCTTGCGCCATGCCAGGAAGACTCGCAAGAGTCCCAACAACATAAGGGCTCGATTGAATAGCATCTTCTGCCATCTGAGAGCCGTACGCACGCGATTGCTCGGTAGAAAAATATTCGCCTCGAGTCGCGAGGAATTGACCGACGCCATATCGCAAAAGATCGGCAACAGCATACGTGCGTTCGGTATCCCTAACTTCACTAATCTGATTTCCCGTCGAAGCTTGTGGATTAAGAACAACAACATTTTTATACGGGTTACTTTCGACCGTTGTTATCGTTCCTTCATAATTGCCGGCTCCAACATAATTAGGAACTTCTACTTCTCTTCTATCCGTTCTAATACCACTGACAACTAAAATCGGCTGACCGTCTTTTTCTGTAAGATTTAATTGCGCCCCTGCAAGATCGGCATCAACACCTTGAGCTTTTAAGTACGCAGCTGTCTGACTCATTACATCACTTGCTAAAATCTTTTTGCCGTCGGTAAGAGTCAAAGAAAGAAAAGCTCCGGGAGCTAAAACATTTTTTGCTTCCGCATTATCTTGTGCGTTTCGCACAGAAATAGTTTTTTCACTGACAGCATATTCGACCTTGCCATATGCTGTCTTTACAGAAATTGTTGGATCCAAAATAATGGTTTGTGCTTTTTCCGACGCTGAACCGGCCAAAGAATATTGTGCGGGATCAACGGCCACATTGGCCACTTGACCCTGATCAGACGTGATCTTGTAGTACAACATTGCGCCATTTATCCCTAAATATTGACTTTCAGCCACTACCCGCCCGTCTTTAAGCGTTGCGCCTTTGGCAACCAAAGAATTAATCTGTCCTTCACTTCTTAAATCAATATCGCCAACGCGCATAAGCTGTTCGGAGATTCCGTCCTTGCCAGCCGTTATCGCTTTGGTAATCATCACAATCGACCCCGCAACTAGTGTACCGTCTTCAAAATAATTCTTTCCGTCATTGCCTTTTTGAACTATCGCTAAACTGCCATCTGTCTGCTTTGAGGCAGAATATTGAACCATCAGCGCATCGGCCTTGCCGTCTTTGCTGGTAGGAGGCAAGAAAATAAATCCGCCTCTTTTTAACGGATCAGCATAAAAACCGCCATCGACTTTTTGGGTAGTATCAGAGGCAAGAACAGCGTAAGGTGCAGTTTTGTCAACTTTGAAATTATCATAACTATCGCCTTTTAATTGCAAAGTGATAACTCCCTGCACACCCTCAGGAACTGAACAAGTCGCACAAATTTCTTTATAGGTTGGCTGAATTTTGCTTAAGAAAATTTCCTGCCCGGCAGAGTTCTTGGTGACAAACCCATAATCTTTATTGCCATCAACCATACGAAAAGCATCCACGGGTTTTAACCCTGCGGAATAAATTCCGTCAAAGCTGACCTTCATAACAAAACTTTCATGAACAACCGGATTAATAAATTTTCCGGGAACATCTTCCTGTTTACCTTTACAATCCGCAGTGCCCTGCATCTGAATATTGTTTGTGTACCTATATTGGGCGCCTTCAGGCATTTTCAAGTCCATGCCCGCAGTAACGCTACCATTGGGACCTTTTTCCACATTAAAAACCGTATCATTTTTTTTGATACGCGTAATGCCGTTTTGAGTCTCAAGCTTACCAATAACAAACGGCATATTTTGAATCTCGGCTAAATTATCCCAAGCAGCGAATTGTTGAACCTTTGCAACTATTCCGGGCTCCATACTGAAAACAGGGTTTTCGCCACCTGCGCCTATTCCATCCTCAGGCTTAAATTTAGGCATCCAGCCTATGCCTTCCAACAAAAATGCCTGACCGATATAAGTGTTTCCACTGCCCGTTGCCCCTGTGTTTTCAATACTTTTAGCTAATCTAAGATCACGAGGATCCAAAGAATCACTGCCAGCTAAGTAAGTTTTGCCCAATAAAAAGATGTCTTTCTGATCAACTTTTGTCATTAAACGCAAATCACGCGCGTCGAGATTCGCTGATTCATAAATCGCACCATTAGAGCCATTGGGAGAATAAAAACTCATGGACTTGCCAAAAAGGTCTGTTATTCCAGAAATCGTAAAATTCATTCTATTAGAAAGACGATTAACCATCGATAGGTCGCGCGGATCCATATCGCTAGCATTGCGCTGCTCAATAACGATATCGCCATTTTTATCTCTACGGGCTTTACCTTCTTTATCTAGAAGAATAAATAAATTAGCATTATCTAATCTCTCGATACCTTCCCGTCCCATAAAGCCACGTCGAGTTTCAACGTCCATCTTGCCGACATTGACAAGAATGTTTTCACCCTTAGCCCCCTTAACTACATAAAATTCGCCGACAGCAGAAACATTCCCGCCATTGATTTTTGTAAGCTTTTTATCCAGTGCACCGTAAGCTTCCGCGCGAACATATCCTTCCCCATCCATGTTTCTAAGCTCAAAATTTATGCCATCAACACTGGTGTTATAGCCGCCTTTCGCACGCAAAACCCCTTCGACGTTGCCAAACAAACGAGCGCCATTAGCACCAAATCCAAAAGCCGCCAAACGACCCTTATCAATAGCGCCAGTAAATGTAACAATTTGTTTAACGCCCAATCCATCTTTACCTTCTACGCCTTCAGAAAGCATCAAAGGTTTCCCTATCGCGGCGGTTTTAGCAATTTGGCTATCTTCTACAAAATAAATTGAACCCGGCGACTGCAGATTAAACGCAAAGATATTATTAAAATCCAGATAAATTGCCAATTGACCGCCGACAGCCCCGGGAGAAAAAGTATTGGCAAAAATGTCCCATTTAGCACGGTTGGGTGTACCGCCGGCAGAAGATTTACCGCCCGAAGATTTATCGCCGGACGGTTCCTCTCCAGACAACCCCATAGCCTGACGACTATTCGGATAATATAAACTTCCACTTGTTCCAAGAAATGCAATCTTACCATTACCTTCAACCTTCACACCAGTAAGCAATAATTCAAATAACTTTGCTCCTGGCGCGCCTGTCATTAAATAATTGCTAGCTCCAAGCTCCAACTTGCCGCCGCCTAAAGAAATCAAGCCGCGGCCAGCGTCAATACCCATGCGTCCATAAACAGTCACAAACATCTGCACCTTCTGTTTACCGCCTTGCAAAACGCCGCCGGCTAACATCCCAAACGCTGTCAAACCGCCGCCTTTCTCTGCCGGCATCGCTGTTAAACTGACCCCTTTGCCGCCGCCTTGATTAAGGCCAAAGGTAGTTTGACCTTTGGAGCTCGAATTGCCAAGAATAAGCATGGCTCCTTTCCCGGGAGCGGGAAGAACAAAAGCAAACGGAGCGTTTTCAAGCAAAACATCATTACGGCTTAACGCACCTGCTAAAAGCGGTGTCACGGATCCATTAAAGGGATTAGCGCCAACCGAGATATGGCCTTGAGCAAGATTGTGGAAGGGAACATCGCTTCCCGTAATTGTCACTTTACCGGGAGTTGATTGTTTGTCTTCCGATGATTTTTCGTCAGACTCACCCGACAACGCTTGTGAAAATTTATTTAAAACTTCTTTATGATTCGTGCGATCCGTAAAATTTGGGGCCAGCTGATTAAAGATTTTATAAATATCTTGATCCGACAATTTCGCTAAAGCATTACGATTTAGAACAAATGAGATTGGTAATTTTTGATATTCTGTAGGCGTAAAAACCAATTGGCCGTTGGAAACGACCACTTGATCGGCAAAATATGTCCCTTGCCCGATGTAAGCAACATTTGCGCCCTGCGGCAAAAACATCTTTTGGGCATTAGCAGGAAGAGCCCCTAGACTCGCCCTATCCATATCCGCGCCTACACCCTTTTCCCAATTGATTTGCAAAGCACCGATCGAAGCATCGCCGGTTATTTTACCGTCAGTATTTTGGACAAGCGGATTTTTTGCAGATGAAATCGCGTACATAACATCATGAAACGTTAAGACATCCTGCCCGAACATATTCTTAATCTTGCGTTCGCCGGCGTACGTCACGGCATCATAACGAACCTTGCTCCCACCTCCTAAAGCCACGGTAAACGGATTGCCCTGCTCTTGATAAGGCAGACCTAAAACAAAATCTCTTGCGATCGTCCCCGGAATAATAATGCCCCTAGTTTTATCAATAACCGCTTGACTCGAGGGCAGTATTGCCGGACCATTAGCATAAAGAAGACCTTTCCAAACCACACCGTCTTGGGTAAAAGCGATTTGTTCGCCGTCGCCCAATTTTAATTCATTCGCATTGGGGTTGAGAGCCAAAATTTCGTTAGATGGCTTAACCAGCTGGGCTAAAGTGATCGGTTTCCATTCTGCCTCCTGACCTGAGCCGCCGGATGGGGAGCGCTCAGAAAACACAACCGAATCTGTGATATTGTATTGCTGATTAAATTCTTCTGACCCCTTCATCAAATACAATTTATAATTTGAAAAGTTTCCAAATTCTCCGCTAGGACCAAAAGACAAAGTCATTGTTGACGGTTGCGCAACGCCATCTGTACGAAGAATACTGTTGGCAAGAGCGATATCTCCCTTTTTACCAGCTTCATAAAACGGCTTTGCCGCGTCCCCCATCAAAAACTTTCCATCACCAATAATACCGCCGCCCTGTTCAAGAACTGCGCCATTAATATCAAGAGAACTTGACTTCCATCCCATTGAACCGTTTGCAACCTCAAATGATTGACCCGAAACAATCTTCTGGATATTTTGGCCGGGAAGTGTAAAAAATCTTATTTCCTGCCCAAGTTTCGAAATTGTGCCGACAGAATTAACGTCTTCAAGACTGCCAGACGAACCTGCCGTTTGCGATTGCTGGTTATAAACAAGTAACTTAGATTCGGTTGTCATATCGCTTGTTGGAATCGTCGTAGAAAGCGCCTCTTGGACAGGACTGATTGCAGTCATTACGGCATCGGCGATAACACTGCTTTTGCCACCCTTGATACCCATTAAATCTCCAACGCTAGGAAGATAGGCAAGGACATCGCCATTAGAAGAATCTGGCCCTGCTTTCTTTTGTGAAGCCAAACTATAAGCAGCGCTACGATAACCAACACCAATGCCGTCCTTATTAATAAAGCTTGCAAAAGCCGTGTTAGAAATATCTTGGGAGGTTAAACTTTTACTAATCTGTTCCCACGCGCCAACAAAATGCGCCAATTCACCCGAAGCACCCATCGCCAATAAAGAAGAAATTATCACGTCTTTGCCAACGACGCCCTCCGTCACTTTACTCTTATCCATAGCGCTTTCAAATTCTTGCCCTTGGCGCCTATCGATCGGTAAAAACAAGTTCATGTTAAAATCTTTGAGCTTAAAATCAAGATCCTGACCAAAACTAAACCTTAAGGCGGCCTCTTCATCTTTTGCGGCTTTAAACCCAGCCAACATCGGGATATTTCGAAATGTGACATCGTTTTGAAAACCTTGCTTAAACTCAACACTGCCTTTGTTTAATAAAACTGTTTCAAACAATGTTCTATTAAAGTTCATCGTGCCGCCGCCAATAACCGGATAAAGAAAATCAAGATCCGAATTTTTAAAAACAGGTTTAAAGCCGCCTGTTTTATTCACGTTTCCTAACAAAGACACTATTTGCTCCGCCTTTTCGCCAAAGAGACTTTGAAGCTTTTGATACCCTTCATAAGAAATGCCGCTTTGGGTAATCTGTTTAAATTCCATATCAATACGTTCATTATCAGATTTGTATAGCTTCGCAAGATCCTCTCGCAATTTTTGCTCTTGATCAGCGCTAAATTGCCCTTTGTTTTGAGCAAAAATCTCTGCGGCTTGCGGAGATTGTTCATAGAAAAGCTGTAGCCCCGACTTTGCAAAACCCCAAAATTCATGATCAAATTCTCCGGCAGCAGTGTTGCCAGTATAATGCGATTGATCGGCCGGGTCACGTTTGGCATTAAGCCTTCCAAAATCTATGACACCTTGAAATTGATTTCTTTGCAGCCAAGCGTTTTTACCGGGAACGTGAACTTTCCACTCTGAAGGATTATCCGGACTATTGCTGTAAATGGCCTTAACAAGCGAATCGGTAGAATCGTTTTTCACGGTTCGCACTTGGCGAATATTAAAACCCAAATCATCGCGATAAAATCTAAGCTTTTCTGGATCCGTAACAACACTCGAAAGAAACAATTCGCGCATAAACTGGATATTGGCCGCAATGCCTCCCTGAACATAAACATCGGGACGCAGATAACCGCTGGCCAAATGCGTATTAAACGTTTCGACCCAATAGCCGTAAGAGCGTTCTTCAGCCTGATGATCAAAAAGAGCTAGCTGTAAACCAAGACTCGCTTCATTAACGTCAATCTGTTCCTTAATCGCCGCTTCACTGGCACCGCTTCGACGCATTTGGGCAATGACTTGCTTATTATTCTCATGCATGTTTTCAATCAACGCTTCACGGGCAATAACCGTCGAAGATGACCAGCCGGTCGCACGGCCCCATTCATCCATAAAAGCAGAAGCTCTAACAACTCCCGGCGTAAAGCTATGGCGATAATCAAACACCGGCTTACCATCCGCATCATACGTCCCCTGCGAAGCCCAACCAATTTGCCCTTGAGCCAACATCCCAAAAATATTTCCAGAAGCTATGCTGCGGCCAAGACCATTTAAAGCAACACCCATTCCAACAGCAAAAAAATTCTGATCCGCATAAGTTCCCTTAGATTCTTCACCATTCAAAGTCTTTTCAGTCTCCTTCTTGGAATATGCGTAACTGGCCAAAAGACCTGAGCCGACCGCCATAACTAAAAACAAACCTAAACGCAAAGCAGCAATTTTTTGTTCATCGACCGGCTTATTAGGATCACGCAATTTCTTTTCAAATTTATCAACCGCCATAGCCACGCCGACCCCAATTGAACCTTGAAATAATATTTGAGAAAACTGGTTTTCAAAATTTACATTCTTATAATAATTCGTAACAACTGCCCCTTGGCCATTATTCTTGCTAGGATCAAACTCTTTAACAATCTTTCCGTCGACCTTATCAAGATCAACCATCTTCATCGTTAAGGAATCCCTGTAAGCATACCCAATCAATTCCCCATCATCATTTCTTTTTTCTACAAGATTAACAGGCTTTTCAAAACCCAGCGTTCCTTTAAAATTGTGAAACAATAATCCCGCCAAAGCACTGCCGATTTCGCCGATCGCCTGCGACGCCAACGTACCGGAAGCAAAAGTCTTATTGCCGCTTTTGCTAAGAGCATAACGAAGCAAGGTGCTTCCCAAAACGCCGACGACACGGCCCATCACATTGCCGTTTAATTGAGCTAATGATTCGGAAAAACTGTTATAAACAATTTTCCCCTGCTTGATACCACCATTTTCAAAAGCTTTAAAAATATCACGATAAACCTCAGCACTCTTTTGGTTAATGCGCTCATCTACTATGCGGTCGATACTTTTATTACTAACGCTACCGTCAATATTTATATACGGATTACCATCGGCTGCTATTTGATCAATAACTGAATTATCGATACTCCCGTCAATATTCACATACTCATCATCGACACCAATTTTTCCATCAAAAATATCATTCGTAATATCGTTCAGTATTTCCGAATCAGCACCAATCTTGCCAGCAAATATATCGTCCACAACATCATTAACTATTCCCGCCCTCATATCCGGATCAGATATGACGTTGTTAGCTCCATCCAGAGCAGCTGCTTTCGCAATCTCCCCGCCGTCGCGACCTAACCCCAAATATTTTAAACCCTCTTCGCCAAAAAGATGAGCGGCACCTACCATCGCATACTCAGCGGCAACCGAAGTCGTAATCCCAACAACCGCTTCTTTTAAAACCGGATCCATTTTATCGCCAAGCATCTTACTTAAAGCCGTAGCCAATTTGATCTTCACGTACCCATTAATCACACCTATCCCTATAGCACTCGGAAGCCGTGCCCACGCTTCATTTAAAGTCAAAAGCCGACTTGGATTGCTTCCGACTAGTTTTCCTATCATTTTAACAAAACCAGATGGCGCAGTTTTTGCGGCATCTGCCGTCGTTTGTGCTAAATCTTTTGGCGCATTTGTAAAATCAAACAAGTCTTTAAACCAATCCCCGATCTGATTGCCAAGCAAGTCAAGCGTGGTGACTTCTCCAGTCCCAAACCCTATTTTCGCAAAATCGAGCAAACCCCCGTCTATTTGACAAAATCCAACTTGATCGGCTGGAATTAAATATCCGCCTTGACCAACGGCCCCTTCAATATTCAAATCCACATCCACATTCGCAACGGCCGCATCGCCTGCAGCGCCTTCACCAGCAGCAACACCTTCCTCTTGCGCCTTTTTGGCAATTTGATCGCGCACTGCCTCATTCGCTGCTTCTTGCTCTGCATAACGCTCGGCCTCCTCCAACGCTTGACGCTTCGCCTCCTCCGTAAGGGCTTCGGAACCTGCATCTTTAACAACCTCGGCGGCTGATCCTGCCAAATTCGTCACCAAGCCTTCGCCCAAAATCGTTAACCCAACCGATAATGCAATGTTTAAAACGAATCCCGTGTCCCCACCACAGGATCCTTTTGAAACGCACAGCGAAACCAAACTTCGCGAAAGATCCATAGCGCCCATCGCAATGACACCGCGACTAAGAGAATATCCGATCGCCTCTTGCGCTGCAGTGCTTCCGGCTGGAGCACCTGCCATAGCCGGCGCAAAATAGGCTGTCGCGAATAACATACCAATTTTTAAGAAAAACCCAGTCCAATTATCCTTATCCTCAATAAACACCAACCGCTGTTTGGAGCGGTCGACCCATTTGTTTCCCCAGACGAAAGCTTGGGCCGCTTGCGAAACTTCTTCAAACGCAACTTGCGCCTCTCCAACATCCGGCGCCAAAACATAACCGCTTAAACCATCAATAAATTTATCCGCCGCCAAAATTTCGGACTTGCCTGTGTCGGTAAAATAAACTTTTCCCTCGTCAATCGCATGCACCGCAACAAAGTGCTCGGATCCGTAATTAGCAATAAATGGTGTTTTTAATTTGGGAATATCGGCGGGCTTGACCTTGATCGCCGTAAACGCCAAACCGTAACCTTTAACAACTTGATCGATCGCGTAAAGCGACGTTTTAAGTTTGGTCTCGCCCGGGCGGACAATATCGCTTAAAAGGTCAACCGCCAACGTCGAAACAGAAAGCTCTTCGAGATTAGCGGCAATTCCGCGATTAAGCAAAAGATCGCGCAGCGCATAAACACCGCAATTTAAGGGGTGAATATCCGGATTGCTCAACCAGGCATTGACAAGCATCATATGCCCGTCATTGATCGTCACCTTCGAGGGGACAATAAGCCGATGGTCCGAAGGCTTGCCGTCTTTAGCCGAAACGCCCGAAAGATTAAGTTCAATGCGCGCATTATCGTGATAGGCCACTTTGTTGAGGATGTTATGAATGCCTAAAGCGAGCCGAGCCGAAACGATTCTTTCGGCCGGAGAATTTTTTTCGACAACTTGCTGATAAGGATTTTTGGAACCCCAAAGGACGGACGAATTATAGTTAAACGCCCAGCTGATTTGATCGGGAATAAAAACAAAAAGCACAATCGCGGCCACAATGCGCAACCAGGCTTTAAAACGACTTTGAAAATACATTGTCTCCCCAAATTCAGATTGGACATTATTATCACTAATAGTATTACTATTAGCTGATAGTTTAATGTCTTCTGTTTGGGTTTGAGGGCGCATATTTATCTTATACGAAATTTGTTTTGTGCCGCAAAATGTCCAATCTCAGGTTGAACACGGCAAGATGAATTTAAAACGGCTACGGCCGGGAAAGCGAAGAATTTGAAAATCGGCCGAATCAAGCCGCTTGGAAGATATGAAAAAAGAGCGAGAAAAAATCCCCGCACACT
>CAYNSM010000017.1:0-26123 GCA_964400065.1 uncultured Planctomycetales bacterium
TCGAAGGCGAGATGGCGTACGGACTGCTTAAAGGAGAAAAAGGGGTGCATCGGCTCGTGCGGATTTCGCCCTTTGATTCCAACAAGCGCCGGCACACTTCGTTTGCATCCGTCGATGTGATTCCCGAAATTGAAGATGATATTCAAGTTGATATCAAACCGGAAGATTTGCGGATTGACGTTTTTCGTTCCTCCGGTCCCGGCGGGCAGAGTGTAAATACGACGGATTCGGCCGTGCGCTTTACGCATTTGGAAACCGGGATTGTCGTTGCCTGTCAGACCGAGCGCTCACAGCTGCAAAATCGGCAGGTCGCGATGAAAATTTTGCGCGCTCGACTTTATGAGCACCGTAAAAAAGAGCAAGATGCGATCATGGCCAAAGAACAGGGCACCAAACAGAAGATTGAGTGGGGCAGCCAAATCCGTTCTTATGTGATGCAGCCGTATTTGCTGGTCAAAGATCACCGCACTGACGTTGAGACGAGCAATGTCCAAAAGGTGATGGACGGGGACATTGAAATTTTTATTGAAGCGTTTTTGAGATTTAAATAAGATTAGGTTTTAAAATTTTACAGGGAGAAATTTATGTTTGACTTTTTTGTTCGTAAGTTTTTTGTCGGCGGGGCGCAAAAATCTTTGGACCGTCTGGATCCAAAGGTCAAGATTCATATTCCGCCGGATTTGCCGTTTCCTTCTCTGGGCATGGTCAAGCGCATGGGCGCTGTGGCCTCAAAGATTAATGGCCTTGAGAGCAAGATGGAAAAATTGACCAGCGAAGAATTAAGAAATAAAACCCAGGAATTTCGCAAGCGCTATCAAGAGGCGGTGTCGGACAAACGCAATGAACTCCAAGATGCCAAAGAAGTTTTGGCTAAAGCTCTGACACAGGAAGAACAGACGGATGCGGAAAATAATTTTAATCGCCTTAAGGATGAATTAAAAAAAGCCAAGCAGGAGATATTAAATAAAATTCTTCCCGAAGCTTTTGCCGTCGTGCGCGAGGCTTCCAAACGGACAACCGGACTTCGCCACTACGATATTCAACTTGTCGGCGGCATGGTTTTGCACGAAGGCAATATTTCCGAAATGTCGACGGGTGAAGGAAAGACTTTAGTTTGTACTCTGCCGGCTTATCTTAACGCTTTGACCGGTCAGGGCGTGCATGTGGTGACTGTTAACGATTATCTTGCCCGCCGCGATCGCGAGTGGATGGGGCCGATTTTTGAAATGCTAGGGCTTTCCGTCGGAGTTATTTTACATGATTTGGACAATAATTCCCGTCGAGCGGCCTATGCCTGTGACATTACTTATGGAACCAACAATGAATTTGGGTTTGATTATCTGCGCGATAATATGGTCGGTTCGCGTGATGAAATGGTTCAACGCGGGCACAATTATGCTATTGTCGACGAGGTTGACAGTATTTTGGTTGACGAAGCGCGTACGCCTTTGATTATTTCTGGTCCCGCGGAAGAATCAACGGACAAGTATTATCGCGCCAACAAAATTGCTTTGCAGCTAAAGGGCCGGCGCACAACGGACATGGAAGAAAGCATTGCCAAGCAAAAAAATGAAGACCTTTCTGTCGGGTTTGATTATCTGGCTAACGAAAAGTCCAAGTCGGTTTCGCTCACCGATGCCGGCGAGGAAAAATCCGCGCAGATGTTTGGGGTAGCTAACATTCACGATATGGACACTATCGAATACCGGCACCATGTTTTACAGGCTCTAAAGGCTAAAGAATTTTTTAAGCTCGATGTCGATTACGTGGTGCGAGATGGAGGAGTTATTATCGTCGATGAATTTACAGGACGCATGATGCCCGGCCGTCGCTGGTCGGATGGCTTGCATCAGGCGGTTGAAGCTAAGGAAGGGATCAAGATCGAGCGGGAAAACCAGACGCTGGCGACCGTTACGTTTCAAAACTATTTTAGAATGTACGAAAAGCTCTCCGGTATGACCGGTACGGCCAACACGGAAGCTAATGAATTTAAACAGATTTATAATCTTGATGTCATTGTCCTTCCAACGAATCGTCCTTTAAGCCGCAAGAACCACGCTGACTGTATTTATAAAACCCGTCGCGAGAAATATAATGCTGTCGTCGATGAAATTATCGAATGCAACAAACGCGGTCAGCCGGTTTTAGTGGGGACCATTTCCATTGAGAAGTCCGAAATTCTTTCCGAGCTTCTTAAACAAAAGGGAATTGTTCATCAGGTTTTAAACGCCAAGTATCATGAGTTGGAAGCGCAGATTGTGTCTCAAGCCGGGCGTTTTAAGGCGGTCACGATTGCGACGAACATGGCCGGACGCGGGACGGACATCATGTTAGGTGGTAATGCGGAATTTTTGGCGAGGACTTTGGCCGCACAAAAGGTCAAGGAAGATAAAGAAGGTAAAGAAGACCACGAAGCTTTGACAAAAAAGTTTTTGGAACAGTTTCGGCAACAGGTTAAAAAAGAGCATGAGTTGGTCGTCGAAGCTGGTGGTTTGCACGTGATCGGAACCGAACGCCATGAGTCGCGGCGCATTGACAATCAGTTGCGCGGCCGTTGCGGCCGGCAAGGCGATCCGGGGTCTTCGCGTTTTTTTGTTTCTCTGGAAGATGACCTCATGCGGCTTTTTGCCTCTGATAAGATTATGTCGATCATGGACCGTTTGGGGATGGAAGAAGGACAAGTTATTGAACATCCTTGGGTTAGCGGTGCGATTGAAATTGCACAAAAGCGTGTTGAAACTTTTAACTTTGAGATTCGCAAACAGTTAATTGAGTATGACAATGTCATGAATAAACAGCGCGAGGCGATTTATGCTTTGCGCCGGCATGTCTTAGACGGAGAAAATTTAAAAGAACGGATTTTGCGCGCCACCGAAGATACAGTTTACAATGCGATGGGTTTGTACTTGACGACCAGAGAAGACGGCAGCCGCGATTTGGAAGCTCTGGCTGCTTATTTGAAAGCTAAATTTAACTATGATGTTGCGCCGCATAAACAGACGCTTGAGTCTCTCGAAATCGATCCGGCGACGGATTTGATTTATGAGGATTTGGTAAAACTTTATGGTGAGCGCGAAAGTGCGATCACACCGGAGACTTTGCGGCATTTGGAGCGCGTGTTTTTGTTAAACACAATCGACATGAAATGGAAAGATCATTTGTATGCGATGGACCAATTGCGCGACGGGGTGGGGTTGCGTTCTTACGGCCAGCGGGATCCTTTGATGGAGTATAAAAAGGAAGGTTTTTCGATGTTTCAAGCGATGTATGGCTCCATTGGCGAAGAGGCTGCCGAAGTTATGTTTAAAGTTCAGCCGTTGGGCCGTGAAAAAGAAGAGCCCAAGAGCGTTTTTGGCTCATTGCCCCAGCAGATGGTGCACAATGAGTTTTCAGGTCTTAACCGAGCCGCCGCCAATGCCGCCGCTCAAAGTGCGGGTGCGCCTTTGCCCGCCCAAGAAGAGCCGCCAGCACCGATTCATCATGAGGGACCCAAGGTCGGCCGCAACGATCTTTGCCCCTGCGGGTCGGGCAAGAAGTATAAAAAATGTCATGGGGCGTAGTGATATTGTAGGCAACAGGCATGCCTGTTGCCTACAGTTGAGTTTATTTTATGAAAAAGAATTTATGGCTTTCTCTTTGCTCTGCAGGGCTACTTATTGTTTCCTTCCCGAATTTTAATTTTTCGTTTTTGATTTGGGTGGCTTTAGTCCCTTTTTTCTTTCTACTCGATCGGAAGAGCCCGAAAGCGGCTTTCTTTTGGGGTTGGTTGACGGGATATCTGTTTTTTCTTGGCACGCATTATTGGTTGATTCACGTGACTTTACCGGGCATGTTGCTCGTGAATTTGTATTTGGGAATTTATTTTGGTTTGTTTGCCTTGGGGTATTCTTATTTAGTAGGGAACGGTCGCGACCGTTCCCTACTGTTTGTTTTGCCCTGCTTCTGGATCGCTTTGGAATTGGTTCGTGATCGATTGTTTAGCGGTTTTGGCTGGGCGTGTTTGGGACATTCGCAGTATCAGATTTTGCCATTGATTCAAATTGCAGATATCACCGGTGTTTTTGGCGTTTCGTTTGTTGTTGTGATGGTCAATGTGTTACTTAAGAATATTGTCGAAAATATTTTTAAAGGAGACGCACAACTCCCCCTAACCCCCTCTTTAAAAAAAGAGGGGGGAAATTTAGGTTCAGCTGGCTCTATCCTTTCAAAAAAAGATGGGGAAAATTGGGTTTTTGCTATTTTTCTATCTATTACCGTCTTGGGAGCTGTTTTGGGATATGGTTATTGGAAACTTC
The DNA here is from genome assembly GCA_964400065.1 of uncultured Planctomycetales bacterium. Lineage (GTDB taxonomy): Bacteria > Omnitrophota > Gorgyraeia > Zapsychrales > JANLHA01 > JADLGJ01. Next base: position 4,296 of record CAYNSM010000017.1, read on the forward strand.
CTCAGTATATTTCAAAACCTCAAATGAATTTTCGGGTGGCGATTGTTCAACCTAATATTCCTCAATCGCGCAAGTGGGATCCCTCGTCGTGGGAAGGCATACAAAAAAAGATTTTGAACCTGACCCAAAAAGCGCTTGAACAAAAGCCGAATCTTATCATTTGGCCCGAAACTTCTTTTCCCGGCTACACGTGGCAATCGCCGGATCGTTATGAAGAGATTAAAGACTTTGTGGCCCAGTCTAAAGTTCCGCTGCTTTTTGGCACAGTGACTCTTCGAGACGGCGGATATTACAATTCAGCGATTTTGCTCTCAGCAAAAGGCGAAGAAGCCGCCCAGTATGACAAAATGCACTTGGTTCCTTTTGGAGAATTTTTGCCATTGCGGCCTTTAACAAATTTTATTGAGCATTTTGTGCCGATTGGGGATTTTGGGCGTGGAGAGAAGTTGACGGTTTTTCCAGCGGGCCTCGCCACGCAGGGCTCGGCACTTCTCCCGCAACTACCCTTTGGGGTAAGCGGGACTTCTTCGCTTCGCTCAGTCGCTCGCACGTCGCACAGCGGTGCTCGGTCGTACTCGACATTAATTTGCTTTGAAGACACCGTCGCGCCGGTTGTCCGCCGGCTTGTCAAAAATGGGTCGCAATTTTTGGTCAATATCACCAATGACGGCTGGTTTAAAGATACCAATGCGCCATTTTTGCATTGGCAAGCCAGCGTTCTTCAGGCGGTGGCTAATCGTCGGGCAATTCTTCGCGCAGCTAATACGGGTGTTAGTGGCGACATCTCGCCTTGCGGGGTCGAACATATTTTCCGCGATTCGGCGGGTAAGGCGGTCATGGCCGAAGGGTTTATGATGAGCATTATTCAACCGAATGAAGAAATTTCCTTTTATACTCGTTTTGGCGATGTTTTTGCTTTTGGATGCCTCTTTTGTGTTGCGGTGGCTTTAATAAAGAGAAAATATTGGTTGTAGTTGGAGATCTTTGAGATATATTGAAGTCATTATGAAAAAAATACGTTTAGACAGTCTATCGATCATCGGTTATGGCTTGATGGCGCTTTATGGGGCTTCGTTATGGTACTATATCGGCACATTTCGTGTGACTGAATTTTGGAGCCATGCCACGTTTTTGTCGCTGATGTTTATCGTATTATTTGCCAATTCTTTTTTTGTGATTGCGCATGTTGAGTGGAGCCGCAAAATTTTGACAAGCCTTAACATCGTTATGGCGATCTACATTTTGGTTCTACATTGGTATTATCCGGGCTATGTTCACTTAGGGTATGTTTTTATCAACATTGCCCTTGTTTTGTTTTTTGACTTAAAGCGTATTAAAGTTATTTTTAAAAAAAATTGGGAAACCGTGCGCAAAAGTATTCTTGTCGTCGATGATGACGAGGGGCTGCAAAAAACGATTAAGCGTATTTTATTGACCAGCGGCTACAGCGTTTTAAGTGCCATGACCGGCGAGCGCGGCATTCAGGTTGCCAAATTGCAAAAACCGAATTTGATCATTCTTGATGTTCTTTTGCCGGGCATGAAAGGCCGTGAGGTTTGCAAAATTCTCAAAAGTAATGATGCCACAAAAAGTATTCCGGTTATTTTTTTGACCGCCAAAGATTCTCCGGATGATGTTGCAGCCGAAAAGGCAGCCGGAGGGCTGATGCATATTACCAAGCCTGTTAATGCCAAAACGCTTATAGCAGAGATCCGCAAAGTTATTTCGTAGTCCATTCTCAAAAAGGAGAACGTAATGGTTAAAATTGGGGCAAGGGAAGATTTTTTTGGAGATGTTTTCAATTTTCTTAAAAGAATCTGGCCGCGCAAACTTTTTCGTCCGTCAACAGTTGACAAATCAAAATCCCAATGGACAGTTCTCGTTATCGACGACGATTTTACGTTCGTTAAATTGGTTAAAGCGCATTTTTTAAAACAGGCTATCACGGTTTTAGGTGCGGAGTCTGGCGAGCGCGGGTTGGAAATGGCCAAACGCTATAAGCCCGATTTGATTATTTTAGATGTTATTTTGCCGGGGATGAAAGGCCGCGAAGTCTGCGCTAAGCTCAAGGAAGATATTGCGACAGAAAATATTCCGGTCATGTTTGTGACATTTAAGAATTCTCTCGACGACATTTCAGCGGAAATGGAATTGGGTGCCGTTATGCATTTGACAAAACCGATTAATTACGGACATTTGTACGAACAGGTTTATAAGATTTTAAACAAGGGGTAATCGGATGCAAATTCTTACAGTCCCGGTCATCAAGCCCGATGATGTTAATGTGATTGTGGGCCAAGCGCATTTTATTAAGACAGTCGAAGACCTTTATGAGGCGATCGTCTCGAGTGTGCCGACGATGAAATTTGGTTTGGCGTTTTGTGAAGCTTCCGGCGCCTGCAAGGTGCGTTTGGAAGGTAATGATGAAGATTTAAAAAGCCTCGCCGGAGAGACGGCGCTGGATATTGGGGCCGGTCATGTTTTTGTCATTATGCTGCGCAATGGTTTTCCGATTAACATTCTTAACGCGATCAAAAATACGGTCGAGGTGTGTACGATTTTTGCCGCGACAGCCAATCCGCTTGAGATCATTGTTGCGGATTCCACGACGGGGCGCGGCGTTTTGGGCGTCATTGACGGGCTTAAGCCTAAGGGTATTGAAAACGAAAGTGATATCGCTTGGCGCAAAGATTTCTTACGCAAGATTGGATATAAACGTTAAAGCTATGGACTTCAACGGACGAAAAAAAGTTTTAAGACGTGACGCGGCGCGCTATGGAATGTTTAGCGCGTACTGGTTATTAAACCGCCTGCCTTACGGGATGGTCAAAGGTCTTTTGCGTGTCCTTATCGGAATCGGTTTTTTGGTGACGGGCCGTTTGAAAAAAATCGCCCGCGAAAGTCTGCAGATTGCTTTTGGAAAAGAAAAGTCTGCTGTAGAAATCGACGAGATCATCAAAAAATGTTTTTCCAATTTTGGGCAGGGGATGATTGAGATGATCTATTTTAATGAACATCTTGATATGATGCAAAAGCATGTTGTTTTTGAGGGTCGCGAAAATCTCGATGCGGCGCTGGCTAAGGGCAAGGGTGTTATGGCGGTGACCGCACATTTTGGAAACTTTCCGCTTATGATGATGCACATGGCGCGGCTTGGCTATAAATGCAATGTGCTTATGCGTAATACGCGGGACCCGAAGATTGACGAGTTTCTTTTGCAAAAACGCACTGAAGCTGGGTTAAAAACAATTTTTGCACTGCCGCGCAAAAAAGCCGTCATGGATACGCTTAAGGCGCTGCGCAATAATGAAATCGTGTTTATTTTGATGGATCAGAATTTTGGCAGTGACGGCGGGGTGTTTGTGGATTTCTTTGGACAAAAGGCCGCGACAGCTCCTGGACCGATTGTTTTGGCCCAGCGCGCAGAATCTCCGATTGTCCCGATTTTTATTCGCCGCGAAAATGATGATATTAATAAAATTGCCGTCGAGCCAGAAATGCTTCTGGAAGTTTTAGAAAATAATGACCAAACCGTTTTGGCTAATGTTGCCAAGATTACGAAAATCATCGAAGGCTATATTCGCCGTTATCCGCATGAGTGGGGTTGGATGCATCGTCGTTGGAAGACGCAGGTTCCCGGCAGCGAAGTTAAGGAGCCCGGCGATGGCGTTTGACAAAAAGATTTTGCGCAGCAAGCCTGTTCTTTTTATTTTTGGCATGATCCTTATGATCGTCGGCATTGCGCTTGTTTTGGTTTGGTGGAAAGATGTCACTGTTCTTTTTCGCGGCTGTATCGGTGTCTTTGCCGCTTTAGGCGGATTATTGGTCCTTGCCATGATCCGGAAATAATTCTCATGAAGTGAATTCTTTGAACTTTCTGACGAAATTCCCATAGATAAACCCTGTTGTTTTTGTTAGTATACCTGCATGACTAAGGCCATTTTTCATTTTCCTTTTATTCCAAATGTTTTTTTGTTCGTGGGTTTTTGTTTTTTTTGTGGTTTTGTCTCTCAGAGCGATATTGAAACGGCGATTATGGGTAAAGATTTTATTAAAGCAAAAAATTTAGCTGAAAGTTTTATTCAGGAAAGTCCTTTAAGCCCGCAGCTTAATCAAGTCCGCTATTATTTGGGAATTAGCCAGTTGGGATTGTCACATTATTCAGAAGCCCGCGATCAATTTCAAAGCGTTATGCGCGTTTCTGTGTCGGAGGATCTCTATGAAAAGGCTTGGTTGGGAGTTATCGACTCTTTGGGGATGGAACGTAATTTTGAGGAAGATTTAAGACAGTTAGACGAATTCTTGGCTAAACGTCCGCATTCCGAATTTTTGAGCGTGATTTATTTGAAGATTGGCCGGGCCAATTTAAAACTTTTACGCTGGGAAAAAGCCCAAGCGTATCTTAAAAAAGTTGTTCATGATTTTCCAAACAGTTTTGAAGCTCACAGCGCACGTCAGCTTTTAGAGGAAAAGCGCTATTTTGCTATTCAGGTTGGTTCTTTTCTTGACCAGGCGCGCGCACTGGCGTTGGTTCAAGAGTTAAAAAACAAAGGCGAGTATGTTTATCTTGTCGAAACGCAGGACAGTCAAGGTCGTGTTTTTTATCGTGTGCGTGTCGGGCAGTTAAGGAATTTAATTGAAGCGAATCGTATGCAAGATCATTTGAGTAATCAGGGTTACCCTACGCATATTTATCCTTGAGAACGTGTGGCTTCCAAAAACATAATTTTTTTAGTTGGAGCAACGGCGGTTGGTAAAACAGACGTTGCATTGGCACTTAGTCGGCATTTGCCTTGTGAAATTGTTTCGTGTGATTCGATGCAGGTTTACCGCGAAATTTCAATTGCCACAAGCAAACCTTCTTTTGTCGAGCGCAAAGAAGTTGAGCATCATTTATTGGACCTTGTTTCTGTTGAAGAAAAATTTGATGTGGCCATGTTTAATAAGGCCGCGCGTTCTGCTGTTGATGCCATTGCAGGCAAGCAAAAGTATTCTTTAGTCGTCGGCGGTAGTGGGATGTATATGCAGGTTTTGCTTGACGGGATTTTTGAGTCGCAAGGCCAGGATATTAAGCTGCGTGAAAAGTTGGAGGATCTTGCAGAAAAGCAGGGTGTGGCGGCTCTTTATCAGCAGTTAAAAGACGTTGATCCTCAGGCGGCATCTCGGATTCATGTTAATGACAGTCGGCGGATTGTACGTGCTTTAGAAGTTTTCCAGATGACCAAAACGCCGATTTCTCAGCTGCAAAAGAAACGCTCTGGTTTCTGGGGAAATTTTCCTGTCTTGGTTTTTGGTCTTGAAAGGGCGCGTAGCCAGCTGTATCAACGTATTAATGATCGCGTTGAAAAAATGTTTTCCGACGGGTTGCTAGACGAAGTCAAGGCTATAGCCGCGCGGAAATTAAGTTTGACCGCCTGTCGGATTATTGGCGTATCGGAAGTTTTGGAGTATTTAAACGGGCAACGGGATTTACAGCAGACAAAAGAGCTGATTAAACAAAATACGCGGCGTTTGGCTAAGAGGCAATTGACATGGTTTCGTAAAGATAAGCGGATTAACTGGCTTGCAGTTGACGGCAAGGACAGTGCTGAGGATGTTGCCAGCCGAATTTTAAAAATATTAAGGAAAGCATGAAATCTTTGGAAAAAGTTTTGTTGGTTATTGTTCAGATTAAGCCAGAGCGCAGCAATTGGACTTTTGATGATTTGGCGATGGAAATGAAGGAGTTAGTTAGCGCGTGTTATGGCGTCGTTGTCGATAAAGTTGTTTGTCGCATTGATCAGGTTTCTGCGAGTTTTTTTTTAGGCGAAGGCAAGGTCAAAGAAATTGCTGAGCTTTCCCTTTTAAAAGATATTACCACGGTCATTATTAATCATGACCTTAAGGGGAATCAGCAGCGTAATCTTGAGGAGGCGATTGGTAAAAAGGTTATTGATCGGACGCAGTTGATTTTAGATATTTTTGCCCGGCGGGCTAAAAGTCAGGAAGGCAAAATGCAGGTTGAGTTGGCGCAGTTAGAATATTTGCTGCCGCGTTTGGTCGGGCACGGAGTTGAGCTTTCCCGTTTAGGCGGTGGTATTGGTACGATGGGGCCTGGTGAAACAAAATTGGAAATGGACCGGCGCAAAATCCGTGAGCGCGTTGACCGGCTGCGGCATGATTTAAAAGAAGTCAGTTCTGACCGTTTTTTACGACGAAAAAAACGTCAGGATGACGGGGTGCCGCTTGTTTCGCTTGTTGGGTATACAAACGCAGGCAAGTCTACTCTTTTAAATTCTTTGACCCAAGCCGGGCAGGTGACGCATAATGGGCTTTTTACAACTTTAGATTCTTTGTCGCGGCAACTTATTCTGCCTAATCATCAAAAAATTGTGCTTTCGGATACTGTCGGATTTTTACATGAATTACCGCATCATTTGATTGAATCGTTTAAAGCAACCCTGGAAGAAACATCTTCGTCGGATTTGCTTATTCATGTGCTGGATGTCAGCCACCCTAAATTTCGAAACCTTTATGATTCGGTTATGGCGGTTTTGCGCGAGCTCGATGCGCATGATAAGCCGATGATCACGGTTTTAAATAAAATTGATCAGCTAAGTGATAAAAGTGTCGTGCGCGAGATCAAAATGGCTTTTGAAAATCCTGTTGCAATTTCCGCCTTAAGCGGAGAAAATATTTCCGGCCTTTTGGCTGAAATTGCCCAGAAGCTTTCGTCCCTGATGGAAACCGTCGAGGTGGCTTTGCCCTTAGATCGCATGGATTTGGTCAATCTTGCACATAAAGAAGGCCAGGTCCATCTTGTTTCGTATGATGCAGACGCTGTGCGCCTATCGGTTTCGTTACCTAAAAAATTTGCGGGGTTATTGCAAAAATTTAGCCTTAAAGTTTGAAGGGGGAATTTTATGCAGTTCGATAAGTTTACCGTTAAAAGCCAAGAAGCAATTCAGGCGGCTTTGCAGATTGCTCAAGAAGAGGGTCATCAGCAGATTGAGCCGGGGCATCTTGCGGTTGCTTTACTTAAAGACGAAGAAGGACTTGTTATTCCGATTTTAGAACAGGTTGGTATTTCCGTAAAACCTCTTTTAAATATACTCGAAGGCGAACTTCGTAAGTTTTCGCAGGTTGAAGGTCAGTCTCCGTTTATTTCGAATCGTTTGAATAAAATTTTGACAGACTCGCAGAAGATTGCCGGTCAGATGAAAGATGATTTTACGTCTCAGGAGCATATTCTTTTGGCGCTTTTTCGTGACCGGGAGACAACAATAAGTAAAGAATTGTATCGTCACGGGATTGACGAAGAGAGCCTTTTGAAAATTTTAAAGAATATCCGTGGAGGACAAAATGTGAGGGATGCAAATGCGGAAGGCAAATATCAGGCTTTGCAAAAATATTCGCGGGATTTGACGGATTTAGCCAGTAAAGGAAAATTGGACCCCGTCATCGGCCGGGATGAAGAGATCCGCCGCGTTATTCAGGTTTTGTCTCGGCGCACAAAAAATAACCCGGTCTTAATCGGCGAGCCGGGGGTGGGAAAGACCGCAATTGCGGAAGGGTTGGCTTTACGGATTTTTTCCGAAGATGTGCCTGAGGGCTTAAAAAATAAAAAAGTAATGTCGCTGGATATGGGCGCTTTGGTCGCCGGCGCAAAGTTTCGCGGCGAGTTTGAAGAGCGCCTAAAGGCTGTGCTTAAAGAGATTGAATCCAAAAGCGGGGAAGTCATTCTTTTTATCGACGAGTTGCACACAATTGTCGGTGTCGGTGCCGCGGAGGGTTCGATGGACGCGTCTAATCTTTTAAAGCCGGCTTTAGCGCGCGGGGCGTTACGCTGTATTGGCGCAACCACGCTTGACGAGTACCGTAAGCACATTGAAAAAGATGCGGCGTTAGAACGTCGTTTTCAGCCGGTTATGGTCAATGAACCTACGGTGGAGGACACGATTGCGATCCTGCGCGGTTTAAAAGAGCGCTATGAGGTGCATCACGGCGTGCGTATTCAAGACTCCGCTTTGATCGCTGCCGCGACGATGTCTCACCGCTATATTACGGAACGTTTTTTGCCGGACAAGGCTATTGATTTGATCGACGAAGCTGCTTCACGCCTGCGGATTGAAATCGACAGTATGCCCCAGGAGCTTGATGTTAATGAGCGGCGTATTCGCCAGCTGGAGATCGAGCGTCAGGCTTTGAAAAAAGAAAAAGATGAAGCTTCTCAAACGCGATTGCAAAAGCTGGAAAGTGAATGGGAGCAACTTAAAAACGAAAATAAAAAGTTGCGCCTGCGCTGGCAAGGGGAAAAAGAAATTATCAATAAAATTCGGGCCATCAAGTCGCAAATCGAGTCTTTAAAATTGGAAGAAGCCAAAGCCGAAAAAATCGGCAATTTGGATCGTGTCGCCGAAATCCGTTATGGGCTTTTGGTCAATTTGGAAAAAGACCTTCTTTTGCAGAATAAAGAACTGGTTCGTCTTCAAAAAGAAGGGCCGCTGCTAAAGGAAGAAGTTGATGAGCAGGATATTGCCGAAATTGTTTCTAAGTGGACGCAGATTCCGATTACAAAGCTTATGCAGGGCGAAACTGAAAAACTTATCACTATTGAAAAAGTTCTCAAAAGTCGTATTGTTGGCCAAAATGAGGCGATTGACTTGATTGCTTCTGCTATTCGTCGATCGCGCACTGGTTTAAGTAATCCCAGCCGGCCGATTGGGACTTTTCTATTTGTCGGACCGACGGGTGTCGGAAAAACCGAGCTGGCAAAATCTTTGGCGTGGTTCTTGTTTGACAATGAGCAGGCGATTATCCGTATTGATATGAGCGAGTATATGGAAAAACACAGTGTTTCGCGCCTGATCGGCGCTCCGCCGGGTTATGTTGGATACGAAGAAGGCGGCCAGTTGACGCAGGCGGTACGCCGCAAGCCGTATGCGATTGTTTTGTTTGACGAAATCGAAAAGGCGCACAGCGATGTTTTTAATGCGCTGTTGCAGATTTTAGACGATGGACGTTTGACTGACGGGCAGGGAAGGATTGTCAATTTTAAAAATACGATCATTATTATGACGTCGAATATCGGTTCCGAGGTGATTGCGGATATCGAAGATAAAAAAGAAATCAGTTCTCGTATTGAACAGGCGCTAAAGAGCGCTTTTCGTCCGGAATTTTTAAACAGGATTGATGAGAAAATTATTTTTAATCGACTTTCTTTAGAGGATATTACCAAAATCGTTGATATTCAGATCAAAAGCCTTGCTGGCCGTTTGGTGAATCGCAATATTACACTTGAACTTAACGCCAAGGCGAAAGAGGTTTTGGCGTATGCCGGATACGATCCTGTTTACGGAGCGAGGCCTTTAAATCGCGCTATACAAAAGCTCGTGCAGGATCCAATTGCGCTGATGCTTTTAAACGGGTTGGTTAAGGATAAGGATCATATCCTTGTCGCAGCGATTAAAGGCGCTTTGGATTTTACGGTTACAAAAGGGTAACTGATTTTTACTAATGATTTAAGTTCAGCTAGAAGATTTATGAGTATACTCGCTGTTATTTTTATTGCTTTTGTTCTTCTTCTTGGGGTCGAATTTTATTTGTTTAGGTATCTTCCGACCACAAGAGTTGAGCGCAGCGATTATTTAAAGTTAATGGCGCATTTTTTTGAAGGCCAGCTTTTGCCTATTGCTGACCATGAAAACTCATATCGCATCCATTTTAAATATCGGGGGTATGAATGTTTATACGAGGATATTTCTCTTCCTGGCTTGCGCAGAGAAACAACAACGTATCTTGCATATTTAAAAGTTAAATCTTTGAGTTCCCTAAGCCTTACATTTTCTGAACGGTTGCGTACCCAGATCCGTTCTAATGCCCAATCGTTGGATGAAGTTGCCAATTCTCGTTGGGGGACATTGGAAGGCCAGGTACGGTTGCCTAAAGACCTCGAAGAATTTCATGCGTACACTAATAACCCAGATTGGGCCAACAGTTTTTTTAATGATTCAAAGATATTGAAGATGTTTGTTAAATATAAAAGCCGTGATGCCCGCGGACATCCGCTTTTGTCTTTGCAAATTATAGAAGGGACGGTGGGATTGGAATTTCATTCTCAGGGTCAGTCAAAACCTTCGATTTTAGATTTGGAACATAATGTGACTGCTGCCGAGGCGTATTTAAAAGAGTTGATAGCTGTTGCTGTAACGCTTGAAAATGTGAATGACAAATCAAAATAATAGCGTTGGGAAAAGGTGGTTTTGAGCATGAGTATGTCGGTTCAAAGTAATAGCTCTATGCACACGATTGTTGAGAATCTTGCCAAAGTCATTGAAGGCAAAAAGGACAAGCTTGAACTTTTTGTCTTAGGGTTAGTTGCCGGCGGGCATATCTTGATTGAAGATATCCCGGGAGTAGGAAAAACAACGCTTGCCCGCACTTTGGCTAAAACGATTGACGGCCAATTTGCGCGCATTCAGTTTACGCCGGATCTTCTGCCCAGTGACATTACCGGCATCAATGTTTACCAGCCATCGACGGGCGAGTTTATTTTTAAAAAAGGGCCGATTTTTGCCAACATTGTTTTGGCTGATGAAATCAATCGCGCCTCGGCTCGCACCCAATCAGCGCTCTTAGAGGCCATGAGCGATGAGCATGTCACCATCGACGGAAAAACATTGGCTTTGCCCAAGCCTTTTATTGTTTTGGCAACGCAGAATCCGGTTGAGTATCATGGCACGTATCCTTTGCCGGAGGCGCAGTTGGACCGCTTTATGCTGCAAGTAGATTTAGGTTATCCGCCGCGAGAAATCGAACAATCGCTTATTATCAACCGCACAAGCCAGGACCCGGTCGACTCCGTCGGAACAATTGTTTCTTTAGAGATGCTTAATCATTTGCGCGCAGCGGTCGATCATGTCAGGATGGAGGCGTCTGTCAGTCAATATTTATTGCAAATTGTCAGCGCAACCCGTGGGCATCCGAGTATTCGTTTAGGGGTCAGCACCCGCGGCACGCTGTTGTATGCCCGCATCGCACGGGCCCGTGCGCTTTTGGAAGGCCGTGATTTTGTCATTCCACAAGACGTTAAGCGTCTTGCCATTCCGGTTTTATCGCACCGCATCCTTTTAAATAATAAAGCGCAATACAGTGGAAGCGCTGCTTCGCATATCATTGAAGAAATCTTGTCGTCCGTTTCTGTCCCACGCTAATGCCTCGTCCAGAATGGTCATTTTTGATGTTGCCGGAGGACCACAAAGAAGTCAAGTGGATGCAGTCGTTTGTGCAAGCCAAATTGACCGCCTGGGGACAAATTATTTTTGGAATGGTTTTAGTCGGCATGGCCATCTCGTCGGTGGGTACACAGATTGCCGGATATTATTTTGTCAGCCTCGTTTGGGCTTTATTTTTGACGGCATTTTTTTTGACATTATTTTTTAGGCCGAAAGTTGCGGCTATACGTATTTTGCCGCCTTCTCCGACGGCTGGCGGCATTACTTTGTATCGTGTTATTGTCACAAATACTGGCAGGAAAGTTTTGCGAAATTTAGAAATTTTTGATCACAAGCTCCCTTACGGTTTGTATTCGGCTTTGGAGCATCCGCAGCAAAAAACTTCTATCGATTGGTTAGAGCCGGGCAAGTCTGAAACTTTTACAATCTTTCTTCGCACACCACGCCGTGGATCGTTTCTTTTAGAACCTTTGATTGCCGCAACAAGTTTTCCGTCGGGTCTTATCCGTTCGATCCGACGTGTGGCCCAAACAAATCCCTTTATTGTTTTTCCAAAACTGTTAAAACTCAAGAACACGCATCTTTTTTTAAAGCATAAATTTCAGGCTGGCGGAACATATTCGAGCTTTAGGTCCGGCAGTTGTAATGAATTCTTAAGTACTCGTGAATATCGTCAAGGCGATCGGATGCGTGATATTCATTGGAAATCATCGGCACGCAGTGGAAAATTGATCGTTAAAGAATATATCGATGAATATTTTGTGCGTGTCGGGCTTTTTTTGGATACAGAGCTTAAACGTTTCGAAAAACATTTGAGTTTTGAGGTGAGGATTTCCTTATGCGCCGGTGTGGCTGAAGATTTTTATCAAAAAAATTATCTCGTTGAGCTTTATTTAAGCGATGCCCGCTCACCGGTCGTTAAAATTGGTGGGGGATACGACCAGTACACTCACCTGCTTGAAATGCTCTCGGCGGTGGAAGGCGAGGACCACATTAATTTATCGTATTCTTTGGCGCGAATCAAAGAGCAAGCGCAGGGGTTGTCGGGTTTGATACTTTTTTTGAAAGATTGGGATAAAAAGCGTGCGGCGTTTGTGGAGGCGATTCGGGAATTGAATGTCCCTGTGAGCGTTGTGATTGTGCGCGATAAACCTTTGACACTTAGCGTCTCTGACGCCGACGTGTTTGTTTATTCGTCCAAGCAGTTGGATGCGGATTACAAAATATGATTAAGGCGTATATCAATATTGTCGTTATGCTGTTTTTGTCATGGGGCGTGTATGGCTTGTGTCAAGATGATCCTGCTTTAGTGCTATTGTCGATTGGCTTTGTTGTTTTAACGTCTTTGATTCGCAGCCAACTTCCCGAGAATGAATTTCGTGCTTTTGAAAAGATCCCTTTGTCAGCGGTGATTGTGTTTTCACTTTTGGCCGGTATGGTGTGGCGAAACTTTGTGCCGATTCCAGAGTCGGCGCATTCGCCTTTCCCGGAATTTACCGCCGTGTTGCAATCAGGTTCGGTTATTACGGCGCTTTTGATTTGGCTTAAGCCTTTTACGGCAAAAAATATGTATCAGCTTGTTTTTTGTGCGTGGTTGACGACCGCGCTGTCGATGAATGTGCCTTTTACGCCCATCATGCTCATTGTATTTTCGTCATTTTGTTTTGTGGCGATTGCGATTGTTATTCTCTTTACGCAAACTAGGCCGACGGACAAGAAATATTTGTTTTCTTATAGCCGCGACTTTATTGTTTATTCCACAATTCTGATTATGTTCACGTCGGTTTTGTTTATCGGCCTGTCGCGTGCGCTCGTAGCGGCGGAGAGTGCGTTTTTTAATACAATGAGCGATTATATTTTGCCGCGAAATTATACGCATTTTTTGCGAATTAGTTCGCAATTAAATCTGATAACCCCGGGGACAAGTGCTTTTGACCGACGGCCGGTTATGCAGGTCAGTCTGCCTGAGAATATCAATGGCTATTTGAAAATGCAGGTTTTTGCGGATTACAAAAATGGGACGTGGACTGAGCTGCCGGAGGTCAAAAAAAATATTTTGCCCTTTAATTTACCTGTTACAGAGCCCGTTGGACGGGTGATGATGTTTACATTTTTTAAAGATTTGATTCCGGCCCCTGAAAATATCACTGCGGTCAAATCCAAGACATCATATTTTCGCAGTGAAGATCAAATTCTTTATGCGCAACAACAGCAGAATATGCGTATGTTTGAATTTTCGATGGCTTTGAGAGAAAAGCCGATCGATCTTTCTGCTGACCAGATTAAACGTTATACGGCACTGCCAGAGCCGATGGCTTATGAGCTTGCGCAAATTACGAGTTCTATCGTCGGAAAAGACGATGATGTCAAGACCAAGGCCAACAAGATAGCGCAGTATCTTCGTGATAATTTTGGGTATTCTCTGGATGTGAGTTTTTCAGCTGACGACAAGGGCCTGATCACGATGTTAAAAGAAAAGCGCCCAGCGTATTGTACGTATTTTGCCTCGGCTTTGGCCTTGCTTTTGCGCGCCGAAAAAATACCGGCACGGGTCGCCGCCGGTTTTTATACCACCGAGATAGTGGATCCTAAAAAAAATACCTATTTGGTGCGTGTTAACAATGCGCATGCGTGGACGGAAGTTTATGCGCCTAAAACCGATCTTATTACGAAGCAGACGATTATGTTGTGGCGCCGCTTGGATGCGACGCCGGCATCTTTTAGTAATGAAGTTGCAAAAGCCTCCCGTGGGATCAATTGGGAAGCGTTGTTCGAAGGGATGTGGCTTGGTATTTTGCGTTTTAGCGCGCAAATTCTTAGCATGGATAAAAATCAGCTAAAGCTGGACATGATTTTGGCATTGATAGGCATTATGACTTTTATGAATCGACAAAAGATTATTTCTGCGATTGTCTTGTGGATTCAAAGTAGAAAAAAGTCTCGAAAGCTGCATTATCAAACAGTGGATTCGTTGCGGCTCATTTATGAGTGTTATCAGGCGTATCTTAAAAAAGAATTTGGCCATTTGCGGCAACCTGCTGATACCGATGAGGATTTGATCTTCAGGATTAAAGCACAGTTTCCAGAAAAAATAGCGTCGATTGAACGTATGGAAGAATTTGTCCGAGAATTTCATGCCGTTCGTTTTGGCGCAAAATCAGCTCAACAGTTAAGCGTATGGTTTGCTCATTTTAAACGGTGAGATCGGCTTTTTCTTGACTTGACAATATGGTAAATCCCACGATAATAAACCCAGATTTTGCATTAGCCAAGCTTCTGCTTGGCCTACGCAAAATCTGCCCAAAGGGCCGCATGTCTCGACAAAGTCGAGACGTGCGGGGTTTATTCTTGTCCCTGCGGGACAACCGAAGGCAAATTTTGCATTTTACCTTTTTGTGCGCGACGGATCGTCACGCAGTTTAGTGTAATGCAAAATTTGGGATAAAAGCTTCAAAAGTCAGATAAAAGGGCAAATGCCTCTCGGATAATCTACTTTATAGGTTTTTCATTTCATGATTGAATACCTTGGAATTATTTTTGCTTTTCTTTTTGCGCTGGCTCTTGCGGCTTTTTTGCTTATCATTCCGCGCTTTTTAAGCCCCAAGGTTCCAAGCGCTGCAAAATCCAAACCGTTTGAGTGCGGTAAAGAGCCGTTCTCCTCGCCGAGCGGAAAAGTACCTGTGCATTTTTATATTGTGGCGATGCTTTTTATCGTTTTTGATGTTGAAATGGTTTTCCTTTTTCCGTGGGCTGTTCTTTTTAGAGAACTAGGCTTGTTTGGCTTAGCGGAGATGACGGTTTTTATGGGGTTTGTGGTTTTGGGTTTCTGGTATGTTTGGAAAAAAGGTGCTTTGGAATGGGAGTAGCGCGATGTCTTTTTTAAGTTCTCCGACAAATTTTTTTAGTACAAAATTAAGCGATGCTTTAGGTTGGGCGCGCAAGTTTTCGATTTTTCAATATCCGTTTGTCACGGCTTGCTGCGGCATGGAGTATATGTCGACGGCTGCTTCCCATTATGACGTGGACCGTTTTGGCGCCGGATTCCCGCGTTTTTCGCCGCGCCAATCCGATGTGCTTTTTGTTGTGGGGACGATTAATCATAAAATGGCGCCGGTCCTCAAAAATGTTTTTGACCAGATGTGTGAGCCTAAGTGGGTTGTGGCCTTCGGGGTTTGTACATGTACGGGTGGATTTTATGATAATTATGCGACGGTGCAGGGCATTGACACGATTATTCCCGTCGATATTTATATCCCCGGTTGTCCGCCGCGGCCCGAAAATGTTTTAGACGGCTTGATGAAGCTTCAGGAAAAGATTCAAAAAGGCGAGCAGAGCCGAACACTATATGACCCGAAGACCAAAACAGGTCGTCCAATTGATTTACAACACGGCTATTCGATTGGCCAGCATATTAAAAATATTGAAGCTTAAAAATATGACCGTTTTAGAAAAAGTTCAGGAAAAGTTTGGTTCGCAGATCATTGAAACGCATGCGTTTCGCGGTGACCAGACGCTTGTGATTCGTCCTTGCGGTTTGTTGGATTTGGCAAAATTTTTAAAAGATACAGCGGATTTGGATTTTGATTATTTGATGGATTTGACCGCGGTTGATTATTTGTTTTTTGCCGGCGGAAAGATCCAGAAAGAATTTCGTTTTGAAGTCGTTTATCATTTTTATTCTTTAAAATATAATCATCGGTTGCGTGTCAAGGTTTTAGTCGACGAGAAAGCGCCGCAAGTCCAGTCGCTTGCACATCTTTGGCCGTCAGCCAATTGGTACGAGAGAGAAGTTTGGGACATGTACGGCATTCGTTTTGAAAATCACCCGAATTTAAAGAGAATCCTTATGTACGAAGAATTTGAAGGTCATGCTTTACGAAAAGATTATCCGTTTAATAAACGTCAACCTTTAATCGGACCACAGAATTAAAGAAAAGGACTTATGCCGCTGGAAACCCGTTCTATGCTTTTAAATGTCGGCCCTTCGCATCCTGCGATGCATGGGGTCATTCGCCTGATCATGGAATTAGAGGGCGAGCGCATTAAGGGCGTTGACGTCGAGATTGGGTATCTGCACCGTGCTTTTGAAAAAATGTGTGAGACTGTCATGTATGCGCAGTGCTTTCCGTATACGGACCGGCTTAATTACGTATCGCCTTTGATTAATAATGTTGGATTTGCCATGACCGTCGAGAAATTGCTTGGCATTGACATCCCGGAACGGGCCAAATATATCCGGGTCATTATGAGCGAAATCTCGCGCGTGACGGATCACTTGACCTGTATTGCGGCAACCGCGATGGAAATGGGCGCGATGTCCGCGTTTTTGTATATGATCAAGGCGCGGGATTTTCTTTATGAATTAGTCGAAGAAATTACTGGTGCGCGGCTGACGATTTCTTATGTGCGTATCGGCGGGGTCAAGGCGGATTTAACTCAAGATTTTGCGCAAAAATGTTTTGAGAAAATTGCTCAGGTCCGCAAAGTTTTGATCGAGGCGGATGAATTGTTAACACGCAATCGTATTTTTTTTGATCGTATGAAGGATACAGGAAAACTTTCCAAGGAAGATGCGATTGGCTTCGGGATTACGGGCCCGTTTTTAAGATCGACCGGCGTTGCGTTTGATTTGCGAAAGGCCAGTCCTTATCTGGTTTATGACAAATTAGATTTTGAAATCCCGACGGGAACAACTGGAGATAACCTTGACAGGTATTTTGTCCGCATGGCTGAAGCTGAGCAAAGCTTGCGGATTATTGAACAGTGTTTTGAACAAATTCCCGATGGGCCGGTCATAGGAGGATTAACTGGAGAAGTTATGGCGGCTTCGGATATGGTTGATCACGCGAAGATGGGAGAGACAGAAGGGTTAAAAGAATTTCAGGTTGACCTTGACCCTACTCTTCAAGGCTCGACAAAAAAATATCACGACGGGATTTATGCGGACAAAAAAGGTGTTGTTCTACCAGCCAAGGAAGAGACCTACGGCAATATTGAGGGGCTAATGAATCACTTCAAGCTCGTTATGTATGGACATGGGATTCGTCCACCGGTAGGAGAAGTTTATTTCCCGGTTGAGGCGGCCAATGGCGAGCTGGGTTTTTATATTGTCAGTGATGGGCGCGACCAGCCTTGGCGTGTGCGTGTGCATCCGCCGTGTTTTGCGATTATGGCGGCTTTGCCTAAATGTCTTGTCGGTAACATGATGGCGGATTTAATCCCGACTTTCGGTTCGGTCAACATGATCGCTGGGGAATTGGATAGATAAAATATATTAATATTGTATGTGCTCGGTCGGGTGGCGCGCAGGGGAGTTCTCTGCCGCCCGCAGCTTGCGAGGACGGTAGAGTACCGCAGCGACAGGACCCGACCTTGATATATAATTTCCAGGGGGTTTTTATTTTTACCGCAGAGTTTAGACAACAGATCGATAAGATCATAAGCCGCTACGAGGACAAAAAGGCTGCGCTTTTGCCGGTTTTGCATGCAGTGCAAGATTCTGAAGGCTTTATTTCGACGCAATCAGAAACAGCGGTGGCTGAAATTTTAGGCATCCCGCCTGTGCATGTGCATGAAGTCGTCTCGTTTTATCATTTGTTTGATGATAAGAAAAAAGGCAAGTGTCATTTTTCTGTTTGTCAGACAACGTCATGCGCTTTGTTGGGTGCTGAAAAAATGATCGCGCATCTGGAAAATCGTTTAGGGATCAAGCCCGGAGAAAAAACGCCGGATGGAAAATTTAGTTTAAGCACAGTTGAGTGTTTGGGCGCCTGCGAAATTGCGCCGATGATGCAGGTTAACAAAGAATATCAGGGATTTTTAAATACTGAAAAAATCGACCAATTGATCGACGAGAATAGATAAAATGCAAAAAGTATTAAGCCGCCATTTTGGCGTGGAAAATTCGCATTGCCTAAAAAATTATCTTGCCGATAAAGGCTATGAAGCCTCCCGCAAAGCCTTAACGCAAATGACGCC
This sequence comes from uncultured Planctomycetales bacterium, assembly GCA_964400065.1. Classification (GTDB taxonomy): domain Bacteria; phylum Omnitrophota; class Gorgyraeia; order Zapsychrales; family JANLHA01; genus JADLGJ01. Next base: position 22,487 of record CAYNSM010000017.1, read on the forward strand.
GGCGACGGTTATTGATGAAATCAAAAAATCAAATCTGCGCGGTTTAGGCGGTGCCGGTTTTTCGACGGGGACCAAATGGGGATTTATTAATCCGTCGAGCCCAAAGCCAAAATATTTAGTCGTCAACGCTGATGAGGGCGAGCCGGGGACGTTTAAAGATAAATATATCCTCGAGCAAGATCCGCACGCTTTTTTGGAAGGTGTCATTATTACCTGTTTTGCCATCGGCAGTCACAAGGCATATGTGTATATTCGAGGCGAATATACAAAATCAATTAGCCGGCTAGAGGGGGCGATCAGTGAAGCGTATGAAAGCGGCTTTTTAGGAAAAGGGATTTTTGCGACGGGTTTTGACTTGGATGTCGTTATTCACGCTGGTGCGGGTGCTTATATTTGCGGGGAAGAAACAGCTTTGCTCGAATCGCTCGAGGGCAAAAAAGGGTTTCCGCGTTTAAAGCCGCCTTTTCCGGCGGTGGTCGGTTTGTTTGGATGTCCGACGGTGATCAATAATGTTGAGACGCTAACATCGGTTGCGCCAATTATTGCCAATGGATCTGCGTGGTTTGCGAAGTTAGGGTCAGACAAAAACGGCGGCAACCGGCTTTTTTGTGTCAGCGGCCACGTCAACAAGCCCGGGGTGTATGATCTTCCCAATGGGACCAAACTGCGAGAAATTATCTATGAGCACGCCGGCGGAATTCGGGGTGGACGAAAACTCAAGGCGGTTATTCCTGGCGGGATATCAGCTCCGCTTTTAACTGAGGACCAGATCGATGTCAAAATGGATTTTGATTCTTTGAAAGCGATAGGTTCGATGGCCGGCTCCGGCGGGATTATTGTGATGGACGAGACGACGGACATGGTGTGGGCGGCGATGGTGGCCTCCCGGTTTTTTGCGCATGAATCTTGCGGTCAATGTTCGCCTTGCCGGGAGGGTTCAGGCTGGGTTTATCGCAATATCAAAAGAATTTACGACGGACAGGGGTCAGAGCGGGACTTGGCGAATTTGCCGGGGATCATCAATAATATCGGCGGCAACACGATTTGCGCTTTTGGGGACGCTGTGACAATGTCTATCGGCAGTTATGTGACAAAATTTCGCAGTGAATTTGAAAATAAAATAAAATAAAACAACAATATGCCAAAACTGACCATTGACGGAAAAAATATCGAAGTCCCTGACGGGACAACGATTATTGCCGCAGCAAAAAAACTGGGGATTTCGATTCCGCATTATTGCTATCATCCGGCGCTGCCGGTTGCGGGCAATTGCCGTATTTGTATGGTTGAGGTCGCCAAGCAGCCCAAATTGCAAATTGCCTGTTATACCCCTGTCAGCGAGGGGATGATTGTCAACACGACCTCTGCCAATGTCCTTGAGGTGCGAAAAAGTGTTTTGGAATTTTTGCTCGTCAATCATCCTTTGGATTGCCCGGTTTGCGATCAGGCCGGTGAATGTAAGCTGCAGGATTATTACATGCAGCACGGCCAGTACGACAGCCGTTTAGACGATGTTAAGGTCAAAAAAGAAAAGAAGGCGTTTTCTTTAGGGCCAACCGTCATGCTCGATCAGGAACGCTGTATTCTTTGTACCCGTTGCGTGCGTTTTACCGACCATATCACGAAGACCCATGAGTTTGGCGTTTTTGAGCGCGGCGATCATTCACAAGTCGACCTTTATCCGGGCAAAGAGTTAAACAATAATTATTCCGGAAACGTCGTCGATATTTGTCCGGTCGGCGCTTTGACGGACAAAGATTTTCGTTTCAAGTGCCGTGTATGGTATTTGGATAAGACCAACTCTGTTTGCCCCGGCTGCAGCCGCGGTTGCAATATCACCGTCGAGTGGGATAAAAGCCGGCCGCGCCAGCTTAAAAAAGGGCGTGTCATGCGCCTTAAGCCGCGGCTTAATCCAGAGGTCAACAGTTATTGGATGTGCGATATTGGTCGTTACAATTATCATTTCGTCGACGAAAATCGTATTATCGCACCTGAATTTAGAGGTAAGGAAATTGCGTGGGAAGATGCGCTTGCGACGATTGTGAAAGCGATCAAGCCTTTGCAAGAATCCGGTCGTCTAGAGAAAATTGGTGTTTTTGCCTCAGCGCAGCTGACTAATGAAGATCTTTTTGCGGTGCGCAAATTGTTCTTGGAAAATTTGAAAGGCTCTTTGGTTGATTTTAGAGTGCCGCAAGCTCTTGGGAGCAGTGATGAACTTTTGCTTATGGCTGACTGCAATCCCAATACCGCCGGTGCGCTGGCGATTTTTGCGCACGATCCGTTGGCCCAGGCAGATGCGATTATTCAAAAAGCTCTCCAGGGAGAACTGGATGTGCTTTATGTTTTTGGGCATGATTTAGTTAAGCTTTACGGCAAAGATACCGTCGAGAAAATCGCCAAGGTTGTTAAGCTTTTTGTGTATCAAGCCAGCAATATCAATGAAACCTGTTCGTTGGCGCACTTGATTTTGCCTAGCAGTGTCTATGCTGAAAAAGACGGGACGTTTACAAATTTTCAAAACCGTGTGCAGCGGATTTGGCCGGCGTTTTTGCCTATGGGGCAAGCCAAGAGCGATTGGGAAATTTTGTCTTTGCTGTCTGAAAAGTTAGGAAAAAGTTTTTCCTACAAACGAGCAGAAGATGTTTTTGCGGATTTGGCGAGCACAATTGCATCATTTAATGAAATGACGTATGAAAAAATTTCTGATCAGGGAATGATTCTAAAATAAGCCTTATGACAATGACAGATATTCTTATCAAAGTGATTTTAGCCTGCGTGTCGGTTTTTGGCGCGTTTGGCATCGCCGGACTTTTGACGTGGGTCGAGCGCAAACAAAGCGCGGTTATGCAGGATCGCATTGGCGCTAATCGTGCCAAGATCTTTGGTTGTAAAGCTTTGGGCCTTTTTCATGCCATTGCAGATGTGCTTAAAATGTTGTCTAAAGAAGAATTTATTCCGCAAGGTGCTAATAAATTTCTCTTTAACTTGGCGCCTTACTTGTCGATTGTTTTTGCTTTGGTCGGTTTTGCGGCAATTCCGTTTGGAGATCAGTTAATCGTCGGTGGTCGTGTCATTGAATTACAAACAGCAAATCTTAACGTTGGTTTTATTTTTATTTTTGCCATGATGTCGATGGGCGTGTATGGCGTTGTGCTCGCCGGATTTTCTTCGAATAATAATTATGCGTTTTTAGGTGGGATGCGCGGGGCAGCGCAGATGATCGCTTATGAAATTACGATGGGCGCGGCGATTATTGGGGTCATCATGGTTTTTAATACGCTGGATTTGCAATTGTTGATTCGGGCCCAAGGTGAATATCTTTTTGGCGGCTGGCTTCCTAAATGGGGCGTTTTTGTCCAGCCGTTGGCTTTCCTTTTGTTTTTGACGGCGGCAACTGCTGAAACAAAACGCACGCCTTTTGATCTTCCAGAGGGGGAATCAGAAATTATCGGGTATTTTGTCGAATACAGCGGGATGAAATTTGGCATGTTTTTTATGGCTGACTTGGTTGAAACGGTTTTGGTTTCAGCGCTGATGGCTACTTTATTTTTGGGCGGCTGGCAGGTTTTGTATTTGCACCCCGACGGCTTTCATTTTCCGTGGGGGACGTTTGTCGCCATGCCGCATTTGGCCGTCG
>CAYNSM010000018.1:0-24944 GCA_964400065.1 uncultured Planctomycetales bacterium
GATCACGGCTGGCTTAAAAGTCATTTTACGTTTTCTTTTGCCGAATATCATGATCTTGCGCATATGCAATTTCGGTCTTTGCGGGTTATCAATGAAGATCGAGTGGCTCCCGGTCAAGGATTTGGCACGCATCCGCATAGGGATATGGAAATTTTTACGTATGTGATCGACGGCGCTTTAGCGCACAAAGACAGTATGGGGCATGCGTCGTCGCTTAAAGCCGGACAGGTACAAAAAATTACGGCAGGCACGGGAATTTCTCACAGTGAATTTAATGGTTCGGACAAAGATCCCGTTCATCTTTTGCAAATTTGGATTCTGCCTAAGAAGCGCGGACTTAGTCCTTCGTATGAAGAATACACTTTAGCACTGCCCGATGAGAAAAATCCTCTACTGCTTATGGGTTCGCCGACGGGCGGGAAAAACATTGTAAAATTCAATCAGGATGTTTTTGTATATCGCGGTGTTTTAAAGGCCGGTCAGTCTGCGCAATATTCGCTTAAGTCCACGCGCGGTGCTTGGGTGCAAATGGTTGAGGGCCAGTTGACGGTCAATGGCACACTTTTAGCTGGCGGGGACGGGGCTGCAATTGAAAATGAAAGTGCATTGGGCTTTAAAGCTCAAAAGGATGCGGAATTTTTGTTGTTTGATTTAGTGTAGGCAATCGGTTTCTGCGTTTTTAATTCTTGAAGTTCGTCTGGGATTTGGTAAAGTGGTTACCAGTATACTTGTTTTACCGACCTAGAAATCCTTTTTAGGCTCAATGGTTTGGCGCCTCTATGGCGCTATTCGCCTCAAAAGGATTTCTAGATCGGTAAATTAACACATGACATTAATAATATATTTATCGGAGTTCTGCCATGAATGTTTTTCCCTTAATCGATCCTATTCCTTTACCGGCGCCGGTGTGGATATTTAAAATTTTACATATTTTAACGTTGGCGCTTCACTTTATTGCGGTGAAGATTCTTTTAGGTAGTTTGCTTTTAGCCACGGTTTTAAGTTTTTTTGGCAAAAATAATAGTTTGCAAAAAGGCTCAGCTGCCGCTTTGGCCCGTCGGTTGCCGGTTGTGATGACCTATGTTATTAATCTCGGTGTTCCACCGCTCTTGTTTGCGCAAGTGCTTTATGGCCCAGCTTTGTATACCAGCAGTGTTTTGATCGGTGCCTATTGGATTGCCATTGTGTTTTTGCTCATGGCCTGTTATTGGACGCTGTATAAATTTTCGGATGGGTCTGTTGAGGGCAAAAATGTTTGGGGCTTAGGGTTGACGGCGCTTGTTTTGGCAGGATCTATTTCACGGATTTTGTCGACGAACATGACGCTTATGCTGACGCCTGAGGTTTGGAGTCAAATGTATTCACTCTCGGCGATAGGCGCTTTTTGGCCGCCGTATGATCCGACTTTGACGCCGCGCTGGATGTTTATGATGACTGGCGCTTTGAGCGTCTGCGGGCTTTGGATGGTGTGGATCGGTGGTCGAAAAACCGTTGAGCCGCCTTTGAATGAATATTTGGTCAGTTTGGGTGCGCGTCTGGCGGCATTAGGCATTGTGTTGGAAGCCAGCCAGTTTTATTTTATTTTGCAAAATCAGCCTGAGGTTGTAAAACATAGTCTTGCCGGGAATGCTTTATATCATGTTTTGCCGATGGTTTGGTATGTTTTAGCGGGTGTGATTTTAATCTTTTCTGTCGGAGTTTTTATAAGAAAACCGTGTTCCTATACGGCCGGGTATTCTGCTGCGGGCTTGGTCTTTTTGTCGGTTACTGTTTGGACGATTTTGCGCGACGGGATTAGGGATTTGACGTTATTGAGCAAAGGGTATGATGTCTGGCAGCTGCCGGTTTACACAAATTGGTCAGTCCTCATTTTATTTTTTGTAACATTTGGATTAGGACTTGTTTCGCTTGTATGGCTGATCTCGGTTATGATGCGGGCTAAGCCGATTGCAGAAGGAGAATTGCCGTGAGTGAAGATAAAGATTTGATGACGCGTCGGGATTTTTTGCGGTTTGTTTTTATGGGGGTCGGCGCCTGCTATGCTGCTGCCGTCGGGTATCCGGTGTATCGGTATTTGACTTCTCCTGCGGAACGCGCACAAGGTTTGGCTGCAATCAAGGAGGTTAACTTAAAAGATGCGCATAAACTGCCCTTAGGCAGTGCCATGATGTTTAAATTTGGATCTCGTCCGGCCATGCTTATTCATCATAAGGATGACAGCTGGGTTGCCTTGGATGCTGTCTGTACTCATTTAGGCTGCACGGTTGAGTATCAATCTGCGCGCAATGCGATTCATTGCAACTGTCATGGCGGGGAATACGATGCGCAAACCGGAAAAAATATTAGTGGGCCACCGCCTAAGCCGCTTAAGCAATATGTCGCGAAAGTTGTTGACGACGGAGTTTTGGTTTCGAGAACGTAAATATATTTGGAGAGGGTATGACAAAAAAGTCAAACGCAGTGTGGATGTGGGTTGATGAACGTTTAGGGTTATCCGAAATCATCGAATTTGCCAAACATAAAACGGTTCCGGTGCATAAACATTCGTTTTGGTATTACTGGGGCGGGATTTCGCTATTTCTTTTTTTGGTGCAAGCTCTGACAGGCGTTTTGTTGTTGATTTATTATCGGCCCGGCCCGGACGCTTTTGAGTCGGTGCGTCAGATTACTTTTGATACAAATTTTGGCTGGCTGATCCGTTCGATCCATTCGTGGGCGGCTAATTTGATGGTTGCGGCGATTTGTGTGCATATGTTTTCAGCGTATTTTATGAAAGCGTATCGTGCTCCCAGAGAGTTTGGATGGTGGAGCGGGATCATTCTTTTGTTGTTGACGACGGTTTTTGGATTTAGCGGTTATCTTTTGCCGATGAATGAATTGGCGTATTTTGCGACTAAGGTAGGCCTTGAAATTCCGACGTCCATTCCTTTTATTGGCCCTGTGATTGGAGATCTGGTGCGCGGTGGTCCGGAAGTTTCGGAATTTACGGTGCAAAGATTTTTTGCTTTGCATGTTGTGGTTTTGCCGGCTTTGTTTATTCCGGTTTTGATGTTTCATCTGTGGCTGGTGCAAAAGCACGGCAATGCCGTTCCCCCGTCGGTAGAGGCTTTGCCTTTAAAAGAACGAAAGAGTATTCCGTTTTTTCCGAATTTTATTATGCAGGATTTAGGCGTGTGGCTGATCGTTTTAAATGTTTTGACCTTGTTGGCGGCGATGTTCCCTTGGGAACTTGGGGAAATAGCTGATCCGCTCAAAGCCGCGCCTAAGGGTATACATCCTGAATGGTATTTTATGAGTCCTTTTCAGATTTTAAAAGTTTTTGGGAATTGGTTTCCGGGCATGTTAGGCGAAGGATTGGGGATTCTTGTTTTTACACTGGGCCTTTTCTTATGGTTTTTAGTCCCGCTGTATGACTCAAATACAAAATCTGGCCAAAGAGCCAAGCATGCAACATATTTTGGGTTATTTATGTTGGGTACCGTGGTTGTTTTAACGATTTGGGGCTACGCGGCTTTGTAAGACATATTTAAGATTTGGGATAAAAGGAGATTAGTAATGAATTATCCATTTTGGGATGTGCCGCATATTGGCAGCGGTTGGGTCATTGGCCTAATTGCTATTTTTCACGTGATGATTTCGCAATTTGCTGTCGGCGGCGGATTGTATTTGTATTTGGCAGAACGCAAAGCATTAAAAGAAGGCCGGCGAGATTGGTTAAAAGTTGTTAAGGCGCATTCACGTTTTTTTGTGATCTTAACGAGTGTTTTTGGAACGGTGTCAGGTGTCGGGATTTGGTTTTCGATTAGTTTGGCGGCCCCTGAGGCGACGAGCACGCTTATTCATAATTTTGTTTTTGGTTGGGCGATGGAATGGGTTGTTTTTATGGTCGAATTGACAACCGCGCTGGTTTATTATTATTCGTGGGACCGGATTGATGAAAAACTGCATTTGAAAGTCGGGTTATTTTATGCGATATCTTCGGTGTTTACTCTAATTATTATTAACGGGATTTTGACTTTCAAATTGACGCCGGGGGCGGCATGGTTAGCTGTGGCTGGGACAGGAAAAGAAGCCAGCGAATTTTGGGCGGCGTTTTTTAATGCAACGTATTGGCCGAGTTTGTTTTTACGCTCTGCGGTGTGTTGTTCCTTGGCGGGGGTTTGGGCGCTGGTTACTTGCAGTCGTATTGATAATCAGCAGTCGGAGCTTAAGGCGCAAATGGTCAGATGGAGTGCAAAATGGGTCATGCCGTTATTTATTGTGATGCCGGTTTTTTTGGTGTGGTTTGTTAGTCAGCTTGCTCCATCGCAGCGCAGTTTGCTTGAGCTGGGAATTAGCACGATGGCTCCGGGAATGTTTACAGCCGTGACCCGTACGGTGCTTGTTGTTATTGTGACATCGCTGACGGTTGTCGGGGTTGTTTATTTTTTTGCTCTGCGCGCGCCAGCGGATTTTAATAGCAAGCATGCCAAGGTCATTATTCTTTTGGCATTTTGTGCGACGTTTTCTTCAGAGTATGTGCGTGAAATGTTGCGAAAGCCGTATATTGTCGTCGGGCATATGTACTCTAACGGTGTGCGCAAAAGTGAAGTGGAACGTTTTAATCGGGAAGGCTATTTGACAAAAACGCAGTGGATTGGTACTAGCGGCGATGCGAATTTGGCCCGCGGGGAGGCGATGTTTCGCGGCCAATGCAAAGCCTGTCACACGAAAGATGTTTATCGTTCGATGAAAAGATTGTTAGCTGACCGTGACAAAGAAGGGATCGGGAATTTTTTAAAAATATTACATGAGAATAAAGACGATTCACCGTATCGCAAGTATATGCCGCCTTTGGTTGGCACACCGGATGAAATCAATGCCTTACGTGATTATCTTTCGACGCTGACGACCAAAGAAAATGGAAAGCATTGAGGCGCCAAACAATTGAGCCTAAAAAAAACTTCCTAAGGCGGTAAACAAAGTTTGTACAGCGGTTTAATAAGGATAGGTTATGAATATTTGGATTTATATTTTTTTGAGCGTCACAGTTGTAAGCTTGATTTCACTCGTCGGTGTTTTTACGCTTTCTTTAAGCAATGACATTTTAAAAAAAATACTGTTGTATCTTGTGAGTTTTGCCGTCGGCGGGCTGTTCGGCGATGCGCTGATTCATTTGATCCCCGAGTCTTTTGAAAAAATCACGCCGGCGCCTATTGCGTCCTTTTGTATTTTAGGCGGCATTTTGATTTTTTTTATTCTCGAGAAATTTTTGCGCTGGCAGCATTGTCATATTCCAGCCTCTCAGGAGCATACCCATCCGGTTGTGGCGCTTAACATTGTAGGCGACAGCTTTCATAACATGATTGATGGAATGCTGATTGCCGCGAGTTTTTTAATGAGTGTGCCGATTGGGATTACGACGACGATTGCTGTTATTCTGCATGAGATTCCGCAGGAAATCGGCCAGTTTGGTATTCTTGTTCATGGCGGCGTCTCGGTGCGCCGGGCTTTGTTATTAAATTTCTTAAGTGCGTTAGCCGCTTTTGCAGGTGCGTTGATTGTGCTTTTGATTGGAACGCACGTCGCTGCTTTTACGGTTTATCTTTTGCCTATTACAGCCGGCGGGTTTTTGTATATTGCCGGTTCCGATCTTATTCCAGAACTGCATCACGGGCATGAGGTCAGTATTCGCGCGGCTTTAGGGCAATTTTTTTGTATTATTCTAGGCATCGGCTTGATGGCAGCTTTGCTGGCTATTGGCTAACTTTTTTCCCAATTCTTTTTCATGATAAAAATCGCTCTCCTTAATCTTCTTGTTTTCCTTTCTGCTTTTTTGCTTTTCCAAATTGAATTGATTGCCGCAAAAATCCTTCTGCCCCAATACGGTGGAAGTTATATGGTTTGGGGCGCGTGCATGGTTTTTTTTCAGGCGGCGCTGCTGGTCGGATACGGGTTTTCTCACGTTCTCTTAAGTCGCATGCGAATGGTGCATTATCGGCTCGTGCATCTGGGACTTATGCTAAGTGCGCTTTTATTTTTTCCGGGAAGAGATTTTATCGTCCACGCGGCAAATGATAAAATCTTTTTGGCGGCTGATGTTTTTGGTCAACTTCTATTGACGATTGGGCCGGTTTTCTTTGTTTTATCGACGGTAAGTATTGTCGCCCAAGTTTGGCTTGCTCAATCAGAGTTGCCTGAGCAAAACAATCCCTACTCGCTTTATGCGTGGTCGAACTTTGGTTCGTTTGCCGCACTTTTAACGTATCCGTTTGTTTTTGAATTCTTTTTTGACCAGTCGATACAGTTACTGATCTGGAAAGGGGCGTATTTTTTTGTTATTGGTTTAAGCATTTTGATGTGTTTTGCTATTAAGTTGAAGGCTGCAGATTTAAAAGTCGATGAAAAAGTTTTGAGTCTTAGACATCAAGAAGTTTTTCGTTGGGTTCTTTTAAGTGCGGCGGGGGTCATGATGTTTTTAGCGGTCACAAATATTTTGACAATGGCGATTGCTCCGTTTCCGCTGTTGTGGATTATTCCGCTTGGGATTTATTTGCTGGCATTTGTATTAAATTTTAAAAGAGTCCCTTGGTGCCCGGCTTGGATTGTTAAATATATTCATTTGTTTGTCGGTTTAGGGGTATTGTTTTATTTGTTTCAAGAGCGTAGTGTTTTTCCCATTGCGTTTAAAATGACGGGATTGTTTTTTTTGCTGTTTATTTTTTGTATGTACTGCCAAAATCAATTAGCAGAGAGCCGTCCGACGGAAAACCGAAATTTGACTTTGTTTTACTTTTTGATTTCTTTTGGCGGGTTTGTCGGCGGGATGGTCACAACATGGCTTATGCCGCTGGTTGCAAATTCTATTTTAGAATTTGTTTTAGGTCTTTTGATCATCGCTTTAACGGTCGTTGCCTCTGGCAAGGGTCATGGAAAAAGCAGCGTCGCATTGATAAGTATGGCTGTCTTGATTGTCTCGCTGTTTTTGTGGCCTTTGGCATTTATTAAGGACAGTTTATTCGGAGTTTTTTTGATTATTGCGCTTGTGCTGATTTTGTTTAATCAATTAAACGGCGTTAAAAATGCGTTTGCCTTGACGATGATTTTGCTGTTTATGCTTACAGCGTCCTTGGAAGTTCTTTGGGGAGGAAAAACGTATTTGTATAAAAAAAGAAATTATTATGGGATTTGTAAAATTTTTGATTATGGTGGGGCAAGGGTTTTTATGCACGGGACAACGCTCCACGGGATGCAAAATTTAGATTCCGCTTTGGCTATGCAGCCGACGAGTTATTATGGAGCGCACTCGCCGGTGGCGGACGTTTTGAAGGATGAAAGTTTTGCTCGCGATCACATTGGCATTGTCGGATTGGGCGCAGGGACTTTGGCAGCTTATGGAGGCCCCGGGCAGAAAATTGATTTTTATGAATTGGACCCCGAAGTGTATAGAATTGCAAATCGGTTTTTTACTTTCATAAAAAATTCGCCGGCTAAAATTTCTTATTTTTTGGGTGACGCGCGGCTGGCTTTGGATAAAAATACGAATGCCAAGTATGACATTTTGATCATTGATGCTTTTAGCGGGGATTCGATTCCGTCTCATCTTTTGACGAAGGAAATGCTGGCAAAATGCCGCGAGCATCTTTCCGAAAACGGGGTGATATTGTTTCATGTGACGAATCGTTATCTTAATGCGGGACTCATCGCCGCAGAGAGTGCCAGTGCTTTAAATGCGCATTTTTGTTATAAATCGACGGGCGAGCTTAATTTTTATGAATTGCATTCCGATTGGGTTGCCGTGACATGGAGTGACCGTCGTTTTGAAAAGTTGATTTTGCAGTTGCAGTGGGATCAAAAAGGCGCAAAAGCCTTTTCGCATACCCGTCTTTGGACGGATCAATATTCAAATATTATTGCGGTTCTCAAGATAGACGAATTTTTAAATTTTTTAAAGATTTAAGGGAAGCTGGTTAAAAGGACGGACGTTTTATGGTTAGGCTGCGAACAATTATTTTATTGTTCTTTCTTTTTTCACTTTTGATATTGCCCAGTTCCGATGCTTATAAACTGAGTAATTTGGAATTTAACGATACTTTTAAACGTGGGTCCATAGAGTTGTCTTTGCGCGGGGCAGGATTAAAAAAATTCTTGTCGATACGCGTTGCGGCTGCCGCGCTTTATTTGAAAAAAGAAACAGATGCTAAGGACACGCTTAAGGATATCCCCAAAAGTCTTGAAATTATTTATTTGCAAAATATTCCGGAGATTGAATTGCAACGGGCAACGACCAAAGGCATTCGCTTGAATGTTTCTGAAAAAGAATTTGAAAAATTGTCCCCGCGTATTGATATGTTAAATTCCTATTATCCGAGCGTCAGAAAAATGGACCGGATACAGGTCAGTTATGTTCCGGCTAAGGGGACGGTCATTGAAGTCAACGGTGTGGTCAAAGGTATTGTTCCGGGCGCTGATTTTGGGCGGGCTTTTTTTTCAATTTGGGTCGGAGATAAGCCGGTTGATCCGCTGATAAAAAAACTTTTACTGGGCAAAATAAAGCAACGCAACATTGATTAGTCCTGATAAATGGAAACGTTGGAATTTATGGAGAGAACAATGAAGTATAAGGTATTTGGACGCGAAAATATTTTATTGATGATCGGGACGAGCGGATGCTTGTATTTGCTGGCTCCCAGTTTGGACCGGCGTGTTGCCGTTATGATTAGTCTAGCGTTTGCGCTTTTGAATATTTTTGCGGCGCGGCTTTTGATCGATTTTAAACATTGGTTTCGGGCGATCGCGTATATTGGAATTTCGGTCGGCACGTACTTTATTCTTTTTAATGATCAGCCTTGGGATTTCTTATTTCAGGCGGGAATGTTTGACGCCTCACCCTTGCCTTTGGTTGTCTGTTCTCTGATTATGACTTTTGCTGGATGGTTATTGCTCAAAGGGTGGAAGGCAAAAATCCTTTATATGCTTATTACCCTGGGGGTGCAGATTCCTATCGGATTATTAGTCGGTGCCGCACAAACACAAACGCTTTTTACGGATATGTCCAGCCTTTTGAGTTATTCGGATTTTTATTTAGAGTCCTGGGCTTTTTGGCAGTTAGAATGGATGATCACGTATCATTTGCCATTTTATTTTATTGCTCATTTATATGAAAAGACGAAAAAGCCAAAGTAAATTTGCCTTATGCAACGCAACTTTTTTCTGCGTGGTTCTGGAAACAGCCTTCTTACTCTGATTGTTATCGTCGGAATATTTCTCTATTGGATGTATTTAGCTTTTGTGACTCAGCCGATTTTGGTGCATGATGCCAAAGGGTATGAGGATCTTGGCATTATGATCCAACAAAAAGGATGGAAGGCGTATTTTATCAGCGGGCCTAACCGCGAGCCGATTTACCCGTTTCTTGTTTCTTTGTGTATGCAAATTGCGGGGGAAGGGTCGTCCTATCAGCCGTTTCTTAAGTTTATACAAATCCTTCTGTTGTTCGCGGCCATTTTATTATTTGCTGTTTTTTTATTTAAATGCAAAATTGCTACAGAAATTAGGATTTTTGCGATTCTTTATTTGGGAATATCTCCGGCTTTTGTTAATTCGGGGTTGAGCATTTATTCGGAAATCGTGACGTATGTATCGATTTTAGGAATTATTCTTGTAAGTATGCGGTCATGGGTATGTTTGCAAAAACAATCAGCAAGCTCAAGTTTCTTGCATGGTTTGGCTTTAGGTTTTGTTTTTGTTGTGATTACTTTAACCAAAGGGATATATGAAATAATTTTCCCGCTATTTTTGTTTGTGTTTTTTGCTTTGGGTGCGAAAGCCGTTTCTGTTAAAAATAGACGTGTTTTTTGTAATGTTGCGGTATTTTTATTTGCGTCTGCGACAGTTTTTGGTCTTTGTATCGGCAGCTATAAGGCGGTTAACAAAAAATATAATGGTCTGTTTGTTCTAACCGATCGTGGCGCGTGGGCGTTGTATGGCAATACGGCGCGACGGCAAGAGTCTTTAACGGCCCGTAAATTTTTAACGGGAGTTGCGTATAATTTGTTTGAAGAAGACGATTGCGCATTTTTGTTTGATAGAAAATCTTGTCATTTTTGGGATGTGGCAACTTCTGATCATTTGGCGGCCCAGAAGAATTATGAAGTTATTGGCAAGTTTCCGCGGGAAGAGCACGATCGTCAATTTAGAAAATTGATCGTTGATAAAATTTTGCAAAACCCGTTTCAGTATATTCTCTTGATTAGTTTAGACTGGGTGCATATGTTTTTTTGGGAATCGACGCGTATAGGATTTGTTGTGTATCCAGACTGGCTTGACGGAGTTTTTGATAATTTATTTTTTGCCAAAAGTTTGCGTTTTTTTGTAGGTGCGATATCTTTGTTTGCGATAATCTTTGCAGGTATTTATCTTTTGCGGCATAAGGTTTGTTTATGGCAAGAAGAAAGTCCTCAAGACAATTTCCCCACGGGTTTATTATTTTCAGTTTATTTGATCATTTGTCATGTCACTCTCTATGCGTTATTTGCTACAGTTGCGCGATTTGCTTTGCCGATTGCCCCGGTATTTATTTTGGTGATTGCCTGTGTTATGCAAATACTGATTGACAGGAAAAGGAAAACCAAGCAAGCTGATCTTTTAAAATAGATTTAAATGCGATTGTGTCATTTGTTTGCCAGCTTAATGCATATAATGGTCAACGGGATGTTAACCTGAGAAAGGACTTAAAATGAATGACAATGTCATTTATTTTGCGCATGGCAAGGAAAGCGGGCCATGGGGAGAAAAGATAACGCGCTTAGCCGAAATTGCAAAGCTCAAAGGCTTTCACGTCGAGAGTCCGGATTATGCGGGAATGTTAAATCCTGAGGACCGCATTGAAAAGCTTTTAAGTCTTAAGCCTTCTGCGCAGAAGCACTTAGTCTTGGTCGGATCGAGCATGGGCGGGTATGTTTCAACGGTAGCTTCTCAAGTTTTAAAGCCTGCTGGTCTTTTTTTGCTGGCTCCGGCTTTTTTTAGAGAAGATTATGAAATGCAAAATCCAGCTCCTGTGGCCGGTGTTATTCAAATTGTTCACGGCTGGGAGGATGAGTTGATTTCTGCGGATGATATCTTTCGCTACGCCAAAGAGCACAAAACGCGTTTGGCGCTTGTTGCAAGTGATCATCGGCTGATGAGTGCCATGCCTTTGATTGAAAAACTCTTTGCGGATTTTCTTGAAGAAATACGCAAAAACTAGAAGCTTATATGTTGCACAATTTTTTTCCTGCCATTTCATCGGATAGACAAGAGCGCCCCTTTGTGAAAATCGCCTTGATGGCTATTCTTGTTTTAGCGGCGGGGTTGCGCTTTGCTTTTCTTTGGGAACTGCAAAAAAATCCGATGCCGGTCATGGTCGTTCACGACAAGGTTTTTGATCAGTATAATTATTTAACCATGGCAGAGGACCTTCTGCGTCACAATTGGCTGGGAACAGAGCATCCGGGCCATTCTCCGGTATATTCGTATTTGATCGCTGCACTCTTTAGTGTTTTTGGCAGCGACATGAACATTGTTTTTATTTTTCAGATTCTATATGGGGTCTTGGCCGTCTATCTGTTTTATCGATGCGCGGTGTTGCTGTTTCAAAATAAAAATTTGGGATTATTGACCGCCTTTGTTGCGGCTTTGTATTCGCCGTTTATTTATTACGAATGTGCGCTTTTGCGCGAAAGTGTCATTGCTTACACGAATCTGACAGCGTTTTATTTTTTTCTTCTGGCCCTTGGCAAAGGGAAAAATAAAAATTATTTTTTTGCCGGAATGTCGACGGCGCTATCGCTTATTTTGCGGGCTGGTGTTTTGCCGGTCTTTGTGTTGGGGTATGTTCTGTTCTCTGCGGGCAGTTGGGAAAAAAGATTTAGGGCATTTCTCTTTGTTTTAGCTGGCATGATGCTTGTCATCGCCCCTTTGACGGTCCGAAATTATATTTGCGGTTTTAAGGCCGTGACCGAAACTTCTGGTCCGACCCTTTTTTGGTTAGGCAATAGTTATGATTCGCCGGGGATCGGGTTGACCTATACGCCGACACAAGAAAAGTTAACCGCGCAAACGCAAGGGCGCATTGTCCCGACGATTAAAGTCCTTTGGCGCGAAATGTGTAAATATCCCTCTGAGTATAAAAGCCTTTTTGGCCGCAAGTTTAAAATGCTTTTTAACGGTTTTGAAATTCCGGCGAACTTAAGTTATGACCTTTTTAAAGAGCAGTCGGTGGTTTTAAAAATTGCGGTTTTTAACTTTGTCTTGATATCGCCTTTGGCACTTTTGGGCGTGTTTTTGGTTTTTAGGAAATATCAAAATATCGGCATTCTCTATGCTTTTATTTTTGCTTTGACCGCGTTTGTTTTTATTTTTCATATTCAAAGCCGTTACCGCGTTGCTTTTCTCCCTTTTTATGTCATTGCGGCAAGTTATAGCCTGTTTTGGTTTTGGGAAATGTTAAATAGAAAATTTTATCGTCCTTTGGCGGCTGGGGCGTTTTTGTTTTTGCCGTTGTTCTTTTTTACTTTTCCGGATCGCAATATCATGGAGCGTTATTTCGACGGCGGGATACGGGCCATTGATTATGCTAATATGGCAGGGGCGTATTTGATGCGGGTAGAAAATGAAAAGTTGCCACCCAAGTCTCGCCGATGGTGCCTAGAAAAAGCCATTGCGTATTATGACAAGGCCCTGCCCCGTTTAAACGCAGAGGGGAAAGTCAGTGTTTATATTACGCAGGCATTTGTTTATCGTGATTTATACATGAAAGTTCATGTGCTTGATGCTTTGGCCCATGCTTTGCAAATCGACCCTAAAAATCCGGTTGCGCAAAAAGAATACAGGAATTTGACCGGCCGAAATTTTTGAGGAAGTAGTTATGACATTGATTTTAAGGATAAGAATTTTTAGATTTTGTGTTTTGATTTTGAATGTTTTTTTCTTGGTTGGTTGTTCCACAGTGAGTTTGGCTCCTAAAGATTTTTCTCCTCGGGAGGAAGATTTGCAGCAGGGGCGGGTTATTCTTTTGAGTTCGATACAAAAACGTGATCCCGATAATCGTTGGGCGCAATTTAAATGGATGAAAGTCATAGCCAGAGATCTTTGGCAGTCGCAGTCTTTGCGTTCCTCTACCCCGATTCCCCAAGCTAACCAACAGATCCAATTTGCTTTCAATTTGGTCAATGATGATGCTGTTGCAAAGCTTCTGACGGGATCGCAGTCTGGTAATATTTTTGGAGTTGCACGAGGCGAAACGTATCTTGTAAAAAAAGGTATTCGAGTACAAAAAACTTCGCAAAAAATAAAATGGTATTTGTCGCCGGTTCGAAATTATTTTCTTTGGCCGCAAACCATTCTTTGTTACAAAAATATTGTGTATTTGGGGCAAGAGAAACAGGGGCGTTTAAGTTATTTTCTGGTTTTTGTCAGCAATGGGGATTCGTTTGAACAAGCAGACGAAGATCAGTATATCGTCTGGGTCAATTCCAAGACATTTTATATTGATTTTATTGAATTTGCGCTGCGTGATCCGGCAAAATCTTACAGAGGTGTTGTCCAATACGGTAATTATAAAAACGTTCACGGTGTAATTTTGCCTCATGAAATTATTATTTTGGATAAGATGGAGAAAAACTCTTTCTCTCATAAATTTTATGTCGAGATTTTTAGCCTAGAGTAATTTAAATAAAAAATAATTTGTAAAAATTTTATTCTGTAAGCTATACAATTGAATTGACTTATGTTAGTTTATTTATAAGGTTCGCAGTAGGTTTCTAAAGCCGCATAGATTTTTTAATACCGTTCTTGGCAAGCAATATGTTTATAAAATAAATTATTCCGGAGAATGATCCATGGAAAATATCATCCAAAGAGACCGTTTACCAAAGAATGACGAAGATGAGATTTCGGGCATCGAGCAAGGCATCCCGCTTTTAAATCGTCATTTAACCTCTGCGCTTTTTTTTAGCAAGTTTAGTGCCGGCAATGCACGGACGGTCCGCGAAAAGTTTAATTTTGTCGTTGCCAGCCCAGAGCGCCGCGAGCATCTTCTTGCAGAATTAAAAGAAAATTTACAAATGCATCAACAGATGTCTCAGTAAATTTTTGAATTGTTCTAGTTTCCTTCCTCTTTAATTTTCTCTTTAAGAATATTTTTATGCCTAAAGCCAGTTTGAAAAATTCTTGTGTCTTGCTCGTCGGTGGGGCCGGGTATATCGGCTCTCACATGCTGCGCAATCTTTTAGCGAAAAAAATCGTGCCGGTTGTTTTTGACAATTTAAGCAGTGGTTTTCGTCATTTTGTCCCGCCGAAGGTGCCATTTGTTAAGGGAGACTTAAGAAATAGTGAGGATATTCGTAAGGTTTTTAAAAAGTTTCGGATCGATAAAGTCATGCATTTTGCTTCATCGATCGTTGTGCCCGAATCGGTCAAAGATCCGCTCAAGTATTATGACAACAATGTGCTTTCTTTTATCAATTTGATTAAAGAAATGCGGCAAGCGTCCGTTAACAAAATTATTTTTTCATCGACGGCGGCTGTTTATGCTGCGCCTAAAAAAGTTCCGATCCCCGAAGATGCAGCGCTTGATCCGGCAAATCCCTATGGTCAGACAAAATTGATTTGTGAAAAAATTTTGCGCGATACAGCATCTGCGCACAGGGATTTTTCGTATGTTATTTTTCGATACTTTAATGTTGCCGGAGCTTATGAAAAAGGCGGGATTGGCGAAAGCCATGAACCTGAGACGCATTTAATTCCCTTGGTTCTTGAAACCGCGCTGGGCAAGCGAAAAGTTTTGCAGATTTTTGGCGATGATTATCCGACAGCTGATGGCACGTGCATCCGTGATTATATTCATGTCGATGATTTGTGTGACGCGCATTTTTTGGCTTTGGAAAATTTGGAAACAAAGGCCCGCAATCAAGTTTTTAACTTAGGATGCCAAAAAGGTTTTTCTGTCAAACAGGTGATTGACGTCGTTAAACGTGTGACCCAAAAAGATTTTTCCATAAAAATTTCGGCCCGACGGGCTGGAGATGCCGCAAAACTTGTTGCTGACTTTCGAAAAGCCAAAAGGATTTTAGGCTGGACTCCCAAACGCGGTTTAGAAAAGATGATTTCTTCGGCGTGGGAGTGGGAAAAAGTTGTGGCGCAAAATAACTGTCTCTAAAATAAAATCTGATGCCCTCTGAATATCCTTTAGACCTTAGTGCTATTGCCCATCAAGTTATGACCAATTATGGGTTTGCTGTTAACTTTTCACCCGCTGTTTTACGCGAAACACAAACGTTCATAAAATATGAACGAAATCAAAATGACTCGACGGTGCGTGATTTGCGCGATGTTTTGTGGTCTTCGATTGACAATGTCGATTCGCGCGATCTTGACCAGATTGAGTTTTGCCAGCGTGCGCCAAATCGCGAAATTCGCGTTTGGGTAGCGATTGCCGATGTGGATTATTATGTCAATAAAGGCAGCCTAACCGATGAGCATGCCGCAGGCAACGGTGCTAGCGTCTATACAGGTGTTGAAATTTTTCCGATGCTTCCCGAGAGATTATGTACGGATATTTCTTCGCTAAATCCTCACGAAGATCGTTTGGCGGTTGTGACCGAATTTTTTGTTTTGCGCGACGGAGATGTCCGGCCGGGTGAAATTTTTCGTGCCGTTGTCCACAATAAAGCGAAGTTGGTTTATGAAGAAGTCGGTCAATGGCTTTCGGGCGACGGCAATTTGCCTGAATCGGTGCGTTTAGTCGAAGGATTAGAAGAGCAATTGCGTTTGCAGGACCAGGCGACAGCACTCCTGCATGATTTTAGGATGCAGCGTGGAGCACTCGAGCTGGAAACCATCGAGCCTCGCACCGTCATGGAAAACGGGAACGTTAAGGATTTGATTCTTGTCCAAAAAAATCGTGCACGGTATTTGATTGAAAATTTTATGGTTGCCGCCAATGGGAGTATGGTTGCGTTTTTGACCAAAAACGGGCGGGCCCATATTCATCGTGTTGTGCGAACGCCAGAGCGCTGGCCGCAAATTCGCGAAATTGCCGCATCGTTTAATGAACAGTTGCCCATTGAGCCCGACGCTAGCGCGCTGGCTGAGTTTTTGGTCCGACGTCGAAAGGCTGATATTGACCGCTTTCCTGATTTATCTTTGACGATTATCAAACTTTTGGGTTCTGGCGAATACGTGATGGCCGAGCCGGGCGGTATCGCTTACGGCCATTTTGGACTTGCCGTGCATGATTACACGCATTCGACGGCCCCTAATCGCAGGTATGTCGATATTGTTATTCAGCGGCTTTTGAAAGCCGTTTTGGCTAAAGAACGTTCGCCTTACGGCAAGGGCGAATTAGAAAGCATCGCCTTTAAGTGTACAGAACGCGATCATGCCGCTAAAAAAGTCGAACGGTTTATGCGCAAAGTTGCGGCTTGTGTGTTACTGCGTGGACGCATCGGCGAGGTTTTTGAAGGGATTGTGACCGGTTCTTCGCCTAAGGGAACCTATGTGCGTTTATTCCATCCACCCGTCGAGGGGCGCGTCGTTCGCGGCGAGGCCTTTATGAGTGTGGGGCTTAAGGTGCGTGTGCGTTTGGCGGCAATGGATATTGAAAAAGGATTTATTGATTTTGAAGGGGCTTCTCAAACCTCCCGCGATTATCGTTATCCGTGGCGGGACAAAAACGGCAGGTAGGTTCCATAAACAGTGCGATGAAACTGACGGTATTTAAAAAACTTTTTATTGCCTTTTTGGCGGTTGGGATGCTGGCGGTTTTTTGTTCGGCGCTTAGCCAGTATGAACTTTCGCGCGCGTGGGTGGAAAAAGACATTAAAGGGCAGGTCGCCAATTCATTTACCAAGGCTATCGGATATTTTGACGAATCCTACACACAGACGATCAACAATGATTTAGAACTTATTACCACGACCCCGATTCTCGACAATTTTTTGACTTCTGCAAACAGTTCGGCAGACCTTTCGCAAGAAAACGCACAAAAATTCTTTTTGCATTTTACGAAAAGTATCGGCACAAAATATCTCTCGGCTCGGTTTATTAATAGAGACGCTAAAGAGAGCATCATCGCTCAAGGCAATCAAAGCTCTGGCCAGTACACGTCGCTATCGGATCACCCGCCTACAGAATTTTATCATCGCCTGTATTTGTTGTTTAAAAGGCTCGAAAATGTGCCCGAAGGGCTAATCCTTTTTGAAGGGCCGTTTGAATCGGATAATAAAATAACGTTTTTAGTCGGGGCTTCTAAACGTGATCCGCAAGGGTGGGGTTTTGGCGGAGCGGTTATTTTTCATTGTGACTTAACACCGTATTTTCGTTATCT
Organism: uncultured Planctomycetales bacterium; assembly: GCA_964400065.1. Taxonomy (GTDB): domain Bacteria; phylum Omnitrophota; class Gorgyraeia; order Zapsychrales; family JANLHA01; genus JADLGJ01. Next base: position 17,348 of record CAYNSM010000018.1, read on the forward strand.
TTCGACGATGCGGTTTCGCGGTTTGGCGATTGCCTCGGTTTATCGGGCTGATCATAAGGGGATGCTTTTTGGAGAAAGCAGTGCGGCGGATTTTTTGACCGAGCAAAAGCATAATCAGCACGAAGAGCCGACGTGGTATTCTTTTTCGCACGGCATGAAAATCACAAAAGGGTCAGCGGAATTATTTTTTCTAAAAATGAGTATTCCTCGTTCTTTATTTGTCAAACAGTTGCAAAGCACGCTTATTCATACGGTTTGGATTTCACTTCTGATTTTGGCAATCATTATGATCAGTGCTTTTTTTGTGTCGCATAATATTACTCAGCCGATCAAGCGTTTGGTTCAAACAACGCAACAGGTTTCTTTGGGCGATTTAACGACAAAAACAGAAATTCTTTCCGACGATGAAATCGGACATTTGAGTCAAAGCTTTAATGAGATGATTGACAGCTTGCGCAAATCCGAGCAACGCTTAGTCTATGAGGCGTTTCATGATGTGCTAACGGGGTTGCCTAATCGTGCTCTTCTTTTGGATCGTCTGGAGCGTTTGATTGAACGCAATCGCCGTCATCCGGAACATAAGTTCGCTGTTTTGTTTATTGACCTTGACCGCTTTAAAAATATCAATGACAGTTTGGGTCACGCTAAGGGCGATGAGCTTTTGATTGCTATTAGCCATCGTTTGCAGGCGTGCTTGCGCACGATGGATACCGTCGCCCGTTTAGGTGGAGATGAATTTATTATTCTGATGGATGAGATCCGCGAGGATGCGCAAGCTACCGAATTGGCAGATCGGATTTTAAATGAACTTAATTCTTTGTTTTTGATTAACGGGCAGGAAATTTATATTTCAGCAAGTATCGGGATTTCGATGAGTGATCCGGCAAGTGTGTCGCCGGCAGACTATTTGCGCGATACGGATACGGCGATGTACCGTGCCAAATCTTTGGGCAAAGCCCGTTATCAGGTTTTTGATGCGTCGATGCACAAGCATACGATGGCTTCCCTGCAAATGGAAACAGAGCTACGCAATGCTTTGGAAAATAAAGAATTTACGGTTTATTATCAGCCGGTTGTTTTTTTGGCGACAAAAGAAATTGTGCGCTTGGAGGCGCTGATTCGCTGGAACCATCCGCGGTTGGGTTTTATTACGCCCGCTGAATTTATTGCCTTAGCTGAAGAAACGGGCTTGATTTCGCCGATTGGTAATTGGGTCGTTGAAACGGTTTGTTGTCAGATCCAATCGTGGCGTCAACACGTTAAGAACGTTGTTCCGGTTGCTGTTAATTTTTCTGCCAAGCAGTTTGAACAAAAAGATCTTGTCCCGACGATCAAAAGTATTTTAAAAGAAAATGGCGTTGCCGGGAATATGCTTACCGTCGAAATTACAGAATCCATTGCCGTGCGCGATGTGTCTTTGAGTGTAGAGATTTTAAATGAGTTTCGCGCCATGGGGATTAAAGTTTCGATCGACGATTTTGGGATTGGGTACTCTTCGTTAAACAGCTTGAAACTTTTTCCGATTGATGAACTTAAAATTGACCGTAGTTTTACGCATGACATTATTGAGAATCCCCAAAAAGCGGCGATTGCCAAAGCGATTATTGTGATGGCCCACAGTCTTGGTTATTTTGTGACCGGCGAGGGAATCGAGACAATCGCACAGCTGGATTTTTTAATTAAAAACGGCTGCGATGCTGGGCAAGGTTTCTTTTTTTCGTCTGCAGTCAATGCAGAGGAGATTAAAGAAAAACTTGCGGCTGGGAAAGTTTAAGCAAAGTTTATGAAGAATATTTTTATTGGCCTGATTCTTGCTTTGACCTTCCTGATTTATTCTCCGGCGATGTATCATGAATTTGTCAATTTAGACGATGCGGCCCATGTCAGCGAAAATCCGCAAGTGCGGTCTTTGTCGCCTCAAAACATCAAACGCATTTTTAGCTCCACGGTTCAGCGCACGTATATTCCCTTGACGACATTTTCATTTGCCTTGGAATATCAGATCGTCGGGAAAAATCCTTTTTTTTATCACTTGAACAATATTCTTTTGCATTTGCTTCTTGTTTTTTTGGTTTTCCGCCTTGGAACAGTCTTAGGATTACAGACTTTAGGTGCGGCCGTGGCGGCTTTTATTTTTGCGCTTCATCCGATGCATGTCGAGTCAGTTGCGTGGGTGACTGAGCGCAAGGACGTTCTTTATAGTGCGTTTTATCTGGGCGCGGTTTTATGGTATTTGCGTTTTTTAAAATCCGGGAAATGGAGGGATTACAGTCTTTCGATTGTGATGGGGTTTTTAAGTATTTTAGCCAAGCCGATGGCTTTGAGTCTTCCTTTGATTTTGCTTGTTTGTGATTGGTTTTGTAGAGGTTCAGTTAAAAAAGGAGATTGGTTAAACAAGATTCCTTTCTGCCTTTTTATTATCCCAATAGCTTGGATGACGTTTTCGATCAACGTCGGGATTGTCGGACAAAATCCCGGACCCGGATTTTTGCTGCGGTTTTGGACGACGGCATTTTATTTGAAAAAATTCTTTTGGCCGATTCTTTGTGTCCCTCATTATTTGCCGTCTTTGCCAATCAATGTTTTTCGTTTTGAGTATGCTGGGTCGGTTGGGCTTGTGGGTTTAAGTCTTTTTGCATTCTTCAAATGGCCCAATCGTTTTTTGCGTTTAGCGTTTTTGTGGTATTTTTTATCCATTTTCTTTATTTTGAATTTCGATTATGGCCGCGTGATGCAAATGGTGGCTGATCGATATATGTATTTGCCGAGTGTCGGATTTTGTTTGTGGGCTGGCTTTGGTGTTCAAAGATGGCGGGCGACAAAATTTTTTTCATCCTTCGCCGGAAAAGCTGTTGTTTGCACTGCACTTTTGGGAATCGCGCTGTTTTTAATGGTCAAAACTTTTTATCAAGTTGGCATTTGGAAAAACTCGCTTGTTCTTTGGAATTATACGATCAAACATTCCCCGAATTCTTATTTGGCTTTTAACAATCGCGGGCGGATTTATGAGGGCCGGCGAGAATGGGATTTTGCCCTTGCGGATTACAAGCAGTCGATTGCGCTTAATCCTCAATACGAAAAAGCTTACAAAAATTTAGGGATGGTTTATGAAAATTTAGGCGACATTTCCTCTGCTATTAAAGCTTATTCTAAGGCCATAGAAGTCAAACCCAATTACAGCGGCGCATATAATAATCGGGGTTTGCTTTTTGAAAAAAAGGGCGATAGTTCGGCAGCGTTGGCTGATTATACTCAGGCGATTTTAGGTGAGCCTCATTATGTTTTGGGCTATATCAACCGGGGAGCGCTTTTTTTGAAGCTTGGAGAAATTGAGAAAGCGTTGGAAGATTTTAACGTTGTGATTCTTTTAAGGCCGGATCATTTTGAAGCTTACAAGAATCGTGCGGTGTGTTATTTGCAAATGAATTTGCTCGATGAGGCTTCGCACGATTGCCAAAAGGCGCTTGCGTTAAAAAAATCAGATACGGAAGTTCGCACGATTTGTTCCGTGATTGATCAAAAAATGCAGGCTCAAGACAAGGCTTTGAATTTGGTCGGACAGTAAGGGGGGGCAGAAATGATTGTTGCTTTTAATCTCTTGGCGCTGTATGATGGCACCTTCTCTTAACGAAAGGAAAAAGTATGAACGAACACGCAGCCGATGGCGATCAAGAGGCCTCGTCGGGATCGCAAAAAGATGTTGTTTTTTTACTCAAGAAATTGCAGGAGCAATTGACTTTTTTGGAACGAAAAGTCGATATTTTGATTAGCCAATCGAAGGAAAAGCCTTCTTTTAATAAAGAACGGACATTTTCAAAGCCTCCCTTTAGGTCGTCGAGTTCTTCTTACGGATCTTCGCGTTACGCTGGGCGTTCGGATAGCCGTCCAGAGCGCAGTGGTCCGCCAAGGGAGCGAAGTTACGAATCCGGCAATCGCTCGTCGGAAAAGCCTTACGGCAACAAGGACAGAGGCAGTTTTGCAGGAAAAAAGAAACCGTTTTTTGCCAATAAACGTGAAAGATAAAAATTTTTACAATGCGCCTTAATAGAGAGGCGCATAAACCAAAACAGGAGAATCACATGGCTTTTCAAGGTGGATATGACCGTGGGCCGCGCGAAATGCACAAGGCCGTTTGCGCTGATTGTAAACAAGAGTGCGACGTTCCTTTCAAGCCGCGCGAAGACCGTCCGGTGTATTGCAAGGATTGTTTTTCTAAACGCAAGGGCGATAGCCGCTAAAGCAGTAAACTTTTCCCCGGTTAGTCCGTGTTTTTACGGATTAGCCGGGGTTTTTTTGTGAAAACTTTATCGTAATTTGTTTTTTGCGAATATAATTTGGGAAATCGGTGCGCAGGGGAGTATTGCAATACGCCCCTACAAATGCATTAATTATTTTACAAATGTAGAATTAACGGAATCGAAGACACCAGACACGCCCAATAACCTAAATATTTCCCTCTCTTTTTTAAAGACTGGGTTAGATGAAGGGGCAATTTTGAAAGTGGATTCCCGCTTTCGCGGGAATGACAAAATTTCCGCGGGAATGACAAAAGAGGCAGTGTCATCGCTACGAAAAAAAGGCAGTGTCATCCCTGCGAAAGCAGGGATCTATTGGGGAATCGTTACCGGGTGCCGAGCGGACACAAATTAATCAATGTGTCCTCTAATTGGTCCGCAGGGGCGTATTGCAATACGCCCCTACAAATGCATTAATTATTTTACAAACGCGAATTAACGCGATTGTGCTTAAATATTTATGCCGACAAAGAATTTGCAGAAAGTTAGAACTCCCTACGATATTCTTCTTTCCCAAGTGCGCAGCGCGCTTCTAGAAGGCCAAAGGCGCATCGAAGAAGAAAAGGTGCGTACTTATTGGAAGACGGGAGAACATATTTGCAAACATATTTTAAAACATTCTAAGCCGCAGTACGGGGGCGAAATTGTTAAACAGTTGGCTCAAGACTTAAGTCTTGAAGTCAGTCTTTTGCAGCGGTGTGTTCAGTTTGTAAAAGCTTACCCAAAGCTGCCAAATTCCGCCGCCCGGCGAAAATTCACGTGGACACATTACAAAAAATTAATTACGATTCCCGACGAGAAGTCTCGTCTGCGTTTTGAAAAGGCTGCAGAAAGCAACGCTTGGTCGGCAGAGCAGTTGGCTTTGCGCATTGCATCAGAAAAGTCCAAGTCTGAGGATCGAATTCTTAAGGTTTCCAAAGAAAATAGCCCTGATGCTCCTTTAGTTGCTCTGCGCGGAGAATTGTATCATTACAAAATTATTCGTCGTCCTGATGTCAATGTCACAGAAGAAGATAGCGGTTTGCGGCTGGATTTGGGATTTCGTAATCTTCAAAAGTTGTCCGCTAAGACGGCCGCACAATTTGAGCTCGGGGACATTGTGACCTCGTATCCTAAGGATGGCGGCTATCGTTTTACAAAAGTTTCGGGCGTTGGCGACAGCATTCTTTTTACTTACGAGGCTATTGTTGAAAACGTGATCGACGGGGATACACTCAAGGTGCGGTTTGATCAGGGCTTTAATTTTGAACGCATTGAAACATTGCGTTTGCGCGACATTGATTGTCCCGAGCTTGACACCCCAGAAGGGGTGGCGGCCAGAAATTTTGTTTTGTCGTATATTAAGCAGTCTGATCGGATTATTGTGCGCAGCAGCCGTCGTGAAAAATACGATCGTTATCTGGCGGATGTCTTTATTCCCACACTAGAACCAGCAAAGGACATTTTTTTAAACAACTTATTGTTAGAAACCGGCCACGCGGTAAGGATGTAGCGTAGGCGGGCAATAGCTGATAAACATTTACTAGAAATTTATAAGGAGAATCGGATGGCAGAATCTATTCACGGGCACGAAGTTATGGAGCTGATGCTCTCTTTGGGAAAGACTTTTACAAAGCAAAGCCTAAGGCAAACTTTGCACGAAAAGTTTGGCAAAGACGCACGGTATCACACGTGCAGCGCCCAAGATATGAGCGCTGATGAGATTATCGAATTCTTAAATTCCCGCGGAAAGTTTATTAGTGCCACAGACGGTTTTCAAACCGACCGCAGCAAAATTTGCTCGCATTAATTTTGTAAAATCAAAATCCCGCCAGTTTAAATTTCTTTTTACTAACCGGATTTTTGGACCTTAAATTGTTCGACCAAGCTTTGAAGCACTTGGGCTTGTTCGGACATCTTTTGCGCAGATGCGGCCAATTGCTCGGCTGCTGACGCGTTAGTTTCGGTGATAGAAGTGTTTTCTTCCATCGTGGAAGCCTGTTCCTGCGTTGCGGTTGAAATCGATTGCAACTGTTCGGCAACTTTTCCGACGTTGGTAACGATGTCCTTGAGGCTTTGTCCGGCTTTTTTGGATAGGGTGACGCCATCGTTGACCTGTTTGGTGCTCTGCCCGATAAGTTCGGCGATTTCTTTTGCGGAAGCGGCACTTCGTTCGGCTAGTTTGCGCACTTCATCGGCAACGACGGCAAATCCTTTTCCGTGTTCACCGGCGCGTGCAGCTTCAATGGCCGCGTTAAGAGCCAGAAGATTCGTTTGATCAGCAATGTCTGTAATAAGAGAAACGGCATCGGTAACTTGCCGAGAGCTTTTTTCAATTTCGTTCATCGCTTCGATGGTATGTTCCATCCCTTGACCGGCGCTATCGGCTTCTTTGGCGGTTGTTTGCGCCATTTCATTGGCTTGCGAGGCGTGTTGGGCGTTAGTCTGGACTGAACTTGCCAACTCTTCAAAACTGGCAGATTGCTGCTGAGCTCCGTCGGAAATCATCTGCGAGCTGTTGGAGACTTCGGTTGAGGCGGTCAGAAGTTCTTCGGCACCACTGCGAATTTGAACAATGATCTGCTCGATCTTTTTAATAAAGGAATTAAATTTTGAAGCTAAGGATCCTAATTCGTCGTGAGTGTCAATGTCGATTTGGATATTTAAATTGCCCTTGCTAAGCTCGTCAGAGAATGCGCTCATTTTTGCAATAGGTTTTAAGATCAATTTGTCAAACATCAGAAAAATGGTCCCGCTGACTAAAAGGATTACAAGAATCTGGATCAGACCGGTTTTGGCCACGGTCCCTTTCATTTCATCAATGCTTGACTGATAAGAAATCATGATGCTGGTTGCCCCTAAGATGTCGCCTTCTTTTGCAGAGCTGTGGCAGGCAATACAGGATTTTTCGGTCACAATCGGTAAAACCTGACGGATGGAACTGACGCCCTTGATATTAACTTCTTTAGTGATCGGTTTGCCGGTTTCAATAACTTGCTTATCGGTGCTATTTTTTATCTTTTTGTCTTCTTTGACTCCGATTTCCGACTCTAAGAGCGCAGAACGCGCGATGCGGACTTCTTCGACGGATTTTAATTGGCGGACTTTTTCGATATATTTGTCGAGGGCTTCCTGTTGGCCTTCGTTCATAAACCCGTACATCGTTTCTTTGACCGAGTTTGATAAAGTCCCGACCGCTATAGTCGATTGGCGGACGGTACTTTGATATGAAGAGTAGGCAATCCAGCCGATGACAGCGATGGACTCAATGATTAATATTGCCGTAATAGTCAGCATAAATTTTGTTTTGATTTTCATTCGCT
>CAYNSM010000019.1:0-22860 GCA_964400065.1 uncultured Planctomycetales bacterium
ATAATACACGTAATCAATATACCGCGGTTGGTGGAACGAACTATACCAATAGCACAAACGGCAACATCACTTCCGATGGGACAAGCACGTTTGGATATGACGCGGAGAACAGACTGGTCTCGTTTGACACGACGGGAACAGCGAATGATGCCACATACGCCTACGATGCTTTAGGCAGAAGAGTTAAAAAGACCGTCAATAGCACATCGACATTCTTCGTCTACGACGGCGATGACATCATTGCCGATTACTCAAGTGCTGGTACGCTACTGCGGGAATACATTCACGGAGACAAGGTTGATGAGATTTTAGCAATGCAAGCAGGAGCTAATACTTATTATTACCACTACGACGGCTTAGGTTCTGTCACCGAAATCACCGATGACTCAGGTTCTATCGTCGAGAACTATACCTACGATCCATTCGGAGCTCCGTCGTTAACCACGTCTACAATCAATAACCGTTACCGCTTTACCGGAAGAGAGTACGACGAAGAGAGCGGATTGTATCACTCCAGGGCAAGAGCATATTCACCAGCGATCGGGCGCTTTATGCAAAGAGATCCGTTGGGTATTACGACAGCATGAATCTTTATCAATACACATTAAATAATCCTATTAATGGGATTGATCCTTTTGGGTTAGCGACTTATTATATAAAAAATAAAATGGACACTTCCACGCCGACGAATAATATTTGGTCGCACAGTTTTGTTGCTATTATTGAAAAAGACCCCGTTACTGGGAAAGAAAAAGTTGTAAAGACATTTAGTTGGGTTAATACAGGCGGTGGTATGTTGGAAGATTCTTCTAAAAAACAAAACCTAGAAGGTGCTCAAAAAGCCATTGATAGTGGTACTGGTGCAACAAAAAAAGGCGACGATTCTTTAGACCCATTTGTTGTTCAAGAATTTGAGAATCGCAAGTATGAAATGGGAGGTTTTTGGCTATTCGATGGGAGCCCCTATCAATGTAACTGCAAGCAGCAAGCCGTTTTTGCTAAAAAGAATTTTGACAAGCTATATATAGAGAAGTACAATGCATCATGTTAGCTCTTTTACAAAAGTTTCTCACTATTAATCAAGGGGGGCATATGGCTGCGACGAACAAAGAGGATTTAGAAAAATTGCTCAAAGACCAACGGATCATCGACGAAATCAATCGCCATTTGTGGATTGAAAGCGAAAAAGCCGGGCATGACATTGGGTTTGAACAGGCCAAGGCCGATTGGTTTAAGAAATTTTCAAAAGCTTGGATTGCCTACAATATGCCAGAGTTAGCCGGCAAAGAAAATAAGTCGCAAGCTGCTCCCAAATATAAAGAAGCTCAAGCTGCAAAGCCGGCTGTCGCGCCAAAGCGCCGCGCCAAGTCGTATCTATAATACTGCTCTTTTTTTCTTTCAATCATTTTGTTTGAACACGGCTTCTTCATGAAAGAAATCTGTGCTCAACGTGTAAAGCTTTTGTCTTTCTATTTATCTACAAAGGAAATTCCATGTCAGTTGAAAAATTAAAAAAATTGTCAAACTTTTCGGGCCGTCCGGGGCCACTGGTCTTAGTCATTATGGACGGGGTGGGTTTAGGAAAACAAGATGACAGCGACGGTGTTTTTTTGGCGAAGAAACCTTGTCTTGATGAACTGTTTAAAAGCAAGCTTTACACAACCCTCAAAGCTCACGGCAAGGCAGTGGGTATGCCCACCGACGAGGATATGGGCAATAGCGAGGTTGGCCACAATGCGTTGGGCGCAGGCCGTGTTTTTGCGCAAGGGGCAAGCCTTGTCAATGACGTGATTAAAAACGGGGCTATTTTTCAAACGCCGCTTTGGAAACAGCTTGCCGAAAATGCCAAAAAAGATAACCACACTTTTCACTTTATCGGCCTTTTGTCCGACGGCAATGTCCATTCCCATATCGATCATCTTTTAGCGATGCTTGAAAGATGTGCTAAAGACTCTGTTAAACGGGTACGTTTGCACGTTTTGCTCGACGGGCGTGATGTTTATGAAAAGTCTGCGCCACTTTATTTGGAAAAGACTGAAAGTCTCTTGAAAGAACTTAACGCAAAAGGTTTTGATTATGCAATTGCCTCAGGCGGCGGACGTATGGTGACGACCATGGATCGTTACAATGCCGACTGGACCATAGTCAAACGCGGCTGGGATGCGCACGTTTTAGGTGTTGGTCGGCCTTTTCCGTCGGCAAAAGAAGCGGTCGAAACTTATTATCGGGAAGACCCTAAAATCACAGACCAGTATTTGCCCTCTTTCGTTGTTGCCCAAAACGGCAAGCCGATTGGCACGATTAACGACGGGGATTCGGTGGTGTTGTTTAATTTTCGCGGGGATCGCGCCATTGAACTGTCGCGGGCTTTTGCGGAAGTTGAGTTTGATAAGTTTGACCGTGTGCGTCGTCCGGACGTTTTGTTTGCCGGCATGATGCAGTACGACGGGGATCTTCAAATTCCAAAAAATTTTTTAGTCAATCCTCCAGCTATTGACCGGCCGATGAGCCAGTATGTCTGCGCGCTGGGCATTAAATCTTTTGCGATTTCTGAAACGCAAAAATTTGGGCACGTGACGTATTTTTGGAACGGAAATAATTCCGGCTATGTCTGCGAAGAGATTGAAAAATATATCGAAATTCCCTCCGACAAAATCCGTTTTGACCAAGCTCCACGCATGAAGGCTGACGAGATTACCGATACAACCATTGAACTTTTAAAGTCTGGGCAATATAAATTTGGACGGTTAAATTATCCTAATGGGGACATGGTCGGCCACACGGGTATTGTGCCGGCGGTCATCGCTTCGGTTGAGGCTGTTGATCAAGGTCTTGCCAAATTGCTTGCTGTCATCAAAGAGTTGAAAGGCATTTGTGTGATTTTGGCTGATCACGGCAATGCGGATGAAATGTTTACCGTCAAGAATGGCAAGCGCATTGTTAGTACAGCGCATTCACTTAATCCGGTACCGTTTATTATCGTTGATAGCGGCTATCAAGGGGAATACGAAATTGCAGATCTTAAAGAGCGCGGTTTGGCGAATGTGGCTGTGACCTTGTTTAACCTTTTAGGTTACGAACAGCCCAAAGATTATGCACCGTCGCTGATTGCATTCAAGTAAAAGGTGTTAGGAAATCCCCCAAATCCCCTTTGAAATAAAGGGGGTCGCGAAGCGGGGGGATTCAATTTTGCTTTTGCTCTGTCTATATAGTATTTTTTATATAGTTTTCTAATCCAACCATAGGAGAAGATATGCGAGCCCGTACCCCATCCGCTAAAGTTTTTCATTTGCTTTTAATCGTTGCTTTTATTTTTAATCTCATATCGCCGGCTTTCGCTCAAGAAGTTGATTTAAAACTCCCCAAGCCATCACAGATCAAGCCGATCAGCAAGCCTTTTGCGCCGGCCATTATCAGAGCTGTTACGGTCAATCCCAATGACCCGTTTCTTTTTGACTTTATTATCGACAAAGGCGATTCTAATTTAGAGCCCCAAGCTTTTGAGGATGAAACGCAGAAGCTGGTCAAATATTTCCTGGCCGCTTTGACTATTCCCGAAAACGATTTGTGGGTCAATCTCTCCCCCTATGAGCAAGATTCGATGGTTCCGAGGGTTTTAGGCGTCACTGAACTGGGAAAAGATCTTTTAATCGAGGATTATTACCTTAAACAAGTTACAGCTTCGCTTACTAATCCCAACACCGAAACCGGCAAAAAGTTTTGGACGCTCGCCTATGCCAAGGCGCAAGAGCTTTATGGGACGACCAAAGTTCCGATCAATACGTTTAGCAAAGTTTGGATTGTTCCGGATCAGGCGGTTGTTCTCGAAAAAGACGGCAGCGCTTTTATTGCGGACAGTCATTTGAAGGTCTATTTGGATCAGGATTATGTAGCCATCAAAAAGAATTTGGACAACAAAGAAATCGGGACCGACAAGATCGGCAGTGACAAAGCGCAGGACATTAACGGTTTCTCCTCACAGATTATTAAAGAAGTGGTGTTGCCTGAGATTGAAAAAGAAGTTAATGCTGGCGAAAATTTTGCAACCGTCCGACAGATTTATAATTCAGCGATTTTAGCGGCATGGTACAAAAAGCGTTTGAAGGAAAGTCTTTTAGGCCGGCTTTATGCCGACCAAAACAAAGTCGCTGGCGTTAACGCCGAGGATATGGATTCGGGCGATAAGATTTTTGAAAAATACACCGCCGCGCTTAAGACTGGGGCGTACAACATTATTAAGCAAGACTTTGACCTTTCGACCCAAAAGATCGTCCAACGCAAATATTTTTCGGGCGGGGCGACTTTTGCTGGTTTAGGAAACAAAATCACTTACCAACAATCGGCAACGTTGGCAGGGCAAGCTTTTTCTGCCCCGACACCTGCGGCTACGCAGAGTGCATTAGCGTTTAGTAGAAGTGTCACCGCGTTTGCTGATGGACAGAATTCCTCTGGGGTTGCCGGTATACCAGTAAGTTTTGAAAATTCTCGGTACTCTGTTGCTAGCGTTCGTGTTGCCAGTGCGGCTGTAGCAACAGCTAAAAATGTTACTGACAAAATTAACACTGGCACGACCTCCTCTAATAATAGCCCGACAGCAGCGATTGTTGCCCTTACCCAAGCGGTAACTCAGCCTTCTGCTGTGCCAGTTTCGCAACTTACCCGCGCTATTTCTGTTATATCCACTGTATCTAAAGAGGAAATTGCAGACATAGCTGCCAGACAGGTCGATTCAAAATCAACGCCTGATGTTAAAGCTTTAAGTAGCGAAGAGAAGCAAACCGCATTAACCGGATTTCAAACCGTTGTTAGAGAATCACAGGGTAAGCCTTTGAGTACCAGAGAACTTACTCAAAAATTAAGTGCTGCTGGGTTGTCTGGACCACAGACAATTTTTGTTTTAAATCAAACAGAACCTTTTGCAGCTACATTTGACCGTAAAGTCAGCGCTCTAACCGCTTTCGCAAGTCCAGATGTTAGTGAAGAGATTTTGTCCGGTGCTTTGGGGAAGGCTGGAGTTACTAATGTCCCAGAGGTAGTACGTGAAGTTATCGCTATGCGATCTGTGGTATCCCTCGATAAAAATGTTTCGCTTACATCGCAGATAGCACAGTCAAATTCAGAGTTAGCTCAAAAGCTAAATGAACTTGCCAACAACGAGCAAGTTCAGATCGCTTTGGGTTCCGTCACAGTTAGCAACAAAACTCAGTCTCCCGCGTATCGTGCTGAAGCAAGTCTTGAAAGAATGGCCGGAGATATTTATGCCGCTTCTCTCGTGTTGCCACCAGAAAAAATAAAACAGGTTGCAGATTCTTTGGGGAGTAAGGAAATCAGCCGTGAAACAATAAAGGTTTTGGTTAGCCAAGCTTTTCAAATTGATTCCAAAGGCGCTCCGGCTCAAATCATAAAATCGGCTAGAAATATAGCCCCGGGGTTGGCTAATTTATTGGAAAATAAATCTATTCGCAGTGTAGTTTTGGCTTCAGCCCGTTCGACTAACGCGTCTTCAAGTATAACTCCGGTGCAAAATATTCTTGCATCTGTCTCAGGGGTTACAGTTGATGCTAAGACAAATATCCCTGCTATCCCTGCGGATCATCCTTTGGTGACCTACTTTGGGAAAATTGCTAATAACAGTAACAATATTAACCCAGTGGCTTTGACAAGAACAATTGCGTTAGCTTCGAATGCGGCTAAAAAAGATCAGAATTTTGCTGAAAGTTTAGCTTCGGCTAGAACGGCTGATGAGTTCAAAACAGCTATTCAGGAATACGCCTATGCAAATCCTGAGTTTTCTGCACTGGCTACGCAAGAGGGTATGGAAAGTCTTGCTCAGCTTAATGACAACCAAATAAGAAAAGTCGGTGGTATCGACTTAAGCGCTGAGAGAATGGATCTAAAGATTAAGCGCGACGGTAACGGCGTTGTTTTGCCGGTTTCGGATCAGGACTTAAAAGATCTTAAAATCGACGGCTTGTCGCCAGTTATTCTTGACGTACAGCCAGCGACTCCGGCGAGCGTTCCGTTCTTGATGAATTTAGCCAACACCGCCGCGCAAACGAAGTAAATAAGCGATTTAAGAGGGGATAAAAAAGATTCTGGCCTTAAGGGTTAGAATCTTTTTTATTTGAAAAATATTCCTAAAATCAAGATGATTTGGGTAGAATATCAACAATCTTCATTGGCCAATAGGGCACTCTATGCGCTTTAAAGAAATCAACTCTTATACTCACAGCCAGCTTATTGGCATCCTTATTTTTTTAAGCTACCTTTTTCTCATGTTTGGCAACGGTGCTTTAAGTCTGACGCATCCCGACGAGGTTTTTTATATTCAAAGCGCCAAGGAAATGATTGCCAAAAACAGCTGGGACACGCCTTATATTTTTGACGCTCCGCAGTTTGAAAAGCCGATTTTTGCCTATTGGCTTTTTATGATTTCAATTAAGGTTTTTGGGTTGACGGCCTTTGCAGGAAGATTTGCTCCAGCCTTGTTTGGCATGCTTGCCGTGCCCGTCATTTACGCAATTTCATGGGTGATGTTTAAAAACAAGCGTCTGTCATTTTTGGCGGGGCTGGTACTTATGAGCAGTTTTATTCATCTGGGTTTGTCGCGTGCGGTTCTGACCGACATGATCTTTTCGGTGTGGGTGACACTGTCAATTGGCGCATTTTATTGGGGGTATAAAAATCGCCAATACAAAAATTGGGGAGTCCTTTTTAGCTTTATTTTTTCGGGCATTGCGATTTTGACCAAAGGGCTGTTGGGCTTTTGTTTTCCGGCGGGGACGATTTTGCTCTTTCTACTATTGCGAAAAGATTTAGGTTTTCTCAAAACGCTAAGCACACTTTGGGGTTTTCTTTTGTTGTTAGCTATTGCATTGCCGTGGCACATTTTGATGTATAAGCGTTTTGGCTCTGCGTTTTTGCACGAGTATTTTCAGAATGTTCATATCCGGCGGATTTTGGAAGCCGAACATCAAAAATCTAACACCTGGTATTTTTATCTTTTAACAATTATTGGCGGCGTTATGCCGTGGACAGTGTTTTTGTTTTCGGCTGTGAGTATGTTTGTCAAAAAATTAAAAGAGAAGGGCCCAGACTTTCAGCCATTTTTATTTTTGGTTTGCTGGATAATCGGGATTTTTGCTTTTGTTCAGCCGGCGCATTCAAAGCTGGCTAGCTATATATTACCGATATTCCCGGCGGTCATAATTCTTTTGGCGTGCTATTTAGATAAAGTTATGTCGACGGGCGTTTCATCGCAAATTTTCGTTGGATTTAAGCGCAGTGCCTATATTTTAGTTGCGATCATGTTTTGCATTCTGATTGTCGTTTTTGGGGCAGCTATAAAGTTTAAGCAATACAGCCCGCCTTATACCGCAATTTTTGTTTTTTCTGTGTTAACTGTAGGCATTGCTGCAATAATTGTTTTTAATTTAGCGCGTAAAAATTGGGGTACCGTTGTTCTTGCTGTTTCGGGGATGACCCCAGCAATAATTTTATCTGCTTCGTTTGCTATCTCTTTTGCAGAGCCGTTTGTTTCCTGTAAAGAAGTTTCAGTCGCACTTAAGAAATTTGATCAAAGCGGTTCTACGATTTTAACCAGTAAATTTTATGTCCGTGGAGTGCGTTATTATACGGATCGTCCCGTCGCTGTCATTGACATTAACGGCAAACAGTTTTTTAGTCCGCATGCCATTGCATTTTTGGACAATGATACTAAGGTTCGTGACTTTTTGCTTACCCAACCGGTGACATTTTGTATTGTTCGGGAGGCCAACATAACCGACCTTGCACGTATTGCAGAAAATAATCGTTTTTCTTTAACGCTGCTTTATGAGCATGGAGAAAAGCACATCTATAAGATCGAGCGTTTGTAATGAACCTGAATACTTCCCTTGATAATGTTTGGCAAATCACGTGCAGTGTATCAGCTAACAGCGTTTTTGCAGAAGAACTGCTTTATGCGACTTTAGTTTCGTCAGGCATTGACCCGCAGGATATTGTTGAACAAACTAAATCTGGCCGTCGGGAAATCGTTCTTTTTGCGCGGACTTCGAAAAGTGCAAAAGCATTATTTGAGAAAGTCAAATCTTTAAGGCTTAAGGGCGTTTATCTTTCTCTGAAAGTTTTAAAAAAAGCCGATTGGCAAGAGCGCTGGAAAAAAGGGATTAAACCTTTTGCTTTAACGCCTAATATCGATGTGGTTCCCCGCTGGAGTGCCACAAAATATAAAAAGAGAAATAAATTTCCTGTTTTTATCGACACTAATTTGGCTTTTGGGACCGGCTTGCATGAAACAACGCGTTTTATGGCGCAGTTAATTGAAAGCTTGCGAGGTCAATTTTCTTCTTTTCTTGACGTAGGAACCGGCAGCGGAATTTTGGTTGTGATCGCCAAATTTTGCGGGGCAAAAAAACTTACCGCCATTGATATTGACCGGCAAAGTATTGCGGTTGCCAAGACTAACCTTGCCGCTAATCATGTCAAAAATGTGCGATTGCTCTGCGCGGATGTAGAGAGATGGAAACACGCAAAGCGTTATGATTTTGTCGCTGCAAATCTGGTGACGGACGATCTGGTCAATTTTGGAAATAAGCTTGTAGGCTTGGTTTTGCCGCAGAAATATTTGGCGGTTTCCGGAATTTCTTTAAAGAATTTGGCGCGATTGCAGAAATCGTTTCGGGCGCTGCCTTTAAAGAAAATAAAAGTTTTGCGCGGCAAAGAATGGGCGGCGGTACTTTATCAACGAGTGGAGTACGATATTAACTTTTGAGTACGCGGGTCCTGTCGCTGCGGACCCTGCCGTCCTCGAGAACTGCGGGCGGCAGGGGACCCCCTTCGCGCCACCCGCTAAGACGAACTATGTTTTCTTCACAACAACACTATTCTAAGCTTTTTGCTCTGATGCGCCAGTTGGGCGTCGTGCAAAAAGACTTTGTTGAGAAATTTATTTGTTCGCCTGGCAAAGGTGGGCAGAATGTTAATAAGGTCGAAACAGCCGTTTCGCTTGTCCATTTGCCGACGGGGTTAAGTGTCAAATCCCACGGACAACGTACGCAGAAAGCCAATCGGTTGGAAGCGTGGACACTGCTCTTGGCTAAAATTGAGCAAAAACAAAAGGATCTTGCTCGCAGAGAGCTAGCCCAAAAAGAAAAGTTGCGTCGTCAAAAGCGGGTGCGAAGTCTTAAAGGTAAACAGCGGATGCTTGCGACAAAAAAGTTAATCTCCCGCAAAAAACTTGAGCGTAGTAAGCAATTTATAAAAAAAATGGAAGAATAGTCATGAATCGCTTTGGCGTAGGTCTTGCTTTAGTCGCAAGTATTTTTTTAAATCCTTTCCCTGTGAGGGCAGCAGAACCTTTGATGGTGTTTGCCGCCGCCAGTTTGACGGATGCGCTTAAAGAAGTCGCTGTCGAGTTTAAAAAAGAATACAAACAGGATGTGGATTTTAATTTTGGCGGCTCATCGGCGCTGCGTGTCCAGATCGAAAACGGTGCCCCATGCGATCTTTTTCTTGCCGCAGATAAGCTCAATAGCGAAAAATTATTGGCCAAAAAAATCATTGAACCTAAAACATCTGTCAGCTTTTTGCGAAATAATTTAGTCGTCGTCGGCGATTTAAACAATGAGGAAAATATAGACAGTCTCTATGACCTTTCTTTTGGGGCCAATGATCAGATCGCGATCGCTGATCCGCAAACTGCGCCGGCCGGGGTTTATGCGATGCAGGCGTTAGCAAAAGCGGGCTTGGATCAGAAATTTAAGGATTTTATTGTCCCGACACTCGATGTGCGTGCTGCTCTTGCGCTTGTCGTTAGCGGCAATGCCAAATACGCGATTATTTATTTGTCGGATGCTAAAAATTCTTCTAAAGTCAAAATGCTTTATCGGGTCCCGATGCAGTTGTATGATCCGATTGTTTATACGGCGGCTCTGGTAAAAGGCACGGCGAATCTAAATGCCGCGAAAAACTTTTTATCTTTTTTACAAACTTCGCAATGCAAGATGATATTTGAAAAATATGGCTTCCAGTCTTTTAAATTCTGATTTTTGGTTTTCTGTTGGGCTTTCTTTAGCGTGCGGGCTTTTGAGCGCTCTTTTTAGTGTCCCGTGGGGTATTTTTTGGGGATGGGTTTTTGCCAGAAATAATTTTAAAGGCAAGGTCATTCTTCAGACAATTCTTTACCTGCCGCTTGTTCTTCCGCCGGTACTAACGGGGTATTTTCTTCTTCTTATTTTTGGTCACAATGCTTTGATAGGAAAATGGTTGTTTGAATTCTTGCACGTGAGCTTTGTTCTTAATTGGAAAGGGGCGCTTTTGGCATCGTTTGTCGTCGGTTCGCCGTTTATGATTGAGTCGATGCGGCAAGCCTTTTTAAATGTTGACGAGCGTTTTGAAATGGTGGCCCGTAGTCTGGGTGCTGATTCGTGGAAAGCGTTTATGACCATTACGCTTCCTTTAGCCCAAGGTGGGATTGTTACGGGATTTTTTCTTGTTTTTGCGCGCAGTATCGGGGAATTTGGAGCAACCATTATTCTCGCCGGAAACATCCCCGGCAGAACACAGACAATCCCTTTGGCAATTTTTTCAAAAGTTTACACTGGTCACGAAAGCAGTGCTTGGCCTTTGATCATTTTTGCTGTGATTTTTGCATATGCCGGTTTGGCGCTAAGCAATCATTGCCATCGCCGTAAACAAGGGCAGGGAGAAAAGTAATGTTTGCGCGCTTTAAGATTAATACAGAGGTTGGGGATTTTAAATTGCAGGTTGCCGGAGAATTGCGAAACGGGATTATAGGTATTTATGGCCCGTCGGGAAGCGGCAAAACAACATTTTTAAAATCATTGGCTGGTTTTATTGAACCGCAGTCAGGAATGATCAT
This sequence comes from uncultured Planctomycetales bacterium, assembly GCA_964400065.1. Classification (GTDB taxonomy): domain Bacteria; phylum Omnitrophota; class Gorgyraeia; order Zapsychrales; family JANLHA01; genus JADLGJ01. The sequence continues at coordinate 10,883 of CAYNSM010000019.1, forward strand.
TGTTAATGAACAAGTCTACTTTGATTCTCAGAAAGAAATTTCTTTCCCCCTTGAACAGCGCCGTATTGGAATGGTCTGGCAGGATGCGCTTTTGTTTCCACACATGAGCGTCGAAGAAAATATTTTTTACGGTCGCAGGCAAAATTGTCTTGCAACATTTTCGGCAAGCGTTATTGAGATTTTTGATATTCAAAAGTTGTTAAGCCGTATGCCCAACAATCTCTCCGGTGGCGAAAAGCAGCGAGTTGCTATTGCTCGCGCGCTTTTGCATGAGCCGCAGCTTCTTTTGATGGATGAACCAGTCTCATCGATAGACCCCATGACTCGCCAAAAGATTCTTTCGTATCTGCGAATCATTAATCAAGAATTTAAAATCCCGATTTGTTATGTGAGCCATTCGATTTCCGAACTTATGTTTTTATGCCATGAGGTGCTTGTCCTTGAGCGTGGGCATCGGCTGACTTTGGACGTCCCCGAAAAGGTTTTTATCAATCAGCGGCAACTCTCGGCGACGGATGAGGATTTTGAAAATATCCTTGAGCTGTCTGTCGTCAAGCTTAGGCGGGATGAAAGGATTGCCGAGCTTGATTTTGGGGGATGTCTTTTAAAAACTGCTTTTCATCAGGACACGACACCAAAAGTTTTAAAAATTGGGATCAAGGCTAAAGACATTCTTATTGCGCTTGACCAAATCAAAGGGATTAGCGCGCGAAACAAATTCCCGGCGGTTATCGAAAAAATTGAGCTGGCAGGGGATGTGGTTATGCTCTGTTGCCAGGTCAATAATCGACGGCTTTGGGCAGAGATTACGCCGGGTTCGTTTAGGGAGCTGCAGTTGCATACCGGACAAATTGTTTATTTGATTATTAAATCCAGATCGGTCAGGATTTTTGATTAGACCAGGAGGTTTTATGGCAAAAAAGAAATTACAGGACTCATCGGGAATGGTCGATATCAGCAATAAAAGCATTACGGCACGAAGTGCGCTGGCAAGTGCGACGATTAAAATGAGTGCGAGCGCTTTTAAAATTCTCATGACGAGCGGTTCGCCAAAAGGCGATGTTTTTGAAACGGCAAAGGTCGCGGCGATTATGGCGGCCAAATCGACACCTGCTATTATCCCGCTTTGTCATCCGCTTGTGCTTAACAAAGTCAACATTCGCTTTGAAACAGACAAGAAAACATCTATGATATCTGTCATTGCACAAGTCAAATCCGACGGTAAGACGGGTGTTGAGATGGAAGCATTGACCGCAGTCAGCGTCGGGTGTCTTACAATTTACGACATGATGAAATGGGCCGACAAGAATATGGTCATTGGGGAGATTAAGCTTTTAGAAAAAAGCGGCGGTCAAAGCGGGGACTATAAGCGAATCTGATTTGATATGAAAAAATATTTGATTGGCATTTGTGCGTTTAATGAAGGGCAGAAGATCCGCCGCGTCATGCAAAAATTTTGTGACGATACTCTTTATGATCTGCTCATTATTGATGATGCTTCCACGGATGGCGCTTTACAAAATCTCCCGCAAGGCCGCTGTATTACGGTTATTACAAATCCTACCCAAAAGGGCGCTGGTTTCGGGGTGCGAAAGATTTTTGAATATGCCCGCCAGCGAGGTTATGAAGCTGTTTTTTTCGTTTCCGGCAATGATAAAGATGACCCTGCGGATATTTCGAAGTTGAAAAATGCTATCGAAAAAGGATCGGATCTTGTCCAAGGTTCACGTTATTTGCCCGGCGGTGGTTATGGGCAGATGCCGTTTTATCGTCGGATTGCCACACAATATGTCCATCCTTTCTTTTTTTCTCTTTTTAGTGGTAAACGGATTACTGACAGCACCAACGGGTTTCGGGCGGTGAGGCTGTCTTTGTTAAACGATAAGCGAATCAATCTCGACCAAGAGTGGCTTAATGAATATGAGTTAGAGCCGTATCTTTTTTACAAAGCGATACGCTTAGGGTACAAAGTTACGGAAGTCGCCGTCACAAAAATTTATCCACCTAAAACGGAAGGCTACACCAAGATGAAACCATTCTCCGGTTGGTGGAGTATTTTGCGTCCTCTGTTTTATTTGGGGTTTGGAATTAAAAAATGAAGCGTGAAAAAATATTTTTCATTTTAGTTCTTTTGGCTATCGCCATTGGCATTGTTTTTCGTTTCTATCAAATTACCGAGAACGATTTTGTTTTTTATGACGAGGGATATTACCTTAATTGGAATCGTCCTTTAGGGGAAATCCTCGTGCATCATCGTTTGACGGGTTTTGATGAATTCTCAAAAGCCGTTTTTGCTTATGTCAGCCGTTGTTTGGCCAGCGGAAAAACGCTGTGGTTTATGCTCGTCGATTCGCGCATTTTTTTTGGCGGTTTGGAACAGTGGTATGTCTCACGGCTTTTGGCCGCAATTCTTGGCGTTTTGACGTTGGGATTGACGTTTGTTTTTACACGGAAATTTTTTAATAGCGTACATATCGCATGGTTGACGACAGCGCTTTTGGCGATACTCCCGAGTCATGTTTTTTATTCGCGCATCGGGATGCAGGAATCTTTAAGTACGCTCTTGGTTTTGTCCGGTTTTTATTTTTATCTTTTTCCAGCCAAATTTGGTTTTCGCACGCTTGTCAGCGGCGTGTGTTTTGGATTGGCATATTTTTCTAATTACCGATTGATCATGCTGCCTGTTTTGGTAACTTTTGGTGAAATATTCTTGGCGTTGTCCTCGCAGCGCTGGCCGGATTTTCGCAAATGGCTTTGGACGGTTCTGGCCTTTTTTTGCTGTGTTTTTATCGTCGGGAATTTTAATGATGGGCAAAATACGATTGTCATATTCTCATGGATATTTCATCAGGCTAATATGGCAAAAGATCAGTTTCATTGGTTTAATGTGTTTTCATATCCGTATTATTTGTTTCGTCTGGAAACATATCTTTTTGCGATTTTCTTTTTCGTAAATCTTTGTTTTGTTTTTAAAAAGGATTTCCGACTTTATTTCCCATTTGCTTTGGCTTTGCTGCAGATGGCGATCTTTACCTTGGCCAGTGAAAAAGGAGCCCGCTACGTCGGGGTTGTTTTGCCATTTATGGCGATGGCTGTCAGTTGGGCGATATCGCAATTCTGGCAACGCTCAAGTGATCGGATTTACCGGGTTGTTATTATTGGTGTTGTATTATTAATGTCCGGGATGATGGTCCAAAAGTCATTTCTGCTGGCCAATAGCCGATCGGATTATCGTTTAAGTGCAGAATATTTGTATAGCGTAAATCCTCAAGCCAAATTCTTGTCGAGCCAAAATTATGTCCAAAACCTTTATCAAAACAATCGCGGCGATGTGCGGGAGGTGCCGTCGAGCTTAGAATTGTTGATCAGAGATTATCGATCTGGCTATCGGTATTTGATTCTTTGCCCGCAGGCGTATATTTCGATGACAGAAAGCAAAGAGCGCTTTGATCCGCAGCTGCGCGGGTATTTGGCGTTTTTGGTGTCGCGTTTTTCGCCAAAAAGAATTTATCCTAATTTTAGTCCCGCTTTGCTTGAGCGATTTGTCCTTGAACACAATGAAAATCTTTTGCGCTCAGTTAAGTTTTTAAACAATGCAGAGCTTAAGCATTATGGGGTTTTGCGTGTTTATGATTTGTCACAGATTGTTGGCCCGATGCTTAAAGTTGCAGCCCAAAAACAGGGCATAGGAAAATAAGATGGTCCAAACTTTACCTTTTGTCGAAGCTGTTAAAAAACTTGATTTGCCTGATTTAAAGCGAAATCTTTTCGCGAGCGATGACTGGGTTAATGTCATTTTAAAGACGTATCAGTCGGAGATTTATGTCAAATATATTGAGCGCGACGGGAAAGTGGCCAGCTATATTATTTACTCGGTAGTCAAAAATTTTCTTGAATGGAAAATTTGCATGCTGTCTTATTCGGATTACTGTGATGGACAGGTCGAAAGTTTGGAAGATTGGAAAAGCTTTTTCTCGTCTTTGCGCGCAGAGTATCCGCAGTATCGCATCGCTTTGCGCAACTTGCGGGATTCTTTGCCTCGAGCGATGCCTGAATTTAAGCATTTAAGTTGTGAAAATTTTCATCTGTTGGATTTGCGGCCGGATTTACGCCAGATTTGGCAAAATACTCACGACTCTTTTAAGTCGGCGGTTAAGCAGTCGGAAAAAAGCGGGGTGATTGTCCGCCGGTGCGAAAAAAAAGAGCTTAAAAAGTTTTATGATCTGCATTTGAATATTCGCAAGCGCAAGTATAAAATTTTTCCTCAGCCGTACCGTTTTTTTGAAGTGATCTGGGACCAAATGATTGCTAAAGGCAATGGCGCGCTGCTGGGGGCGTATTCTCCCGTAGGCGAGTTTATTGGTGGCAATATTTATCTTGTCTGCGGGGATACATTCTATTATAAATTCAATACCTCGTCGTTATCGGCCCTTAAGTATCGTCCGAACAATTTGTTATTTTGGGAAGGGATCAAATATGCAAAAGCGCTTAAGTGCCAGTCTTTGGACTTAGGTTCCAGTGGGCTTGAGCAGACGGGACTTGTTTTGTTTAAAAACCATACAGGAGCAGAGGCGATGCAAATCCATCATTTGGGTTTTGAGCCGCCTGGATATAAGTTTAGCCAGAAGAAAATTTTAAAAATCATGACCAAAGTTTTTACGCACCCCTTTATGCCGGATTCAATAGTGCGCTTGGGAAGTTCAATTATTTATCCGTATCTTGCATAAAATTATGGACGATGATCTAAAAAAATTATTTGAGTCCTGGGGGCAAACAGCCAAAAGCGATTATGTCGATTCGCAATGGCTTTTAAGTAAATGGGAAGTTGTCGAGGGCGTTGTCTGGCCGCAGGAAAAAATAGACATTATGATCCGGACGATTGTCGACGGGCTCGAGCTTAAAAAAAGTGATACCCTCGCGGATTTAGGATGCGCTGGAGGATGGATTTTAAAACAGTTGTCTGGGCGCGTTAAAAAAGTTGTCGGCCTTGATTTTTCACAAGCGATGCTTTCAAATGCGCTTAAAGCATGCCCGTCGGAGAGTTTTGTTTGCGGCGAAATTGGCCAGCTGCCAATGAGAGATGAGAGTTTGGATTGCGCTTTAAGCTATTTTGTTTTTTTGAACTTTTTAGACGATGATTTTGTTGAGCGCGCTGTTTTGGACGTTATGCGCACTTTAAAAAAGGGCGGACGGGCCTTGATTGGTCAATTGCCAGACAAAACTCGCTCGGCAGAGTATGACCGCGCCAAAGCCGAGTATTTGTCTTATTGCGAAAAAAATTTTAAGCTCGGGCGAAGTCATCGCGAAATTTGCCGCGCGCCGCAAAAACTTTTTGATGTTGATAAACTCAGACGATTTCTTGATCGAGAAAAGATCAGCTATCAGTTTTGTGAATCGTTTAACCCGTTTTATCGTCCCGGGGCTTCGCCCGTCGTAGATTGGCGTTTTGATTTGCTGTTAATAAAGTCGTAATATTCTTTGAAAAGGTATTTCTGAAAATTTTTTCTGGTATAATAATCCAACTTTTGAAAACTTTACTTTAGGGAGAAAACCTTGAGCGCTAAAAAAGAGTCCTCTAATTTTAGTTTTGATGATTTGACCTTGTCGATAGAAAATTATTCAAGCCAGTATAGTCAAGATGTGACGGGTGTTTCCTATTTTGGTTTCCCTCTGGACCCGGTTTTAGGGGCTGAGAAGCGTTTAATCTCAACACAGCAAAAGTCAGTGGCGTATTTTTCGATGGAATATGGGTTGGCTCCCAGCATTTATAATACGTTTAATCTGACGCGTCCGATGAGCGAGCAAAACCAATATTTTAAGCACGATGTTTTTTCGAATAACTGGATGTGCGATTATCTTTTTAAAATTCAAATCGACAAGATGCTTGATATCCCGATTTATGGCGGCGGTTTAGGCGTTTTGGCAGGCGACACGATCAAAAGTGCGGCCGATTTGGGCGTTTCTTTCGTCGGGATCGGTATTTTGTGGAACAAAGGTTATTTTAAACAGAACTTTTGGTATAAACATGGCCAGGTTCCTGAAGAGTTAAAATGGGACCCGTTAAGTTATCCGGGACTTATTCCACTTAAAAACATTGTTGTTATTGACACCAAAGAGGGACCATTGTCTTTGCGGCTGTGGAAGTATTATGTTTACAGCTACGACAAAAAAACAGCGTGTCCACTTATTCTTCTGGATTCGAACTTGCCGCAAAACCCGCCGCATTTTCAAAAGTTGACTGATCAACTTTATCGCAGTGACAATGTCTGGTGGAAAATCTTTCAGCGCTCTTTGCTGGGGATTGGTGGCATGAAAGCTTTGCGTGAGCTTGGCTACAGCATTGACTGTTATCATTTAAACGAAGGCCATGCTGCTTGCGCTTTGCTCGAGCAGTACGTGTCTTTGAAAGACAAGAGCCAGATGGAAGATTTTAAGAACAAGTTTGTTTTTACGTGTCACACGCCCGTTGAGGCTGGACATGACCGGTTTAATGTCAGTGATATGGCCAAAGTTCTTAATCCGGAATATATCGAAGCTGCAGAGAAGTTCGGTAAAGCTACGCCTGATTCAAATCAGATTAATTTTACAATTATGGCGCTTAACAATTGTCGCAAGGCCAATGCCGTTGCCCAAAAGCACGGGGAAGTTATGCGCTATCAATTTCCCAGCTACGCTGAAAAGATCGGGGCGATCACCAACGGCATTCATTCGCATACATGGGTTTCGGAGAGTTTTGCAAAATTATTTGATCAATATAACAGTGTTCTGGGAGATTGGCGCCGTGAACCAGAAAGCTTGGTTCAAGTTAAGAATTTGATCAAGGATGAAAATTTTCGTCGGGACATTTTTTTGGCTCATCAGGCCAACAAAAAAAATCTTATTGATATCGTCAGCCATTGGCAATTACGTGACGATGTTTTTACTTTAGGCTGGGCGCGGCGTATCGCAGGATATAAGCGGCCAGCTTTGATTTTTCATGACACGCAAGCGCTCATCAATTTGGCCCATGACATAGGTCCGATACAAATTATTTTGGCTGGCAAAGCGCATCCTAACGATAATATCGGGGCGGCGCATATCGACGATATTCTCGATCACATCGACCATTTAAACAGCCACAATCATCTGATCAAAGTTTTGATCCTCGAAAATTATGATACTTTTTTTGGAAAGCTTTTGACCAATTCCGTCGATGTTTGGCTTAATAATCCACTGCCGCCGTTTGAAGCTTCTGGGACAAGCGGAATGAAGGCGATCATTAACGGGGTCGTCCAGATGACGACTTTAGACGGCTGGGTCGTCGAAGCGGCGAATGATGATATCGGCTGGATTTTTGGTTATCAACATTCGGGTGAGAATATCGGAACGGAAAGCGATTTGCGTTTAGACGAGGATTCCAAAGCTTTGGTCCAAACTTTAAAGGCGGCAATGGTCCTTTATTATGAAACTTTAAGGGCTGGTAATCTCAACGCCAAGAGTCAATGGATTGATAAAATGATCCATTGTGTCGAACGCAGTGCTTTTTTTAATACACAGCGAATGGTTAAAGAATATCGCGATAAAATGTGGCAGATCACATAAAGGTTTGACAAATGCGTCAATATTTGGATTTATGTCAGCACATCCTTGATCATGGTGAAAAAAAGGAAGATCGCACAGGGACAGGGACTTTGTCGGTTTTTGGGGTGCAATCGAAGTATGATCTTCGGGATGGCTTTCCGATTGTGACAACGAAAAAAATCCTTTTTAGCGCGGTTGTTCGCGAACTGTTGTGGTTTCTTAAAGGATCGACGAATATCAATGATGGTTTAAAGGAATTTACTCCGATTTGGAATGCGTGGGCGAAAGAAGACGGCGATTTGGGGCCGATTTACGGTTATCAGTGGCGCAAGTGGGAAAAATTTGTCAAAGATCCGCATCATGACGGATACCGCAAGGAATATATTGATCAGATTACGCAAGTCATCGAGCAGATTAAAAAAAATCCCGATTCTCGCCGGCACATTGTTAGCGCTTGGAACGTGGCCGACATCGATCGGATGGCTTTGCCGCCGTGCCATACATTTTTTCAGTTTTATGTTTGCAATGGACGGCTGGATTGCCAGTTGTATCAGCGCTCTGCGGATGTTGCACTTGGTGTGCCGTTTAATATTTCCAGCTACGCGCTTTTGCAAAGTATGGTTGCCATCGAGTGTGGTTTGACAGCCGGTATTTTTGTTCACACGTTGGGAGATGCGCATATTTATCTGAATCACGTCGAAGGCATTAAAACACAGTTGACCCGCAGCGCCAAACCATTACCCCATCTGAAACTTGTAAACAAAAAAGTATTAGATTTTGTGTTTGAAGACATTGAGCTTGTCGATTATCAACATGATGCTTTTATTAAATTTCCAATCGCTGTATAAACTCTTTTATGATTCCATTTAGCATTATTGTAGCCGTTGACAGTAAATTTGGCATTGGCAAAAATGGGCTTTTGCCATGGCATTTTCCGTCGGATTTAAAATATTTTAAAAAAATCACCACGCAAACGACATCTCCGGCAAAGACAAATGCCGTTATTATGGGACGCAAGACGTGGGAATCGATTCCGCCGGCATTTCGGCCTTTGTCGGGGCGGCTTAATATCGTTATTTCTCGGCAAGCGCAATTGATCGTGCCTGAGGGTGTTTTTCATGCCGGAAGTTTAGAAGAGGCGTTAAGCTTTTTACAAAGTAAACAAAGCAGTATTGGCGAAATTTTTGTGATCGGTGGAGCCCAAATCTTTCAACAGGCCGCTAATCATCCATTCTGTGAGAAGATTTATTTGACGTGCATTGAAAAGGAATTTTTATGCGACACGTTCTTTCCTGACGTTTTGCATCAGTTTACCGAAATAAACCGCAGTGTCCCTTGTTCGGATCAGGGGGTTGAAATGACCTTCCGCACTTTTGTTCCTAAAAATTAACCCGGATTAAGTAGTTTTACGTAGATCATTTAGTTGCTATTTTCTTAGAGTTATTGTGAGCGCTTTCTTTGGGAAATAAAATGTTATGTAAAGATACTAATATCAACATGTTGCATATTTTATAATTTATAATTTTTTTTAAATACTCAACAGCGGACATCGACAACCTCACCAAATGAATTTATACTTGTGATGGTTACTCGATTGTGATCTTTTAGATGCACTGTTCCAATCAGATTTTATTATAGGGAAGGCGTATGCAAAGCAATATGACCCAACCTAAAGAAGTTCTTCTTGTTGATGATGAACAACATCAGTCGCGTGTTTTGCAGATGCTTATGGAAACGCGCGGATATGATGTCCAGACCGCGTTTTCTGGCGCGGAAGTTTTTAGAAAAGTCACGCCTCGGTGTGACATTGTTGTCCTTGATTTGATCCTGCCTGACATTGACGGCTTTGAAGTTTGCCGTCGCCTTAAAGAAGACGAACAATTAAAACATATTCCTGTGATTATTTTAAGCGCTTATTCAGTCTGTGAAGACCGGGTCCGAAGTCTTTACTTGGGGGCTGATGATTTTTTGGCAAAGCCTTGTGATCATGAAGAGTTGTTTGCCCGTATGGATGCTGTATTTCGTCGACGGGATGGTTTTTCGGCAGGGGATGAAAAAACAGTAACCGAACTTCATCGGATTCTTTATGATCGGGATATTGTTTCGTACTATCAGCCGATTTATCAGCTGCAACCATTTGAACTCTTAGGGTTTGAAACGCTGACGCGCCCGGTTACGACGGGCAATTTAAAAAATCCCGAACAGTTTTTTAAAATGGCTTTGCAGTTTGGAGTTTATCCTGAAGTGGAACTTCTGGCTTGGTCGAATGCGCTTTCGGTGATTGCAAAAAAGAATTATTCCGGGAAAGTGTTTCTCAACTGTAATCCTTATTTTATTGAGTCGGTTGATTTTAGCCGTGTTTCGCAACTGATAAAAAAATATCGAGTCGATCCGCATAATATTGTTTTGGAGATAACAGAAATGTCAGCAATTTTGGATTTTCAATTATTTTATGAAAAGCTCAAGCCCTATAAGGATCAGGGTTTTTCTTTTGCTATTGATGACTTGGGGCGTGGTTATTCAAGTCTTGAGTCGTTGGTAGAAATTCATCCGCAGTTTGTTAAAATTGACGGATATATTATCCGTGATTTATATAAAGATGATTTGAAACGAAGCATCGTCGAATTTGTTGTGGGATTTTGTAAGCGGCATAAAATCCTCGTCGTAGCTGAAGGCATCGAAACGCAAAAAGACCTTGAAGCGGCGCGCACGTTAGGTCTTGATGCCGGTCAAGGATATTATTTTTGTAAACCGCAAAAAGGTCTTGCTCTTGAAGCGTTTAAAAATTTTTCAAAGCTGGAAAAATTTAGTCCTAGCGGAAATTTCTTTATCATTTAGCCCGGATTTTGTATTAGACTCGCTCCTGCGAGTCCAAACAAAATCCGCCCGAAGGGCCGCATGTCTCGACAACGTCGAGACGTACGGGGCTAATCCTTGTCCCTGTCGGACAATCGAATTTGGGGTTAGCATTCCAATTTAATTCTCGCACAATTAATTTTACGAAAAAGTTTAGGCAAGCGCTTTGGTTTATGTATAATAAATCAACTAACCAAAGGAGCAAAATGCCTAAGCTCAAAGACCATCCAACCGTCACCCGCAAGGTCGCAACCATGCAGAACATCTATCATGACGTATCACGTTTTGGCGAAGAGGACATTTACCTTTTTAAAGAAGGAAATCATTTTAGGCTTTATGACAAATTAGGCGCGCATCAGATCCAGCGTCAGGGAGTTAACGGGGTTTATTTTGCGGTTTGGGCGCCGAATGCGCAATGGGTTTCGGTGATTGGGGATTTTAATGGATGGAATCCGCAGTCGCATAAGCTTGCCTCTCGATGGGACAATTCTGGAATTTGGGAAGGATTTATTCCCGAGCTTTCACAAGGCGCAATTTACAAATATCACGTCGCTTCTTTGCATAATGCTTTTGAAGCTGATAAAGCGGACCCATTTGCATTCTTTACTGAAGTTGCTCCCAAAACGGCCTCGAAAGTTTGGGACATTGATTATCAGTGGGAGGATGCGCAGTGGATGCAAAATCGTCGCGAAAAAAACTCTTTGTCGGCGCCATATTCGATTTATGAAGTTCATCTGGGTTCTTGGCGTCGCGTGCCGGAGGAAGGCAATCGCTCGCTGACATATCGCGAACATGCCAATTATCTTGTCGATTATGTTAAGAAAATGGGTTTTACTCATGTTCAGCTGATGCCGATTATGGAGCATCCCTTTTATGGCTCTTGGGGTTATCAGTGTTTGGGGTATTTTGCGCCGACGAGCCGGTACGGAAGTCCTCAGGACTTGATGTATTTGATTGATTGTTTTCATAAAGAAGGGATTGGAGTTCTTTTAGATTGGGTGCCGTCGCATTTTCCGGGAGACGGACATGGCTTGGCGTATTTTGATGGGACGCATCTTTATGAGCATAGCGATCCGCAAAAAGGTTTTCATCCGGATTGGAAAAGTTATATTTACAATTTTGGCCGCAATGAGGTCAAAGAATTTTTAATTTCAAGCGCTTTGTTTTGGTTTGAAAAGTATCATGTTGACGGCTTGCGTGTGGATGCGGTTGCGTCAATGTTGTATTTGGATTATTCGCGCAAGGAAGGTGAGTGGATTCCTAATATTTACGGCGGGCGTGACAATCTTGAAGCGATCAGTTTTATTAAACAGATGAATGAAGTCATTTACCAGAAGTTTCCCGATGTGCAAATGGTCGCCGAAGAGTCGACCGCATGGGGAGGGGTTTCACGTCCGACGAATCATGGCGGGCTGGGCTTTGGAATGAAGTGGAACATGGGCTGGATGCATGATACGCTTGAGTATTTCAAAAAGGAGCCGATTTTTCGAAAATATCATCACGGTGAATTGACTTTTAGCATGCTTTATGCGTTTACCGAAAATTTTGTCTTGTCTTTATCG
>CAYNSM010000020.1:0-22833 GCA_964400065.1 uncultured Planctomycetales bacterium
CCTGTGAAGTATACAAGCGATCTTTTAGGATGTCAAGCGTAAAGCCCGAGAGTTCCTCATTGCAAAACGCATAAATCGTCTGATAAACTTTTTGAAAATCAAATGTCTCATAGGCGCTATGGACAACATCTAAGACTTGCGCCAAACGACAAAGCGCCCAGCGGTCAATTTCGAGCAAATCTTCATACTCAACCAAATCTTGTTCTGGAACAAAGCCGTTTAAATTTCCCAAAAGATACCGTAACGTATTGCGGATCTTGCGATATGCATCAATCAAACGCTCCAAAATTTCCTTCGAAAGCCGGATATCATCGCTGGTATTGCTTAAAGCCACCCAAAGACGCAAAATATCGGCCCCATAATTTTTAATGACATCGTCAGGCGCAACCACATTGCCCAGCGATTTGGACATTTTGCGCCCCTGACCGTCGACGACAAACCCATGTGTCAAAACCGCCCGAAACGGCGCCTGACCTTCTAAAGCAACGGCTGGAATCAACGACGATTGAAACCATCCACGATGCTGGTCGGAACCTTCCAAATAAAGGTCGACTGGCAATTTTTGATGAAGCATAGGCCCTATAACCGCCTGATGACTGACCCCTGAATCAAACCACACATCCAAAATGTCAAAAGTCTTTTCAAAATCCGCCTTGCCGCAATCTGGACATTTAAACCCTTGCGGTAAAAATTCTTTTACGTCTTTAACAAACCAAATGTCCGTCCCATCCTTTTTGACAGCCTCAGCAAAAAACCTCATCACATCCGGATACAATTTGTGTTCGCCGCACCCTTTACACAAAAGCGCCGGAATGGGCACACCCCAATGCCGTTGGCGCGACAAACACCAATCGGGCCGCGTGACAACCATTCCCAAAATCCGCTCTTGTCCAGCTTGAGGGATCCATCGGACTTGCTTTTTGATCACATCTTTAAGTCGATCGCGCAAATTTTCATGGTCAATCTTTAAAAACCATTGTTTCGTCGCCCGAAAAAGAATCGGCTTTTTGCAGCGCCAGCAATGCGGATACGAGTGCGTGATATTTTCACTTAATAAGAGCATGCCGCGTTCTTTTAAATCTGCGATGATATTTTCATTCGCTTTAAAAATATACTGACCGGCAAATTTCCCGGACTCTTGGGTAAACACACCCTGATCATTAACAGGCATAAGAATCGGCAAACTATTTTTGACTCCCGCTTCAAAATCTTCCTGACCGTGGCCCGGGGCGGTGTGAACCAAACCGGTTCCATCTTCCTTAGTCACATAATCGACGGTAATGACACGGCCTTCGATCTTTGCGCCAAACGGATGGCAATAAATCAAACCCTTAAGATCTTCCCCACTGACTTGTGCAATGACTTTTCCAGAGATACCAGATTTTTCGAGAATCGATGAAGTCAAACTGCTTTCGATCACCAAAACCTCACTGCCTGTGTCGACAAAAGAATATTGATAATTCTGATGCACGGCAACCGCAACATTCGCCAGCAAAGTCCACGGTGTCGTCGTCCAGATCAAAAGATAAAGGGGCTTTTCGAAAGAAAAAAACTTTAAACTTTTTGCATTTGTGACCTGAAATTTGACATACACCGACGGGGAAGTATGGTCTTCGTACTCGACCTCAGCTTCGGCAAGCGCCGTTTCGCAGGTGCCGCACCAATTGACCGGCTTAAGCCCGCGATAAACATAACCTTTTTCAACCAAACGGATAAACGAGTTGAGGATCCAATACTCATAGCCCGTCGAAAGCGTTAAATACGGATTGTCCCATTCTCCCATAACCCCTAAACGCTTAAACTGCTCGCGCTGCAAGTTAACATATTTCATGGCATACTCGTGGGCTAATTTACGAAAAGCGACACTCTCAACCTCGGACTTTCGTTTTTTTAAATCCTTAAAAATCTGATGCTCAATCGGAAGGCCATGACAATCCCAGCCGGGCACATACAAACTGTCCAAATCCTGCATCGTCTTGGACTTCACGATGATGTCTTTTAAAATTTTGTTTAACGCATGACCGATATGAATATTCCCATTCGCATACGGAGGCCCGTCGTGCAAGGTATACGTTTTTTTGCCTTTGGACTTTTCACGAATTTTCGAATACAGAGCGTCTTTTTCCCATTTAGCCAAAACGCCCGGCTCTTTTTGGGCCAAGTTGGCTTTCATCGAAAAATCCGTCTGGGGAAGATTTAAAGTCTTTTGGTAATCTACACTGTCCATTAAAAGAATTCCAATTCTCGTTTTTTATTTTCAGGAATCGCATGCGCGGCGGTCATAATCGCGTGCTGCCGGGCATCCGAGGCAGAAAACCTTGTCAAAGCACCCGCGCGCGGTAAAGCCAACTGCAAAATCTTTTTGGCGTTTTCAACATTCTTGTGCAAATTTGCGACGACCATTTCCACCGTGACATCCTGCGTTGATTCGCGCCAGCAATCATAATCCGTGACCGCCGCCAAAGTCGCATAGGAAACTTCTGCCTCACGCGCTAATTTTGCTTCGGTAGCTGTCGTCATCCCGATAATGTCCATCCCCCAGCTGCGATACAAATTTGACTCGGCCCTCGTCGAAAACTGCGGGCCTTCCATGTTGACATAGGTCCCTTTAGTATGAACGGTAAGCTTTAATTCATAGGCTGCATCGATAAGAATTTTACGAAGTTCCGGCGAGAAAGGATCCGCAACCGACACATGTCCAACAACGCCGCCTTCAAAAAAAGACGTCTTGCGATGTTTGGTCAAATCGACAAACTGGTCCGGCACCACAAAATCCATCGGTTTGAGCTCTTCTTTGAGGCTCCCACAGGCCGAGACTGAAATAATCGCCTGAGCGCCCAACTTTTTCATGCCGAAAATATTAGCGCGATAATTGATTTCCGTCGGAGAAATCGCATGGTCTTTGCCGTGGCGCGGCAAAAACACCACATCTATGCCGGCTAACTTTCCGGTGATAAAATTTCCCGAGGGCTGGCCAAAGGGCGTAAAAATAGAAATCTCTTCAATTTTTTCGATGCCTTCAATCTTGTACAAACCACTGCCGCCGATCACGCCGATCTTTGCCATAATCGATCTCCGTTTAAGTTATCTTTGCGGGATGATCAGGGAGCTCTTAAGGCGAATAGCGCCATAGAGGCGCCAAACAATTGAGCCGTAGAGCTTCCTGGGCATCCCGCAAAATATTAATTTCAAACAAAATATTTTATCGTGCCAAGTCTCGCGCACGCGCTTTCGCCGCACAAACAGCGTCGGCAAATGTTTTTTCAAAGTTAGAGCTTGTAAAAACTTCCAGCGCCGCCTGTGTTGTTCCGCCTTTTGACGTAACTTTAGCGCGCAAATCTCCAGCTGATTCCTGACTTTGCAAATACAAATTAATACTGCCTGACAATGTCGCATCGACTAATCTTTTGGCGGTATCAGAGGCAAGGCCTGTTTTTTGTGCTGCTTTTAAAAAACTTTCGATAAAAAGAAACACATACGCCGGACCGCTTCCTGAAACCGCCGTCACGCTATCCATCAATTTTTCATCGACAATAACCACGTCGCCAATGTTTGAAAAAATATCCTGGGCTGTTTTCAAATCTTTGGCCGTCGCCTGCTTGCCCTTGCACAAGACGCTTATGCCCTCTCCAATTTGTGAGGGCATATTCGGCATGGTCCGAATCACACGAGCGGTTTTGCCTAAAGATTTTTCCAGATACGCCGTCGTCAAACCTGCAGCAATCGAAATCAAAAGCTTTTGTGTCGTCAAAGACGTCTTTAACTGATCCAAAACATCCTGCATATCCTGCGGTTTAACGGCGAGAATAATCACATCTGACGTTTGTGCCAACGTCTTTAAGTCTCCTGGTAAAGCGCGAAACTTTTTCTTTAAAAACATGACGCGGGCAGGATCTTTTTCGCAAACGCTAATGCGATATTTTTTAAAGGTCCGGCTGATGATTGCCGTGCCCATGTTTCCGCCACCGATAATGCCGAGTTTTAACATAATTTTTTCTCTTTCACTGGCTTGGTTTAAACGGTATCCGTCGGCTCAATTGTTTGGCGCCTCTATGGCGCTATTCGCCTTCGGATACCATTTAAACCAAGCGTTATTCAAAAATCGCAATTATCCGACAGACTCATTGAAATATCGCTCGTCCGACGCGGACCATATTACTGCCCTCTTCAATGGCCATCGGAAAATCCCCGCTCATGCCCATCGAAAGCCATTTCATCTTTCCTCGCTCTTTTTTGGCTAAAAGAACTTGGGCCTGATCACGCAGCTCTCGTAAACTGGCAAACGCCGCACGCACCTTTTTTTCATCGTCGGTGAAAGCGGCCATTGTCATTAATCCCTGCACATTGATATTATTGAAATCCGCCACTTGATCAATGAGTTCTAAAGCTTGCGATTGTTCAATGCCAGATTTTTGCTCTTCGAGAGAACAGTTGACCTGAATCAAAATATCCATGACTTTATTATGTTTTTGTGCCTGCTTTTGAATTTCTTCAGCGAGCTTTAAACTGTCAACTGACTGGATCATGTCAAAAAGCGGGACTGCAAATTTGGCCTTGTTCGTCTGCAAATGCCCGATCAAATGTTTGGTGACTTGCCCTGGAGCAAATTTCAAAAGAGAAAATCTTTCCTGAGCATCCTGCACGCGATTCTCGGCGATATGCCCTAACCCCGCGTCGATAGCCTGCTGGACTTTGGCCAAATCAGTATATTTGGTAACGCCAATTAAAACAACTTCCTTAGGGTCACGCCCGCACTTTTGGCAAGCTTTTTGAATTTCTTTATAAATTTTATCTAATCGTTCTTTCATAAGGGCATAAAGTAACACAAAGCACCACGAGCGTCAATTAGGATAAGAAAAAGAATACGTGTGAATATACCACAAAAAAAACCCATAAAAATTCACATATCAATTCGAATTTTCATAGGCAATCGACTTACGACGTCGTACGAACGAAACAGACGCCATTATTAGAATGGCAATTTTTTAATTGCCGCCCCCATACACCCCACATTGATACGAAACGAAACCTCATAACTCCCACTGTTAAAATCACAGCCAAATACCACCGGGTTAGTTGTTCCATTACCCGAAGCGGGCGCGCGAATACTTTGACGGGCTGCTACCATAATCGACGACCAGCCACACTTTTGGGGATAAAAATCTTCCGTTTCTCGTCGCTGTTCTTGAAATAAACACGCCGATTTTGTCTGAAGACACAACGATCTTTAAGCCAGGATTCGAACCCGAGGACGTGCGGCTAGAATTGATTCCTGCGGGGTAACTCTTGTCATACAGCCACGCCGCATCATGACGACCGTCATTTTTTCACCAACTGTGTCCCAGCTAATATTAAATTGGACGACCATGGTGTTTCTTCGATCGTGACGTTGCTGATACGATTACTAGCAAAATCAGGAGCAGTAAAGAAATAATGCGCCCTCTCTAAGGAAGAAAAAGAACAAGAGAAAACCCCGTATTTTCTGTAAAACACGTTGCTTGGTGCCTCTGAGAAATAAACTTTACATTGCTTAACGAAACCGATATGTAGCAGCCTATTGCAATACACCAATACGAATTTTGATAAAATAAATCCTCTTTACCCTACATATGTTTTTCACTTTTCTTAAGAAATAACCTTCAAAGCCCTTGTTCAAACGTAACTTTGGGGTCCAAAATCTCCGTCATAATAAAATCTAAAGAACGTAAAAAAGCAGCGTTGATGCGCTGATAGTCAAACGTCATTTTAGAATCAATAAACTTGCTGACCTGCAGCGTACGCAAATTATAGTACGCAGCATTAATTCTTTTTCCCATAAAAGCCTTCTCCAAATAATGAAAGTACAACGGAATCTGAAACGAAACAACCTCATCGCGGATACTCTCGCGCGAAAGCTCAAGCGCTTCAATCTTTTCGATGGCTTTGGGCATCGGGTCGACACTCCCGGTCTTATAATCTAAAATCATCACCGTCCCATCTTCCAACTGATCGACCCTGTCAACCCGATAAACAAAATTCATCACCCCGCACGACAAGGCGATCTGATCTTCAAACTTCTTCTCTATGTAAAGGATCTGTTTAACATGGCCAAAATCTTCGACTTGCGCGTCGAGAAAACGCTCAAGCCGCGCGTCTAAGACTTTTCGCAACAAAAAAGCGTCCGACTGATGCCCTTTGCCAAAACTTCGGTTAAACCGCTCATCTAACGCTTTGCGAAAATACATTTTAAACTTTTCGTCGATAATCGGCTTTTTGCCGATAAAATTCTTAAACGTTTCCTCGAGCAAACCGTGGACAAAAACACCGACTTGTCGGTTTTCTGGTTCGTCTAAAAAATCTTCCTTTTCGCGCAAACCCAGAACATGGCTGTAATAAAATTCAATCGGGCTTCGAAGATACGTATTAAGACTCGATGCCGAATACCGGTAACTCTTCAAAAAATTGATCATCTCCTGCGTCTTTACAACTTCATTCTTGCGCGGCAAAACCTTAGCACTAAAACTTGGGGAAATAACCCCAACGGCGTCAAGCGCCCCTTTTTTCTTTTGCTCTTCCCAAACAAGTTCCTCAACAAAACGGCTTCTTTCTTTTTTGGCATTCTCCTCATAGACTAAGTGAACTTCTTTCGCCGACGAGATAAGCCGCATAAATTGATAACGCTGGATTTCCTCCTCCTGCTCTAAGCGGTCAAGGCCTAAACTTAACATCACCTCGCGGGGAATCAACGGCTCATAGACATTAAGCTTAGGCAACAGACCTTCATTAGCGTCTAAAACAATCACGTTTTCAAAACACAATGCCCGCGTTTCAAACAGACCTAAAATTTGCAGTCCCTTAAGAGGAGAACCGCTAAAGGCAACAATTTCGCGGTCCATTTGTGAAGCAAAAATCCGAAAAATATCTTCTTTCGAAAAATCCTCACGGCAAAACCCGACATTTTCCATCGTTTCCTTAAGCACAATCATTTTTTCGGCGATCTTTAAATTAAGCGGATAGGCGCGCAAAAAACTTTTCTCAAGCATGAGTGTTAACAAACCCTCAAGGCACAAGGAAAACTGCGCAAAATTATGAAGATGTTCCCATTGGCTAAAAGCAATATGCATCATCGACGAGAGAATCTCACGAAGTTGACTGCGCTCCAATTTAATATCCATCCCCGAAAGCGTCTGTTCTGTTTGAAAATAAATATCTTCTAAATCTAATAACTCTGACGGCTCAATAAAAAGATGGCCGGTCAGAGCCCCGGGCGTTAGTCCAGTCAACATTTCTTCGATTTTATGAATCAAAACCCTGCAAACAGAAGCCCCTTGCCCAAAATCCAAATTTTTCATCAGAGGATGGCGCAAAACGCGCAAAAAATCACGCGTATAATAACCATTTTGGTCCCGAGAAAGTTGCGCCTTAAAAATAAAATCCAACAACGAATACAATGAACTGCGCTTTAAAGGGTACCCCATCGAAATGTTAAATTCTTTGACCAAAGGATTGATTTCAGACAACAGCGGAATAATGTGGTTGGGATCCGGCAAAACAATGACCGTTTGGTCAAGCCTTGACATTTTCTTTAAAATTTCACGGACACACGCTACCTGTGAATGCCCGTCAAAAGCAGAATAAAGCTTAAGCTCAAATTTCGGTGTTTTCACAATTTTCTTTTCACTGATCGGCTCGTCTAAAATATTTGCAGCACGCTTTAAGGTTGGCCAAAGCTCTTGGTCTCCCTGAAAAATAAAAGACGCCAACCCGCGGTCATGGAGACTTTTGACTAACTTGGCCTCTGTCCGATGAAAATGAAAAAAATTGCAAAAAATAATCTGGTCAAACTCCGAAAGGTCACTCTCTACGGCAGACTGCGCGGCGATCCGATAAAGAAAACCACGCGAAAAGTTTTTTGTCTTGTGCATGAGCTTATGATACCCGCCGCGCAAAAGAACAATACTTTCTAAAAGTTCGTTCACATCGTCTGGAACCGGATAACCGATTTGCGCATTAGCCTGAATATTACGCAGTTTGTCGTCGGGAACATCTTCCAAGTCAACATGGTCAATAAAACTTAAAATTTCACGGGCCCAGGGCAAAAACTGTGCAAAAGCCTCACGGCCTTTTAAAATTTTGGGCGCATGTATTTTTGTTAACTGGTATAAAGAATAGTGCTGCTCTAAATCCTGTCCTGTCTGAAAAACTTCTTGTTTGCGCGCTAAATAGCTGACGAACTCATCAATCGAAAAAAATTGCGGTGGATAAAAACTGGCGCCTAACATCTCTTTAAGTTCCCGTTTAACAAAAAGGCTCGGACGCTTTCCGCCAAAAACAACCGCCAAACGGCTTAAGTCTCTACCGTGCGACGAATAATTCACGCTTAAGTATTCGACAAGCTCTTTAATAAAATTTTCGCCAAAATCCAGCGTCTTAATTTTTCCCATTTATATCACTTCCTCGACGATTGTCTCATCCAAATAGATGAGAAATCCCCTGACCTTTTTAGGGAAATGAATTTCGTAAATAATCTGAATATACTCCCGGACTTGTTCAACAAATTTTTCATGGCCTTCGCGCGAACTTTTGTAATCGACAATCCAAATTTCATGTGGCTTAACAATAAGCCGATCAATTCTGCGCGTTAAACCGGCACAATTGACCAAGTTTTTTTCCACAAATACTTCCCCGTCGGGAATCACAAAAAAAGGTTCTAAAATTTTAGAATCAAAAATGCGTTTAATATCATTCTCAAAAGAATGCCAATCTGCCTGTTGTGGATATTGAAACTTGCATTGCTGCAAAGCAGAATCGATCGTTTGGGACTTATCAACCTTATACAAATTTTTAATCCGTGACAAAAAGTCATGCAGAAGAACACCGCGCCTAAGCTCTTTGCGGCGAAAAACACTGGCCGCGTCGAAAAATTCTTCTTTCAAAAACTCAATCCAATTATGGTCCCCTAAAACCGGCAAGCTTAAACGGTTTTCGCGAACGCGATCTTTTGTCTGCACATGCTCTTGTGAATTATTTATTTTAAGACACTGCGGAGGAATCAAAAACTTAAGAATATTTGTGCTGGATCCGATTTTTTGCGGAATAAAAGCATATAGCTCGTATTCGGCACGCGTTAATGCAACATAAATATTGTTCAGTTCCGAAATAAACGACTGCACTTTTTGGACGCGCTCTACTTCGGCTAACTTGTCCGAAAAACTCAAATATTTTTTTTTGATTCGCAGCAGTTTCAAATGCTCTTCGCTGGCATCAACAATATAACTTTGCTGTCCTAAACCACCCGAACTTGCCGCGTGCACTTTCATTCCCAAAAACGGGATGATAACAACCGGAAATTCCAACCCCTTGGCTTTGTGCGTCGTCAAAATCTTGATCGCCTGACTGTTGACCACATTGACAAAAAGCTCATCATTTTCCAGAAGCTCAAAATGCTCCAAGAAGGAATTCAAATCGCTAAACTCTTCTTCCTTTTCCTTAACAAGCTCCAAAAAACGCAAGAAAAACCCGTGCTCGTCGGGAAAGTTGACATAAACCTCAAGCCGGCGAAAAAGACTGACACTTAATTCATAAAGCGCAAACAGTCCGACATTTTTGAAAAACTCATCAAAGATTTTGTCCCAAATAAGAGGATAATGCTGACGAAAGGCCCGATAGAGATAAAAATCTTTTTTGATATCCAGCGTCGGCCGATGATTGAACAAAAAACTCTGTATCTCTTGTTGCGGCAAACCAGAAACTTTTTGAAAAATTTCTCCACTTAAAAACTTTGCAAAACTCAAATTATCAATCGGAGAATCCAAAAATTTCAAATACGCGATCACCTCCAAAATAAGCGGATTTTCTTTGATATTAAGAGTCCTCTCCGACTCAACAAAAATCCCCTTTTGCATCAGCCAGCTAGTAACTTGTTCAACTTCCAAATTACTTCGTGTCAAAATCGCAATTTGGCTTAGACTAAAACGATTTTTTAAATCCGAAATCACAGACAAAAGCCGCAGACGTATTTCTTCATTAATTTCGCCTTTTCCCGTCGGTTCAACGTACTCAATTTGGACATAACCACCATCATGACCGTCGGATACTTTTTGCTCTGCCGCATGAAAAATACTCTCAACTTCCTTAATGTCCGTTAGGTTCAATGGAGCGGCTTCAATTTTTTCCGCTTGTAACTGCGCAATAAAACGCCGTAAATTTTCTGGCGAAAAAACCTGATTATTAAGATCAACAATCGCCTTTTGACTGCGATAGTTAGTTGAAAGCACTTGAACACGAACATTAAACGCGCCAAAACGCTCTTTGATCTCATCAAAAAGTTTGACCTCCCCGCCACGAAACCCATAAATCGCCTGCTTTTTGTCGCCGACATAAAATAAAGTGCCGCCCACCGAAAGCGCCTCTTCAATCATCATTTCCAAATTTTGCCACTGCAAACGACTCGTGTCTTGAAATTCATCGAGCAAATAATGCTGAAAACGATTCGCCAGCCGATAATACAATTCCTCCACAGTAACTTTGCCTTCGTCAAAAAGTTCACGCGCCCGCCGGTTAAGTTCCGGCAAAAACAGCACATCGTCTTTCGCAGCCTGAAGATGAAAATCATCATTAACCTGATTAAACACGTCAATGTAGGGATCAAACAAACTGTACGCTTCGCGTTCACTTAAAAAGATAAGCTGCTTTTGGATTTTTTTCCAAAGACGGTCCAGCTCTTGAGAAACAATAACGCCTTTGGTGACCGGAACATTTTCCCAGCTCAAATATTCAGAAATTCTGTCAAAATCAAATCCGTCCTGATATTGGGCCAAAAAATCCTTTAAACTTTCGGCAAACCTCTTGTGTGTCCCTTGCGGCAAAGACGTCTGCAAGTCCCGCAACAGAGAAAGAATTTCTTTTTTGCGCTGATAAAGATCATCCCCACCTTTTCCAAAAGGCAAAAAATCGCGCCCATACGTATTGCTCTGGCTATAAAGTGCGGAAAGAAGGCCCAACATGTCTTTTTTGGGAAACCAACCGGTCTTGTTTTCAAGAAAAAGATACTGGTACAAAAACCGCGACAAAATCTCAAAAATTGCTTTATCGTCGGCAGATTGGTCGATCATGCGGTCAAAACTGTGTTCTAAATATTCGAGATAATTGCGTTTGATTTTAAATCCTGCTGAAAGTCCAATTTTAAACGCACACCCGGACAAAAGTGCATTAATAAAACTATCGATCGTTTGTACCTGAAAAAAATTATACCGGCAAATCAGTTCGTCCATAATACGGCCCGCGACAGGCTTAGCATCCTCCAGCGACAAATCAATCGGCGTTAATATTTCCTTAACCTCCGTCGGAGGCATAACGCCCAAAGCGATTTTTTTTAAAAATTCCAAAATCCGGCCCTTCATCGCATAAGAGGCTTTATTCGTAAAAGTGATCGCAAGAATGTTGCGCAAAAGGATTTTGTCGCCGGAGAAACGCGGATGGAGCAACAGCTGCACATAACGGCGCGCCAGGCAATAGGTTTTGCCGGAGCCTGCGGAGGCTTCAACAACACGGACTTGCGGTAAAGTAAAAATTTCGTTTAATTCTTTTGCCATGGGTGTATATTATACAAAAAACTTTTGTTTCTTCTATTTAATATCACGAACAAAAAACGATAAGGAGTACCCCATGCGCACAAAAATCTTAACTCTGCTGTTTACTGCAATAATGGCTGTCCCAGCCATTGCCCTAGCCAAAGAACCTAATGCCAGACGAGAACAGGTCAAGGTCCATCGCCAAACCCAAAGAGAAGAAAATAAAGCGTTTCGTGAAACACTTAAAGAGACGCCAAAAGCAGAGCGACAAGATGCCGTTGTTGATCACCGCAATACACAATTTTCAGAAAACGTCGCTTTTCATCAACAGATGCACCAACAGCAAATGGCCCAATTGCAAAGCAAATTAAACGCAAACACCCAATTGACCGACGAACAAAAACAAGCCATCCTCACCAACGCTGAATCTGCCTACCAACAAAAAGTGGCCCAAGCTCAAGCCCGTCATGCGGCCAACATCGCTTTTGCCAAACAAGTTGCCGAAGACACATCACTTACGCCCGAACAAAAGCGTGAAAAAATACATGAATATATGCAAAAAAATAGAGAAGAACTAAAAGAGCATCGCACAGAAGAAAAAGAAAAACGACAAGCTCGCCGTGAAGAATTTCGTAAAAAACGTCAAGAAATGACCGAACCGACGAAAAAATAATAATTGCTTTATTTTAATAGGGAACGACTTGTCCTCGTTCCCTATTTCTTTTGTAGCGCTTGGAGATTTTCTTCAAAAAATTTTGCTTCGTGTTCAAAACCGAACTCCCTGCTGATATCACCAAGCTCTCGATAACGCTTGGCAACATCCATTTTTTTGCCCCAAGCTAACTTTCGAAGACACACCGGACACTCCCACAAAGGGCGCAAATCGCTTTCGTGACGAGAATTGCTTCCGTTGAGATTACATTCATAATAAATGCAGTGATGCAACCCAAACAAATGGCCGATTTCATGGGTCCCTGTTTGAATTGTCCGCCGCAAAAACAATTTAAAATCCTTGGCTAAATCGCCATTGCGATAAATCGACCAAACGCCGATGCGATCTTCCAAAGACGCTTGGCCAAAAACAAAATTCCATCCCTCCCCCGGCCAAAGGTCCGACGAGGTAAACGCAATAAAACAAAACGCATCCTTTGGCATACGCGGCTTTAAAATATTTTCGATCACTTCACTGGTCAAAATTTGAACATCAGCGGTTTGAGGATGCTTGCGCTTAGCCGACGGGGGGACAACCGACAATTCAAGCGGCTCGCTAAACTTGACCGGCGTCTGAAAATAAATTTCAATATACCGGCTTGTCATTTGCAAAACTTTTTTCTGTTCTGCGCTAAAATCGCCTAAAAGCGCGATATAAATAAAGGGTTTATCGACGCTTGGCATAATCGGCTTTAAAGCCGTATAGTCAGAAAATGTTTGACCGCTCTCCTGTTGTGTCGCAAGCCAATCCGTGGGGCCGGGATCTTTTTTGACTTCATAAAGCGGGACCAGTTTTTCAAAAAACACTGTGTCTTTCGTCTGCGCATTTGCTGAAGCCACGACTAAAAAAACACCCCAAAACGCAAAAAATAACTTAACCACCTGCGTTCTTTTTGACATCCGTTAACTCCCAAGACCCTATTGATTATTAACCATAAAATTACCCCGCCCTGGATAAAAGTAGCGCCAAAGTCTGGGCCAAGTCCGGATCAACATCTTTCAAATACTTATATTCTCGACGAGCGGATTCCATATCTTTGAGCATCGCATAAGCGAATCCCAAGTGATAATGAGCCACGACTAAATTTTCGTCCAACCGCAAAACATCCCGAAACGCGCGCACCGCCGCTTTATAATCACCTAACCCAACCGACAAGTTGCCAAGCTCACGATATCCGTCGATAAAATCCGGCTTTAATCGCAGCGCTTTTTTAAAAAACTCCTCAGCGTTTTTCATAAGCGCCGGCTCCTTGGCCATAATCAGTCCCAAATAAAACGGCGCAAGATAATCCTGCGGGTCTAACTTCAAGGCTTTGTGCAAAGCTTGCTCTGCTTCTTCCAAATACCCTGCATAATAACAGGCCATTCCCAACTCGCGAAAAACTTGACCGTTTTGCGGTTCTAAATAGCTGCACCGACGAAAAGTTTCGACCGCCTCTTTGAAACAACCTGTTTTTTGATACGCTAATCCCAGAAGATAGCGCCCCTTGACATGAATCGGATCAAGGACAATTGTCTGATTCAACGCCCTGATAGCCGCTGTATAATCCTGACGATCGAAATGAATTTGTCCGATCGCAAAATGATATTCTGCTTTTTTCGGAACAATAGCAACCGCACGATTTAAAAAATCCAGCGCTTCATCGACGCGCGCCAAACGCTGATACGCTAAAGCCAGATTAAAGTATCCTTGCGCATCTTTGGGCAAAAGCGTTTTGCGCCGCAGCTTTAAAAACCAAAAATTATTGCGTTTGTCCTTCTTTTGACCCTCAAATTGCTGACGAACCTCAGGCAGAGTCAAATATCCGACATAAAACAAAAATGCAACCAAGTTAAAATAACATTTAAAAAAATACCCCCAAAACATCGTTTGCCCAAAATAAAATGCAGAAATAATACCCAAAACAACAAAATGAATAATGCTAAAAACAATCAACACAATGCGGGCAAATTTATTAAATACAAGCAATCCGAATCCGGAAAGAATCACAGACATGATCCAAAAAAAATGGATCCCCAAATCTTCTCTAAAATAATTTTGGAATAAATCCTGCGGATAAACGCCAGCCAGCGAAATCAAGGGAAGCGCTTTGCGTATCAGAGGCAGCGCCGACAAAAACGGGACTTGATAAATAACACACAGAACGACGAGATTCGACAAAATAACCGTTGCGGCAATCAAATAAACGGTTAAAGATTTTCTTTCTTTCTCATCCATATCAAAGGGCAAATTTTTCACGCTTATTCTTCTTGCGATAATGGTTCGTCCCAGGCTTTAAGCGCTTTTTCTAAAGCCTCGACACCGACGGCCATTTTTCCATTTAAAAAATACGTCGGGCTTGACCTGACAGCCATCGACTCGCCGTAAATCCGGTCAACGGCAATAACAGCGGTTGTTTGCTCGCTGGCCAAACACCCCTTTAATTGATCTTTATCAAGACCAGCATCCGAAGCTATCGTATTTAGAATAGGTGCTAATCCCGGCAAACCAGCCCACTGATAATATCTCTCAAAAAGAAGTGTGGTAAACGTGCGGAATTTCTTTTGTTGATTCGCACACTCTTCGTAGCGTGTAATCAATATTGATTTGTCCTCTTGCGGAAAATACCGCGTTTGCAAAAATACCGTTTGAGGATGCTTTCGCATAAATTGAGAAATAATTTCTGCGCCACGCACAATCTCAGGCGATTCAAAATCCAAAAATTGAATAATTTTTAACTCTGCATCCGGGTTTCCCCAATCGCGGCCGGCAATCGGCTTTGGCGCTGGCGCATTCCATAACCGACGGTTAAAATCGATAAAAATCATCATCCCCACGCAGACAAGAAGAACAAAAATCATAAACCACGCCCGCGCCGCAGGATCAACAGGATCACGCTTGGGACGGTTAACCTTCGGCGGATGATCCCTCATAAAAAAAACTCCTGAACCAATCCAAACAACACTATCTTATTTTGATGCGGCATCGACCGAAGGCGTACTAATATGGGGCGTTAAAAAAATAATATTTTCCAACCGATGGACGACTGTGCTTTGATCACGAAAAACAGCCCCCACAAGCGGCAAATCACCTAAAAACGGAAATTTCTTTGTCGATTGCGATTTGGTTTGTGTAAATATTCCCCCGATAACGGCAACACAGTCGCTTTTGACATGAACACTGATCACATCACCCAACCCCGAAGGAATACGCAAATCAACCGCATTTTGGCTGGTCACTATGGGGCTGACTAAAAGCCGTGCCGTATAGCGATCCTGCTTTTGTTGCGACTCTTCGGAAGGTTTAAACGAGTCGATGGTCACAGAAACATTACGATCGAAAGCTTTTAGGCGAACATCGGCATCCGATCCGCTGTTGATCTTGACTGTTTTGACTGGAAACACTTTTGTTTCTCCGACAGTTGAAAGCGCTTCGAGCAAAACAGCCAAATCCTCGCCTGAAACAGTCCCGACGCTAAATGTTCTTTTGTCTTCTTGAACGGTAAAACTTTTGTAATCCGAAACAATCGCAGACCAATTAATTCCGGGCAAATGTTCTTCATTAAGATCTATTTGCAAAACTTTTACGTCAACGAGAATATCGTGCGGTTTGTCAAGGCTAGAAAGTAAATCCTGAATTTTCAAAAGCAACTCTGGGGGAGCAGAGACTTCCAGTTGGCGAGATTCTTCATTGACGATGACTTGTCCCTGCGAAGAACCCATAAATTCGCGCACTTCTTTCGCAGCACTTTGCAAAGGGACATAGGTGATCTGAAAAATTTTTGTTTCCAGCTTAAGGCTAGTGGCGATCTCTGGGGCCGTACTTGAATCTAAAGCATTAGTTGAAACAACCACGCTGTTTTCAGAATTTGCCGCCAAAACACTCGCCTGCTCTGCCGAACAAAACGAAATTGCGCAGAATAGAAAACACCCGAAAGTAAAAATATAAATTCTTTTCATATGGATTCCTTTAAGAAACACGCCGTATTATAGCAAATTCATAGAGAGACTTTGCTTTTGTCTTTAAATAATTTACCGCCTCGAAATTTCTCAAGCTGCTGACGCAATTGCGGGTCATGCGGATATTTTTTCATCAAATCCTCTTCAATAGCAATCGCCTCTTGTTTGCGGCCCATTTTAAAGAGGACTTCTGCTTTTGTATCCAAAAACGCATAATTTTGCGGCTCAAGACTCAAAGCTTTATCAATAAATTCCAAAGCGCGATCCAAATGAACACCTTGCTCGCTATAAATCCACGCCAAATCATTGTAAGCTTCGCTAAACTGAGGATATTGCTCAATACTTTTAAGCAAGCGTTGCTCTTTTTGGACATAAGTCAACCGATACATATTAAGCTGATAGTCCAAATAAACGGGGTTAGAAAAAATAACCGTCAAAACCGGCACAACGATCAGGCACGAATTATAAATATAATGGGCAATCATCCCCGGCACCGCTGAACCGCTCCACAAACGCAGAATCGTCAACGACAAACCAAAAAGCCCAACGACCACGATAGCATCCCAATCTCCCCAATACTGCTCAATATGCAAAGCGCCAAAAACAAGCGCGACAAAAAGTACGGCAAAAAAACTTCCCTTAAACCGCTGCAATAGCGTAAAAAAGAAACCGCGAAAAATAATTTCCTCAAAAAACGGCGCTGTCAAAATCGCGCTGGCCGCAAAAAAAAGCAAAAGGACCGCAGAATTCGTCGAGTTTAGAATATCTTGCAACGGCGTCAAGGGTTGTATCGGGCGGGCATCTAAAAAATGCGAAGTCAAAATCGCATAGGCTAACGCAAAAACCGATGGCAAAACCCAAATCTTGACCCAGCCTAGGCCTTTGGTTTCCAAACCTAAAACTTCAAAAAGTTTTACCCCTTTACAAAACCGCACAGCCCGATAGATCAGAACAACAAAAAGCACGACGGATATTTCAGAAAAAATAAGTAAACTCGCCAATTGATCAAGCGACCGACACAAGATTTTTTCTGCAATTTCAACCAAAAGACTAAGCAAAACCATTCCTAAAGCCCAAAACCCGATAATCGATAACGTCGAAAGGGCTAATTGCAAATTTTGATCTTGCGCGAATGCATATTCAGAAGAGGCCTTTACCAAATTCAAAAATTGAACGCGCCGCAGAAGATAAATCGTCAAAAGAACGACAAACAGAATCTGGGCGATCGCAAAACCGCTCTCGCCAGATTTTAAAAAAGCCATCACTTGCAAAAACCCTATCAAAAAAACCTGCCAGCGGGGAAGACGAAACGCAGTTTCAAAAAGAGGCACCGCATATTTCTCTAAAAGCGTGATGTCAAATTTTAAAAATAAATAAACAATCAAGAGAAAAACGATTTCCATAAAAAACCAAAAAAATGATTAATGACGCAGGTCATCCGGATTTTTAACCGCAATACTGATATTATGTTGCCCATTTGGAAAATAAAATCGCGCCTGAGCGCTTTGTTGCGTCCAAGAACTTTTAAGCACTCCGTTAAGATAATAGGTCTTGATAACGATCGGTCTTCCCTTTTTATAAACCGTATCCAAAATTAATTTTCCGTTCTCATGATAAATTCTTTTGCGAACCAGCCGGCCCTCTTTGTATTTTAAAATCGCCTTAAGCCGCCCCTGCCCGTCAAGTTCTTTGACGACCCTATTTTCCAGGGTTGGACTAGCCTGCAGCGGACACAACAAAACTAGCCCCAAAATAATAATTAGACACAAAATTCGAGCTGTTTTCATAAACCCGTACTCTTTTCTGTTTGCCAAATAAGCGGCGCAAAACTCAAAAATCCCCCAAAAGCCTCCCGACCAATGCCAGAGGCAATGACCAATAAAAAAATTACATATCCCACGCAAAGCACGCGTGAAAGTTTTTGATTGATCTTCTTTAAATACCCGATCCCCTCGATAATCAACAACAGTACCAAAGGACAAAAAAATAATGACGTACGCGGCACCGAAAACGGATATTTTTGTAAAGCGCCAAGCAAAAAAAGTTGCGCATACAGCACGAGTGCGATCGTCCGAAAAGAATTAAACCGATATCCGCTTAAACGAAAATTCCGAATAAAAGAATACAACATCGCCAAAAATCCAATAAGGCCAAACACAACAGCGATACGTTTAAAAACACGCGGTCTCTCGGCAAAAAAACGACAAAAAAGGTCCGTTGTCCCATCCCCAAAGGTTTTAAAAAACTCGCCAACCGACGCAAACGAAACAATGTGATCCGAAAAGCCCTGACTGGACGTCGTCGCATGGGCCAAACGTATGTCAAAATAATAAACAAAGCCGAAACTTGCCAAAACACTAATACAAAAAAACAAAAAGCACAAAAGCCAAAAACATTTTTTGACTTTTATCGTCATAAGATGATACGCCAAAAAAACATAGAACAAAAACGCTGGATACGAAACAATCCCCATAAAAGGTAAAAGCGCAATACTCCCCAAATACATCGGGGGTCTTTCTTTCAATAATTTGTCAGCGTTATACAAAAACAAAACAAACAACCCCGATACAAACACATCCATCGAATATGGCTTCAATTCCGCCGAATAATAGACCAATTGACTGGATGCCGCCCAAGACAAAAGGTAAATCAAATAAAGTGCCTTATCTCTAAATTCATACTTGGCAATTTTTAACCAAAGGACAAAAGCACCTAACATCATGACAAAAGACAAAAAGCGCACACTCAAAAGATTTAACGCAAAAGGCTCTGAGATACACTGGATTAAAAAAAGATAAAATTTTGGAAAAATCTGCCCTGAGGCTAATCTTTGCGTAAAAAAATCACCCGGCGCAAAATTCTTTAAACTTTCAAAAACCATGCTTTCATCGAGCCACAACGGACGGACGCTCAACAAGTGACGAACACAGAGAGCCACATAATAAACCGCGACAAAAACAGTCGCAACTCTTATTAAACACATGAAACTCAAATTTTTTTCTGACTTAAATTTCATCTCCATGCCCGATAATACCACGCCCCAACAAATCACCCAAAAAATAATCCGCGATTATTTTATTACTTTACAAACTTGGCAATACAAAAACCTTCCATCATCCCATCGGGTAAAACGCGCAGTAAATTCTCAACTGGCAGAGAAAAGTCCCTTTGCTCCCAACTGGCCAAAGCCGGATAAGATTTGACGCCGTCAACTTTAGCCAGCTGCAACTTTAACTGCCCATCGGTCTTTCGTAAAACCCAATCGACGACACTTTCATTTTCTTCCGGGGCAAACGTGCACGTTGAATAGACCAAAACACCACCCGGCTTTAAAAAACGGCTCGCCGACAAAAGAAGTCCCTTTTGTTTATGCGCCATTTCCTTAATCTTGCGCAGACTCCAATAGCCAACAGACTTTGGGTCATCTGTTTTAAAGCGGCTTTCACTGCTGCAAGGCGCATCAACTAAAACTTTATCAAACAATTCTTCACTACGAAATCGACGAGCATCGGTTAATTTAAAAGCAACATTGTCGACCCCTAAAAGCTCACAAACGCTTTTAAGCTTATAAAAACGTGGACGTATCGCCTCAACTGCGACAATTTGGCCTTCATTTTTCATAAGCGCAGAAATTTGCGTCGTTTTACTTCCCGGAGCGGCACAAAAATCCAAGACACGCTCACCGGGCTTTGGGTCTAAGACCAAAACCGGCAGCATGCTCGAAAGACTTTGGCGATAAACGCACGCCCTCTTAACCAACTCCAATTCACCGTATTCTTTGGCACCTAAGCCCTGCAGAACCAGAGCGTCTTTGTACCACGGGATTTGTGTAAAAGAAATTTTCAACGTGTTAAGTTCACTAACAATATCCTCTAACGTAACTTTAAGCGTGTTAATCCGCACACTTACTAGCCCCTGCGCCGAAAAAGAAGACACCACGCCGGAAAAATTTTCTTCGGGGACAATTTTTACAAGGCGTTCTAAAAATATCTGTGGAAGGACAGTTAACATTGGCGCATTTTAGCACAAAAAACTTCTAACTTGCGCGAGTTGTTTTGATACAATGAAGCTCCACGGCTTTACGCATATTGTGATTCCGTGGAGCGAAATCCCGCCAGAAGACCACATTCTGTTAAGATGTGG
Source organism: uncultured Planctomycetales bacterium (assembly GCA_964400065.1). Taxonomy (GTDB): domain Bacteria; phylum Omnitrophota; class Gorgyraeia; order Zapsychrales; family JANLHA01; genus JADLGJ01. The sequence goes on from CAYNSM010000020.1 coordinate 20,346, forward strand.
TCTTCTGTTGCGGGATGAAAAGTATTCAGTATAAATAGGAGCGTTAAATGGAATTTACAGCCGAAATAATCATTATCCTTTCAATGATTATCCTTAACGCCGTTTTTGCCGCCTATGAAATGGCATTAGCGTCGGTCACCCGCACCAAACTGACTTATTTGGTCCAAACAAAGAAAAAAGGTGCCGCCGAAGCTCTATTTATGAAAGACCGAATGGAAGCAAGTTTAGCCGTCGTACAACTTGGGATCACGCTTGTCGGAGCCATTGCCGCGGCGATAGGCGGGGCGGGCATCACAACACTTCTTAATCCGTATTTTCAAAAGTATTTCAATTTATCCGCCCAGTTTTCCGAAATTGCAAGTTTGGTTGTGCTCATCATTCCTCTGAGCATTTTTACCATTATCTTTGCCGAGCTTATTCCAAAAACTTTTGCCCTTAAGCACAATGAGTGGGTCGTCCTGAAATTGTCGACAATCATGAAATATTTTACAATTATCGCTTACCCGATCATTTCGACAATTGAAAATATCGTCAAAGCCGCGATGCGCTTTATCAGTCGAAAAACCCACGCACCAACTTCTTCTCATGATACACAAAGCAGTTTGCACGAATTGACAGCCGCACTTTCAGTGGCACGCACCACCCGGCTTATCGACGCGCAACAAGAAAAGATCGTTTTGTCGGCCGCACAACTTTCTCTGCGCCCAATTAAAGAAATCATGATTCCCTCTGCTGATATCTGCAGTATTCCTCATAAAAGCACTCTTTCCGACGCTTTACTGCATGCGCATATGGATATGCATACCCGCTTTCCTGTTTGTGCGGTTAGCAACGACCTTCAAACGGTCCAGGGATATATTAACTTTAAAGACATCATTGTCGCGCTTCGAATAAACCCAAAAGATCCAACGATTAAAGGAATACTTCGTCCCTTGCCAAAATTTATCGACAATATGCCGATTTCAAAAGTTTTGGAACGCATGATCCAGGAAAAGCTGCACATCGGCCTTGTCGAAGACGCCGAAAACAGAATCATCGGCATGATTACGCAGGAAGATATTATCGAAGAACTCGTTGGCGATATTGAAGATGAATTTGACCGACTCCCGCATCATATTTTGCCCTACGGCAATCAATGGCTCGTTGGCGGAGCTGTGACAATGGGCACACTCGCCAAAACTTTAAGCGTCAATTGGCCGGATGATACAAACCTAAAATTAGCCGACTGGTTTGAACGCCAAATCCCATCCCCGCTAAAAGGTGGGGAAACAATCAACACCCACGGCTTGCAAATCACCGTCCGAAAGTTGCGCCGCAACAAAATCAGCGAAGCTTTCGTCGCCCAAAGCCCCGACGTAAATTAAACTTGCTGGCCCTATAGGAATATTGTAGACTTAACCATATCTACAGCGTTCTATTCAGCTCTTAATTTCAATTTACAATAATCCCGGATTTTGCAATAGCAAAATCCGCCCGCAGGGCCGCATGTCTCGACAAAGTCGAGATGTGCGGGGTTAATCCCGCCTTTTGCATTCATATTTTTGTGCAGAGGCTATATCGTCGAAAAACTGTTTTGAATGCAAAATTCGGGATAATATTTCTTTGCCTTTATGATGATTACCCTGCATCAGAAAAAACTGTCCTTTTTTCATCGTTTAACTGCGGCGATGATTTTGTTGTGCTTTTTGGGCACGACCGTCATCCCGTCGTCTTTTGCGCAGGAAGTTTTTCTACCCACGCCGGGGACAATGGTCCATTTAAGCGACGCGTTTAATCCGCCGCTCTTAAAAGGCATTAAAGTTTATCCTGACAATCCGTTTCGGCTTGATTTTATTCTCAATAACGGCGAGAGTCATCCTGAGCACAGCGAAGGATCTCTCCAACAAGAATCAGTAAAGCTCGTCAAATATTTTCTTACTGCTGTCACCGTTCCCGAAAACGACCTTTGGGTCAATCTCTCCCCTTACGAAAAAGACCGTATCATTCCCAATGCTTTTGGCGTTACCGAAATGGGACGCGACCTTTTAGCGCAAGATTATCTTCTAAAACAAATCACAGCCTCCGTCATTTACCCGGAAGAAAAAATCGGCAAAGAATTCTGGGCTAAAGTTCATGCTGAATCTCAAAAACGCTTTGACACAACCGATATCCCGATTGATACATTTAACAAAGTTTGGATTGTGCCAGAGAAAGCTGTGATTTACGAGAAAAACGACGCCGCCTACGTCGTCGAAACGCACTTGAAGGTGATGCTGGAGGAAGATTATCAAGCCCTTAACAGCCAACGGGCTGTCGGGCTTGATGCCGGAGCTCCGTCGACGGCGAAAAAAACCTTAACTCCCCCCAACCCCCTCTTTAAAAAAGAGGGGGAGCTAGCAGAGGCCCCTAATAAAACCCCCTCTTTAGATAAATTGAACAACAGAGAAGACGCCACTAATAAAACCCCCTCTTTAGATAAATTGAACAACAGAGAAGACGCCACTAATAA
>CAYNSM010000021.1:0-22058 GCA_964400065.1 uncultured Planctomycetales bacterium
TCGTCGAGCGATGCGATAAAAGCGCCATCTTTATTTGCGCGGTAATCGAAGCATCGTCGATCTTTTCACCTAGAGTTTGCTTAGGAACACTGATAACCTTAGCAATGGTCATTTCATTCTTCACGTCCTTGACCCCCTTGATGTCCTTGGCATATTCACCAGCCAAGTCAATCTGTGCTTGATTCTGTGCTTCGCCTTTTAACGTAACAATGCCGTCGACAACAGAGACTTTTGTATTAATGCCGCTGACATTACGATTGTAAAGAAGCGAATACTTAACCTGCATCCCGATCCAATTATCCGAATTCTCAACAGGCGCTTGCTCTTGCAGTTTTAATTGGTTATCGACGTTGATAACCCCGGGTAAATTTGCCACTGTTTCCTGTGCCAAGGATTTGTGCGATTCTTCGGCGACAGTACCCGTCAAAGTAACGAAGCCATCTTTTGACTGGGTGTTAATCGTGTCCTCTTTAAGATACGTTTTAAAAACATACGACTTCTTGGCGGAGGCTTCAATGCGTTCATCCGTTTGCGAAGCACTCGCGGATGAACCCATAATTAAAACCACCCCTAAAGATGCAACCAAAACTTTTACATGTTCCATATTCATATAATCCCTTTCGTTAACACTGTTTTTAAATTACAAAGATCTTGTTCTTCCCAAAAGAAAAGAAAGAACTGCCAAAACCAAGAAGACAAAAAATAGAATCTTGGCAATGTCAATGGCTGAGCCTGCAATACCGCCAAAACCCAAAACCGCGGCGATAATAGCAATAACAAAGAATGTCGCTGCCCAATTTAACATGATGCCCTCCTTTCCAAAAACGACTGGTTGATCAAGGCGACCAACTCTTGGTCGTTAAACGGTTTTTGCAAAAATCCCATGGCGCCTGCACTCATCGCCCGGGCTCTTACCCCATTATTCTTTTCGGCGGTAATCATGATCACCGAACGTTTGGACCCTAACGCTTGCAGCCGCGAAAGAGTACCCCAGCCGTCTAATCCTGGCATATGAATATCTAAGAGTAAGCAGCCTGCAACGCTGTTAGGCACAGCACTAAAAAACTCTTCGGCGGATGAAAAAGCCTCGACAACAAACTCATATGTCCTTAAAAGAATCCCCAGAGCACGTCGAACCGAAATGTCGTCATCAACAATAAAGACTTTTCTTTTATCTGCTGGCATTGGGCTTTTCTCCTTAGATAATATTTTCTCTAACCTCATGATGATATTCTAAGCAACAGGCAAAGCGATGCAATTGTACCGAGGTATAATAGCGGACTCTTCCGACGAGAAAATGAAGATTTTATTTTAAAAATTATTTGATAATGTAAAAAGTTTTATGAAACCTGAGTATAAAGAAGGATAAGGAATATGAAATTTCCCCTCCCCCTGTGGGAGGGGTTAGGGGAGGGGTTAGGGGAGGGGTAAGTTGAAAGAAAGGTTAACAAAATTTGCGCGAGAATTAAGAAACAACCTCCCGGAAGCGGAAAAACAGATTTGGTATGTGATGCGTCAGAAGAATTTTGGAGTCAAGTTTCGCAGGCAAGCGATTATTGGTCGCTACATCGTCGACTTTGTATGTTTTGAGAAACGTTTGATTATAGAAATTGACGGGGGCCAGCATGTAGAGAACAAGAGCGACAAAGTGCGTGATCAATGGTTCAGAGGACAAGGATTTACCATGTTAAGGTTTTGGAATGACGATGTTCTTATAAATCCCCCCCCTCCCTAACCCTCCCCACTTTGGGGGAGGGAAACTGTTTTGATATAAGCATCTGTAAATATTAGAAATAAGTATATTTAGATTAAAAACTTTTTGCAGAACGAATTATTTATTAAGGAGAAACAATGCCGGCTTTTTGCGCAAAGGCAATAAGCTCTGTGACTGATTTTGCGTGCATCTTTTGCATGACGCGGGAGCGGTGAACTTTGATCGTTTGCAAAGAGGTTCCACGCTTAAAGGCAATCTGCTTGCTTAACATTCCCAAAGCGACAAAACGAAAAACCTCCAATTCGCGAACCGACAAAGTTTTGATGCGGCGTTTGATCCTGGCAATTTGCGCTTCTTCTAAATTTTGTTTTTTACTTCTAATCAAAGCCAAAGTAATAGCGGCAAGCAATTGTTTTTGTGCAAACGGCTTCGATAAAAAATCAATGGCGCCAGCTTTCATCGCTTTGACGCTCATCGGGATATCGCCGTGACCGGTTATGAAAATGACCGGCACTTCGATTTTGCGTTTAACCATTATTTCTCTAAGCTCAAAGCCGCTTAACTTAGGCATACGAATATCCAAGACAAGACAAGAGGGCAACTGTGGATGTTTGAAAGCCAAAAAATCTTCCGGTCGGCTAAAAGTTTCAACCCTAAACCCATGGGCAGTTAACAAAACGGACAAAGCGCGGCAAACAGACAGCTCATCATCGACGACATAAACAATAGATTTTTTGCTGTTCATGCCTGTTTCCTAACAATCGGCAAAGTAAAATAAAAAGTTGCACCGCAATCCGGATTATTCTTTGCTTCCAAGATTCCGCCATGCGCCACAATAATCGAACGGCTGATTGACAAACCCATGCCAAGTCCGTCGGGCTTGCTGGTAAAAAAATGTGAAAAAAGTTTACTCATATTCTCTTGGGGAATACCACACCCCGAATCTTGCACTTCGACTAAAATCGTTTCTGAATCTTTAAGCGAGGTACGAATCACCATCTGATGGGACTGTTTACTGCTTTGCATCGCCTCAAAACTATTGCTAATAAGATTTATAAGCACCTGCTGCAATTGTATCCGGTCACCTTTTATCGTCGGAATACTTGCATTAAGCTGTAACTTTAGGATATTTCTTTTGGCTGTCGCATCTGCAGAAAGAAGCAAAACCGTTTCATTGATAAGCGCATTGATATCCCAAAGCTTTATCTGCGGCTCACTTTTCTTTAGCAAAGAACGCAGATGCCTTATGACCTGAGCTGCCCTCTGATCATCATTGATAATGTACTGCAAAATTTCTTGAATCTCCGGCTCCCGATTACCAAGCATACGCTGAGCCCCTTGAGCATAAGAAAGAATCGCCGTCAAAGGCTGGCTAATCTCATGGGCCAAGGACGAGACAAACTCTGCCATTTTGCCAACGCGCGTTACATGCAAAAGCTCTTCGCGCTGTTCTTTGAGTTCCAAATCCAACTGATCACGCGAATGACTTAAAAAATTAACCCGCCCCTGCAAACGCACACGCTCGGCCTTGCGCGTTTCTGGAAGCTTTTTTGTTAAAAGGCCTTTAGGGCCATGCGTGACTTCTGTCTTGCGTTTAGATTTTTTTTTCATTTCGTTGTTTTCAAAGACAAAATATAAAGGGTTGCGCCTATGGCGATGCACAACATTAGAATACGGCCTAAAAGATTATGAACAAAAAATATCGATGTAAACGCAATCCCCGACCATTGCAGAGCAATCAAAAAAACCTTGGTGCTCATCTTAATCCCATTGTTCTGATGATAATCCCTTATTTGGGGACCAACCCATTTATTATTCATCAGCAAATCGTGAAACTTCTTCGAACTTTTTGAAAAACACACAGATGCCAAAATAAAAAAAGGAATGCTGGGCATAACAGGCAAGAAAAAACCAATCAGGCCTAATACGACAAAAAGAAACCCACCGCCCATCAATACAAACCTTTTAATCTGCTTCATTGGAGTTTAGCCACCGCTTTTTTTTGTTTAACGGCCTTCCAAATCTCAACAGCCCATAATGGGAAAGAAGAAACAATCAAAACAAAAACCCAATCAAATATTCCCAAAGCTTCTGTCTTAAATACCTTCTGACAAAAAGGCAGATAAACAACAGCCATCTGCAAAACAAAAGAAATTCCCGTGGCCATGATAAGTTTTTTGTTGGTCAATATCCCTAATTTAAATAACGACTCGGTCGTGCTACGGCAATTAAACGCGTGAAACAATTGCGAGCAAGCCAACACAATAAATGCGGCGCTACGAGCACGGCCGATACCTTCTTTTTCAATGTAAAGAACAAAAACAAAAGCTAAAAGCGTACAAAATGCAATAAACGCCCCCTGAACTAATATTGCAATAGCGCTGTCTTTGGTAATCACTTTTTCATCGGCCGCACGAGGCAAACGTTTCATAATTTGTGGATCAATCGGGTCAACACCCAAAGCCAAGGCTGGCAAACCATCGGTCACCAAATTGACCCAAAGAATATGAATCGGTAAAAGCGGCGCTGGAATCCCGACCAAAGACGCCAAAAACATTACAAGAATTTCTCCGGCATTGCACGAAAGCAAATACCGAATAAACTTTTTAATATTATCATAAATTCCACGCCCCTCTTCGACGGCTGAAACAATGGATGCAAAATTGTCGTCGGTAACAATCATATCCGCGACTTCCTTAGTGACATCCGTCCCCGTAATCCCCATGGCAACGCCAATATCCGCCTCCTTGACCGCCGGGGCATCGTTAACCCCATCACCGGTCATTGCCACAATATCCCCATGTTTGCGCCACGCACGCACAACGCGCAATTTATGCTCCGGCGAAACTCGCGCATAAACAGCAATACTTTTAACCTGTTTAAAAAGCTGTTCGTCGTTTAAACGGTCAAGTTCTTCACCGCTTAAGGCTAAAGAGTTTTCATTAAAAAATCCCAGCGCCTTGGCAATCGCAACGGCTGTATTCTTATGGTCCCCGGTAATCATAACCGTTTTAATACCTGCATCCTTGCACGCCTGCATCGCATGTTTGACTTCTTCTCGAGGAGGATCAATCATTGCCACTAAGCCACAAAAGGTCAGTTCCTTTTCGATCCCTTGCGCATCAAATTTTTCATGGACTTTATCTAAATCACGATACGCAATTCCTAAAACCCGCATCGCCTGACCGGCTAATTGATCGTTAACCTTTGCAATATTAATCCTATCCTCGTGCGTTAACTTGCGAACATTGCCGTTTTCATAAATATTAATACAATCGGCGATAAGAACATCCGGCGCGCCTTTGACAAAAGCCAAAACCTTTTGGCCCTGTTTGCGAATCATCGTCATCTTTTTACGATCCGAATCAAAAGGGATTTCATCAACAAAAACAAATTCTGCTTCTGCTTTTTCTTTGCTGATGCCCGCCTTAGCGCCAGCCGTTAAAAGAGCCCCTTCCGTCGGGTCACCGACAATTTTATAGACACCGGCATTGTTGACTAATTGCGCCCCATTACATAAAACACAACAACGCAAAATATTTTGCAAATCAGGATCGAGCTTGCCCCCTCCCGAGCCCTCCCCGCGACCTTTGGAAGTCCCCGGTACGAGGGGACGAGGGGGAGGGAAATTAATCTCACCTACCGGAGCATAACCAATGCCTGTGACTTCAAAAGTTTTTCCACCCGCAAAAATTCTCTGCACGGTCATTTCATTCTTCGTCAGCGTTCCTGTCTTGTCTGAACAAATCACCGTCGCGCAGCCTAAAGTTTCGACTGACGGCAATTTACGAATAAGCGCATTGCGCTTGACCATCCGGTGCACACCTAAAGCCAAAGCAATAGTGACAACTGCCGGCAGCCCTTCAGGAATGGCCGCAACCGCTAAACTTACCGACGTTAAAAACACATCCACAATCTTTCCGCCGCGCAACCATCCTAAAACAAAAACCATCGCGACCATGATAAAACACAAATACACAATCCACTTACCGAACTCTTCAAGTTTTTTCTGCAAAGGTGTCGTCTCGTGGACAACCGACTGCACCATGCCGGCAATTTTTCCAAGTTCAGTTTGCATACCTGTAAAAACGACCATCGCCCGGGCTTTACCAAAAGATACCGACGTTCCCATATAAACCATGTTCGCCCGATCCGCCAGAGGGATATCTTTTTCTTCTAAAGCATGCGTCGTTTTAGTCACGGCTGTCGACTCGCCGGTCAAGCTTGCCTCTTGCACGCCAAAATTGGAACTCGTCCATACTAACCGGCTGTCAGCGGGAATACTGTCGCCAGCCTCAACTTCAATCAAATCCCCGGGGACAAGATTAGAGGAAGCAATCGTTTGACGCTGACTATCACGAATAACTTTGGCGGTCGGATTGGATAATTTTCGAAGCGCAGCCAACGACTTTTCGGCACGGTACTCCTGAACGAATCCTAAAATCGCATTAATAATCACAATCGCAATAATCGCCCACGCATCGACCCATTCCTGCAAAAAACCTGAAACACACGCCGCGCCAATTAAAACCCAGACGATAAAATCTTTAAACTGTCCTAAAAAAAGCGCTAAAGGACTGATTCCTTTTTGTTCTGTCAATTGATTAGGCCCGACTTGGGAAAAAACTTTTTGAGCAAAAACTTCGGTTAAACCGTTTTTTAAATCACTGCCTAAATCTTTTGCAACAGCCTCTGACGTTAAACTATAGAATCTTTTTGAGATCATTTTAAAACAAGCTCCTTTGGATTTTCTTAAGTTTTTCCTACCTTAAACTTTTTTCCCTTGATTTTTGATACACTCAAAAATTTAATCGCCTGTGCGACTTTTTCATCCGCAACAGCTACATAACTATTGACTTCCAAAATGTGAATTTTGCCAACGTCATCTTTTGTAAGTCCTGCCTGTTTGGTCAGCGCGCCTAAAATATCGCCGGGGCGAATATTATCTTTACGCCCGCCGCTAATATAAAGCGTTGTCCACGCAGACGAAAAAACAACCGCTTTGGGCTTTTTTAAATCCGTTAATTCCATCGTCGGACAATCGGTTTTCAAATAATCGCCAATCGTATTAAGAAGACCTCGTTCTTTAGGCGTATACAAACTCAAAGCCAACCCCGTCTGTCCCGCCCGTCCCGTGCGGCCAATGCGGTGAATATAAAGTTCGTGATCCGATGGCAAATCATAATTTAAAACAATGCTTACATCCTTAATATCTAATCCACGAGAAGCTAAATCCGTTGCCACCAAAATGCGCGTGCTTTTATTATCAAATTTGATCAAAATAAGTGTCCGCTCTGGTTGTTCTAAATCAGAGTGCAGTTGCAAAGACTCAATCTTTTTAGTCCGCAGCATTCCGGCGACGTGATTGCAAGTCTCCCGGCTGTTGCAAAAAATAATACACGATTGCGGACGATAATGCGCCAAAAGACGCAACAAGGCGTCGTCTTTGCTTTCCTCGACCTTAAAAAATAATTGCTCTGTTGTGCTCATCTGATGCTGGGAATCGATTGTGACAGCCGCAGCGTTTTCCTGTAAACTCGCGCTTAAAGTCTTAATTCCGTTGGGAAACGTCGCCGAAAAAAGCATCGTCTGGCGATTAATGGGCGTAAAGCTGGCAATATGATTGATTTCGGCAATCGTTCCCATTTCAAGCAAACGGTCGGCTTCATCTAAAACCAAAACCTTAATGTCCGACGCAATGAGCGTCCCTTTTTCTAACAATTTTGTAATCCGCCCGGGCGTCCCAACGATAATATGCGCCCCTTGTTTGAGCGACTTGACTTTATGGCGTTCTTCACTGCCCCCTGAAAGTGTCAACACCTTAATATTGCTCGTAAAACGCGCCAACCTGCGGATTTCGTTAGCCACCTGTTCGGACAATTCTCTCGTCGGGACAAGCACCAAAGCCTGCGGCAGACGCTTGGTCAAATCCAACTTGGTCAAAATCCCTAAAGCAAAAGCGGCTGTTTTTCCACTGCCGGTATTTGCCTGCCCAATAAAATCGCGATTGCTTAAAATAAACGGCAACCCCTTTTCTTGTATCGGTGTCATTTCCAAATAGCCCAAGGACTTTAAATTATCGAGCATCGGCTGGCTTAATCCGATACTTTTAAAACTTTTTGACTTGTCGGCCACATCGTCCTGCTTTCTTAAATTGCATATTAGCTGTTTACTTATTCAAACCGAGATTAGAAATCAACTGATCAATACTGACAACGTCATATGGATAACTGACCACCTGCCAGCTGATCTTTAACTGTTCTTTAAAGGATTCTTCCTTCAAAAGATGTTCATTAATCGTATGTGAAATACGTTCAGCGACGGAAAATGAATCTTTTTTGTCCAAAAACAAAACCACATAAAAAGTATACTCACTGCGAACAACCCGATCCGAGTCTTGACGCAATGACTTCCAAATCCAACCCTCAAAACGATGCAAGAACGAAACTATTTGCTGTTGGTCATACTTGCCAGATGCAGCTTCTTTATTATTAATACTAATCGTTACCAGCGACAAAGGCAGCGACTGATCAACCGCTTTTGCAAACGCTTCATGAACGGCCGCAAGAGCATATTTTTGACTTGAAAATTTTGGCAGAGAAAAATTAATCGTAGTTCCCTCATCTAATTTGCTTTCCACCCAGACATTCCCGCCGTGCAGCTGGATAATATCCTTACAAATCGACAGCCCCAACCCCGTTCCCCGAGGGCCAGCACCTGGCTGACGGTTAAATTGCTCAAAGCGGTTAAAAACTTTTTTCAAATCTTCCTCGGAGATGCCGCAACCCGTATCCTTAATCCAGCAATGAATTTCATCAATATTTTCAGCAAATCCAATAGTAATGCTTCCCTGTTTTGTAAATTTCAAAGAGTTTCCGACGAAATTAGTAAAAACTTGTACCATGCGGGCATGATCCATTTCGATTTTTACTGGCTGATTAGGGCAGTCGAGTTTTATTTCTAAACCTTTTTGCGCAACCTGTTGCTCAAAAGACAAAACAACGTCACCAATCAGATCCGCGACATCCACATATTCTTTGTGAAGCCGGACTTTCTTTGCCTCGAGCTTGGACATATCCAAAAGATCATTGATAATGCTCATCAAACGATTGCAGGCTCTATGGGCAATACTTAAGGACTTGTGTTGTTTTTCGGCCACAGGTCCTAAAATCCCGTCTAAAATCTGACTGACAGACTCCTTGATAATCGTTAAGGGGGTACGCAATTCATGTGAAATCGTCGACACAAAATTACTCTTAAGTTCGTCGAGCTTGCGCAACTCTTCATTCTTTTGCAATAGCTCATCATAAAGCCTGCTTTTTTCTACAATCATCGAAAACTGACCGGCAATCTGTAGAAAAAGGTCCAAATGAACATTTTGATAAGTGTTCTTTTGCATACTCGAAAAAAACATAAATCCAATCGGTTTGCCCAAAACAACTAGCGGGCAAGTCAAGCTCGAGCGAATCCCTTCAGAAAGAACCTTTCGAGTCGAATCCGACTGCGGATGTTCTTTAAGATATTGCTCTAAGTCATTAAGAATCCGCGGATTTCCTGTCTCAATAATTTTTTGCAAACTGCTGTTTTCTAATAATGCGCTATACCCTTTTCCTAAAATCATCTCAGAAGCCCTGGACTTGGCCCAACGAGCACGGACCTTCTTTCCATTTTGTTCAATCAGCGAAAACCCGATACGGTCATAGGGAATAAACTCATTAAAATGATCAAACGCATAATTAAGAACTTCATCTAAAACGATGCCTGTATTAATTTTTTGGGTGATAACAGACATGATGCGCATTTCCTCAAACTTCTTTTCAACAAAACTCGCCAAATCGATCAGTTGCCTGCCAAGATGCGCAATTTCATCATTGCCCTCGGAAGAAAGTTGAACATGAAAATTTCCACGTTTGATAGCCTCTGCAGTTTCGATCAATCTGGCAATACGGTCATCGATCATAAACGCGTTCTCCTATAGTTAAAATTTTATGGCGTGCCATTGCAACCCTTGCACGTAGTCCTATAATAAATCTACTTAACCCGCACCTCTTTACCGTCTATCAATTTATCAGTCAAGCCTCAAGTAATCCCATCGTTTAGAAGACAAATTAATCGACAAAGAATATAAAAAAGAATAACTTATGCAAAACAAAATCGAGAATTTCCTAAAATTACTTTCCATATATTACACAACTTCACATAAGATTATACAAATTTTCCTAAGCTCTTCTAAATCGGCATCATCAAAAGAAAATTCTATTCTCAAATTTATCCAATCTTCATTTTCCGCGACTACCTTAGGAACTGGGAGCAACTTTTTAACCAATGGAATCAATACCGTATTATCTTCAAACGCTCTTTGAACCAAATGCTTACAAAGGCTTATCTTTTTATCTTTCTCGACCTGTTCAACTGCTAATTCTAATCTGTGTAATACCCCTAGTTAAGCAAGGGTTTTTTATGCAGATCGAGTTCTTTGTTAATCATCATGCGAGAAAATACTTGAAAGTTTCCCATTAAAGAAATTAAGCGTTTTCCCCCCATAATTCCATTTATCAGTTCTTCCAGAACTAGAAATATAATACGATTTGCTAAAAGCTTCACCCCAGCTAGCGACTACTTCATCTTGACTCATACCAATAAAAACTTGACCTGCTTCAATAGCATCACGAATTCTTAGGTTTAATTCGGGATGATTTTGTATATAAATGTTTCTCAATAGCTGCATTTGATAATCTAAAGCATCGGAATCTTGGACTAAATCCTTAATTTTCCACTCTCTCTCGAGACTTACTTCTTTTTTACCTTTAGTCTTTTCACTCAATAAATTTATAGTTAGAGTTCTAAACATTCGCTTACCCTCTATATCTTCAAAATTTACAACTATAATAGCTTTAGCTGAGAATTGGTTTATTAGTTTTATCTTATCAATATTACAACCTGTGATTTTTTCTTTCACTGCGTTAATCTCTGCAATTAGTATAAATTCTTCCAGCTTCTTTGAACGAGTCGCTGCATTGCTCAACAGCTCAGTGTATACTTTCTTAAAATCATGACTTTGCATTGCTAAAGCATATTCGGCAATGACACTTTTAATAATTTCTTCCTCAGATTGCACATCAACTACGGAATCAGCATTATCGCCGCTTTTAGATTCCGCCTTAATTTCAGAATTGAAACAAAAAAGGCAACCCTCAATAAAGAGAATTGCCAAAAATATTCGATTTAATTTATTCACTATTTCTTCACGTTTTCCGTGGGCACCGTTTGGGCACTACAGAATTTCAAAAATAAAAATGGCTCGCAAATCACTGTATAACATTAACTTACGAGCCATGATTTTTCTAGTGGAGCCCTGTGTCCCTTTCTAAATGTTAGGAAGGCCACAGGACTTTCCACCATTTGCGAAGCAAATGGTGGAGGTGGGGGGAATCGAACCCCCGTCCTTAAGTCACATCATATAAGCTTCTACATGCGTAGTTTGTCTTTGGATCTCATCCTGCCTTAATCGACAAACAAATCTTAGCAGGACCAGTCTTGAAAAGGTTCGCTTTTTACGTCAAGACACCATAAAAAGCTAGACCGCTAATGACCTTGTTACCGACCCGCGGACGCTATCGGCAAAAGGGCTTAGTCTATTTTATTAAACTAAGGCTGGTGCATCGGCGAAGATACCGCTAACGATACCTTCAGCTTCTGCTAACAACGCATCATTTTCGTTTGCGTTTAATTTGTGCTGGATTTTTTACGAGGCCAACTAGCGTCCTCGGCATGCCACCTATACTAGTCACACAAGTCGAGACCAGTCACCCCCTAAAAAATAAAAAAATTCAACAAATGCAAACCCAAACTCAAAAATTATAACATTCTTATCGTCTGCACAAAAGAATTCTTTAGCTTTCCTCGCGGTCAAATATTAAGCAAGCGACAAGTATTCCCAAAAGACACAGCAAAACAGAAAAAATCCGCCACGTCGAAAACATCGCAATTCCAAAACTCGCCGCCAGCAACACACAAATAACAAAACGATATGGCAAAAAAGGCGCAAGCGCTAAAAGAAACTCAACACCAATAATAACCTTTGAAAAACACAATAGCACCAAACGCTGAACATCCGGCGAAATCCCCGACAAAATCTTTCCTATCGGCGAAGAAATGCCCTGCTCAAGAAAAATTTGTCTAAAAACTTCACCGGTCCAATATTCCGGCGTTAGTTTTCCAATGGCTCCACCCAAAAACATCATCGCCACAACACATTGCGCCAAAACCTTAGCTTGCAATTTGAAAAGATCCGTTGTTTGGAATAAATGCCTAATAAACCAACACAACCACACCGCTGTCCAAAATGATGTAACAAAAGTTGCGTCATTACACGTATTGATATGTAAATTTAAAATCGCAGCACAAGTCACCATTAAGCTGGCAGCAGACAAAAACCATTTTTGCCAATTTAAAATAACAACCGGGATAACTAATAATGGAAACAAATAAAAAACAACCGCAACGTAAGGGTCCACAAAAAAAGACGGAAAAAACCTATTGCTAACCGGATAAGCAATCGTCGTTTGCAACAAATATGGAAAAGCAAAACTGCATTTTAAAAACCACCCCAGCAGCCACAAAAACATCGCCAGCCGCGCGGCCATAGCATTAAATTTAGGATATTGACAAAAACTCTTACGGGGTAACATTTTTAAAACTCAAGATATAACCGTTAGAATTCATTTGATAAACCGTATCGAGAACAACATCGCGATAACGTGAACGCAAATAAACATAATAACTCTGCCGACTGCTTGAAAAAAACTCTCTTGCCTTTGGAGTAAAAGTAATCAGGCGTAAAGGAAAATGATTCACATGAAAATAGAATGGCGAGCTAAGCTGATCCAAAGAAACTAAATCCAGCGGTTGGTCAACAAACTCTTGAGTCACAACAATTTCATTGCTAAAGCTATACATAGAAGGAACAAATTGCAGGATGCTCCAGGCGACAAAAGATTTTGCCCGCCAATGAAATTTCTGCATCACTAGACGCTCAACATCCGGGGAAAAGAGTAGTGAAACTAAAGCCACCACAATTCCCCCAATTACAGAAAGAAATAATTTTGTGTCCCAAGAACTAGGCTGCCGCAAAACTTGAAATACGGAGATATGATCTAACAATCTCATGATTGGTCCATTAGTTTATTCTCACTCTACCGCCGACGAGTATTGACTGCACGCTTAAGGTCGCGGTCCATGTCGCGCTTTTTGATGTCTTCGCGCTTGTCGTAAAGCTTTTTACCTTTGCCTAGGGCGATTTCGACTTTGACAAAACCTTTTTTGTTGAAATAAATCTTGGTCGGAATAAGCAGCATCGATTTTTCATTGATCAGCGATCCAATTTTTTCAATTTCTTTTTTGTGCAAAAGCAACTTTCGTTTGCGTGCTGGCTCCTGATTCAAATAACTGGCCTGCATATAAGGATTAATGTGCAAATTATAAAGAATGATTTCGCCCTCATCGACCCGCGCAAAACTGTCAGCAAAATTGACCTCGCCGTTTCGAATCGACTTGACTTCCCCACCGGTCAAAGCAATCCCGCATTCCCAATTTTGGGCCAAATGGTAATTGTGATACGCTTTTTTGTTTGTCGCGATAACTTTAAAAGCCATTTAAAACGGCCCTGCCCATTTCATATACACGGTTAAAAAAATCGGTATCGTGACGATGCTCGCCAAATGCGTCACAAAAACCCCTTCGCTGACAAAATCTTCTTCCAGATTATAATAGCGTTTGATCAAAGACAAGGTGACCGCACTAGGCACCGCCGCTTGCAGGACAATCAAAAACCCGATGAGCCCGTTAATCTTAAAGCTCAGCACAAAAATCAAAGCCAACAACGGAAAAATAATCATCTTGGTCAAAACGACCAAAGCCGCTGGGCCAAATTCAATCTGACGAAAACTAATATTAGCCAATCCTCCACCGACGGTAAACATTGCTATTGTCAAAGCGCAGTTACCCAGCATTTCTATCGGTTTTAAAATAACTTGCGGAATATAATGCTCGGCACCGACGCCCACCAAAATCATCGTCAAAAGTGTGGTCAACAAAGGCGGGTTAAGAATCTTTTTGAAGTCGACTTTAGTTTTGTGCCCCTTTAATAAAAGCCAAACAGCCAAAGACCAAATAAGCAAATTTGCGCCGATAATGTAGAGAACGATGTAAATATAAAGAGTATGCGCCGTTTGTCCGCTAAAAAGCGCAGCGACGACAACCAAAGGAATATTTCCGCAATTAGCAAAACCAACCAGCGCCAAAAATTCATTTTTGCGCTGATCTTTTAATCCAAAACCAACGAACCACGCTAAACCCAAAGCCGCAAACGCCATGGCAAAATAAAGCAGTGGTAATTTCCACCACAGCGGATATTCGCGGAAACTAAAATGCTGAGACAATTGAATAAACACAAAACACGGCAACAGAATATTGACCAAAACCGCTGTCAACTGATCCAGCCCGCGGCTGTCGAGCATTTTGCCTCTGACGGCAAAGTACCCGCAAGCGCCCAAAAGCAAAACCTGCATCGTCGCCGAAAAAGTCAAATGAAGAGTTTCTAAAAACATAGTGCACGCATTATACATGAAGACAATTAAAAATTGACAGTAAAAATCAATCCCATTATACTGCCAACATTATGAAGGTTACCAACAAAAGAATAACACAATAATCGCAGGGGCACGAAGCATCGTGCCCCTACAAAATATAAACATTTTGTTCTTTCAGATTTTGCCGAAGTGCGATTTCCTTAGGAGTACTGAGGCAAAATACATTCATTTTGTTCATTTAGATTTTGCCGAAGTGCGACTTCCTTAGGAGTACTGAGGCAAAATACATTCATTTTGTTCTTTCAGATTTTGCCGAAGTGGTGAAATTGGGATACACGCTGCGTTCAGGGCGCAGTTCCGCAAGGATTGGGGGTTCGACTCCCCCCTTCGGCATTTTTACCCTTGAGTCGCCACTCAAAAACAGATTTTCTTCTAAAGAATCCGCATTTGACAGTTCTCTAACCTTATGATACTTTTTTAACAAAAGGAGATATTCTATGACCTCAAAAAGTATCGAACGCAATGCTGTAAAACTTCCTCCCATTAAACGTCTTCGCTTGATCGAATGCCTAATCGCCAGCCTGGATAAACCAGACCCCACTATTGAACGCGCCTGGGCCGCAGAATCCGATAAACGCCTTAGCGCCTACAAAAAAGGATCGCTTAAAGCCGTTTCTCTTGACAGCGTAAAAAGACGCTTTATTAAATGAAAATTGTTTTTTTACCACAAGCCCAGCAAGAACTAGCCGATGCTGTCAATTTTTATGAAAAACAGCTACATGGTCTAGGCAAGACGTTTTCCAAAGAAATTTTCCAAACCATAGATTTAATCAGTTTATATCCACAAGGATGGCAACGCATTACTAAACACACCCGCAAATGTTCGTTACGAAAATTCCCTTACATGGTGCTTTATGGAATCATTGATGACGTGATTGTTATCTCTTCTATCGCCCACCAACACCGGCATCCCAATTCGTACATGAACTAAATCGAGGGGCACCAATCAAAATAGCGACTTTACGCCAATTGAAGTAAAACTCACCGATCGTCCCACAAGCAGCGATATTCGTCATCTCGAACTTTTTCTTTCGAAATACTCATCCGCACAGATAGGTTATTTGGTATGGCAAATTCCGCGAAAAGTCAAAATGAGTCCACAAATCACAGCAATCCCATGACAATCTGTTACTGAATTAACAACGTAGCCACACGATATTAACATCCAGCGGGTAGGCCGACATTTTTCTCCTTGCGCCAAGAAAAAATCCATACTACAATAACCTCTTCTTTAAGTAAAACTACTTACAAGTTGGACCCATTCAAAAGGAAATCAATTTATGCCCAATAGTGCTCAAAAAAGTACCACAGTTGAAGAAATTGAGATACAGGAATGGCTTACGTCGCTCGAATATGTCCTTAAACACGGGTCTAAAGAGCAAGCGCAGCGAATTTTGCAACAGCTGCAGATTAAGGCCCAAGAAGCCGGCGTCACCCTTCCCTTTGCCGTTAACACCCCTTATGTCAATACAATCACTCCCGAAAAACAACCACCCTATCCAGGCAACCGCGAACTCGAACGGCGCATCAAAAGTTTGATCCGCTGGAACGCCATGGCTATGGTCATACGCGGCAATCAGGCCGAAAACGGCATCGGTGGGCATATTTCGACTTTTGCATCTTCTGCGACTTTGTTGGAAGTCGGATTTAACCATTTCTTTCGCGGACAAACCAAAGATTTTTGCGGTGACTTTGTTTACTTCCAAGGCCACGGCTCGCCGGGCGTTTATAGCCGCGCTTTCGTCGAAGGCCGTTTGACCGAAGAACATTTGATCAATTTTAGGCGCGAACTGGCAACAGGCGGCGGGCTTTCGTCTTATCCGCATCCGTGGCTTATGCCAAATTTCTGGCAATTTCCGACCGTCTCCATGGGACTTGGCCCCATCATGTCGATTTATCACGCCCGTTTTAACCGCTATCTGGAAGACCGCGGACTCAAAGCCAAAGACGATCATAAGATTTGGGTTTTTATCGGCGACGGCGAATGCGACGAACCAGAAACGTTGGGTGCTATCACCATGGCCTCGCGCGAAAAATTAGACAATCTTATTTTTGTCATCAACTGCAACCTTCAACGCTTGGACGGACCGGTGCGCGGAAACGGAAAGATGATTCAGGAGCTGGAAGCAATCTTTCGTGGCGCACAATGGAACGTAATTAAAGTCATCTGGGGCAGTGATTGGGATCCGATTCTAGACAAAGATACCGAAGGGCTTTTGGTCAAACGCATGGGCGAAGTCGTCGACGGGCAATACCAAAAATATTCAGTTGAAAGCGGCGACTATATCCGCAAAGACTTTTTTGGCAAAAACCCCAAACTCTTGGACATGGTCAAGCCTTTGTCAGACGAAACTCTGCGCAAAATGAAACGCGGCGGGCATGATCCCGAAAAAGTGTATGCCGCCTACAAAGCCGCAGTGGATTTTAAAGGCGCGCCAACCGTTGTCATTGCCAAAACGATCAAAGGTTACGGCTTAGGCGAAAGCGGCGAGGGAAAAAACATTTCGCATCAGCAGAAAAAGCTCAACGAAGATGAACTCAAAGAATTTCGTTCGCGTTTTAATATCCCGATTTCCGATGAAGACGTCGCTAAGACGCCGTTTTTTAGGCCACCAGAAGATTCGCAGGAAATGCAATATTTGCGTGAACGCCGAGCAGCTTTAGGCGGGCATGTTCCCGCGCGCCGGGCAAACAGCAGCGCTTTACAAACGCCGTCCGAAGAACTTTTTGAAGAATTTTATAAAGGCACCGACGGCCGCGAAGTCTCAACAACCATGGCTTATGTGCGGATTTTGACCAAACTTTTAAAAGATGAAGCTTTAGGCAAACTGATTGTCCCGATTATTCCCGACGAAGCGCGCACGTTTGGGATGGAAGCGCTGTTTCGCCAATGCGGAATTTATTCGCACGTCGGCCAGCTTTATGAACCGGTGGACAAAGACAGTTTACTCTATTACAAGGAAGCGACCGACGGACAAATTTTGGAAGAAGGCATTAACGAAGCCGGCGCCGTCTCCTCTTTTATCGCCGCCGGAACCGCGTACTCGACGCAAGGGATTAACACCATTCCTTTTTATACCTATTACTCAATGTTTGGGCCACAACGCATCGGAGATTTAATCTGGGCGGCGGCCGATATGCGTTGCCGAGGATTTTTAGTCGGAGCAACATCTGGGCGCACCACCTTAAACGGAGAGGGTTTACAGCACCAAGACGGACACAGTCCGCTTATCCTCTCTTCTGTCCCGACGTGTTTAGCGTATGATCCGGCTTTTGCCTATGAATTGGCCGTTATTATCCGTCACGGGATTTATCGAATGTACGAAAAACAGGACAGCGTTTTTTATTATCTTTCTATCGGAAACGAAAACTATTCGATGCCGGTTATGCCCGCCGGTGTCAAAGACGGCATCATTAAGGGGATGTATAAATTTAAAGCAACCGCCAAAAAGGGAACCGCTTTGCGTGCCCAATTATTTGGCAGCGGCGCGATCATGAACCAAGTTCTCGAAGCTCAAAAGATTCTCGAAGAAAAATATAATATCGGCACCGACGTTTGGAGCGTCACCAGCTATAACGAAATCCGCCGTGAGGCGCTTGAAGCCGAACGCTTCAACACCCTGCATCCTCTGGAAACGCCCAAAGTTCCTTACATTACCAGTTTGCTCGAAAAAGAAGACGGCGTTTTTGTCGCCGCCTCTGATTATATGAAAGCCTTGCCGGATTCGGTCAGCCGCTGGTTTCCACGCAAACTTGTTTCGCTGGGCACCGACGGATTTGGACGCAGTGAAAGCCGACGGGCCCTGCGCGACTTTTTTGAAGTCGACAGCCGTCATATTGTTTATGCAACTTTAGGCAGTTTATATAAAGAAAAGAAAATTGGTGCGGACGTGCTTAAAGCCGCGGCTAAAGACTTGAGCATCAATCCGGATAAACTCAATCCGATGATTTCATGAAACAACAATGTTCTCAAAAGCGGGTGGCGCGAAGGGGGTCCCCTGCTGCCCGCAGCTTGCGAGGACAGCAGGGTCCGCAGTGACAGGACCCGCGTTGTTGATATTTTGGAATACTAAACAAAGGAAATATCATGCTTACCGAATTTAAAATTCCCGAAGTTGGGGAAAATATCACATCCGGCACCGCGGTGCGAATCAATGTTACCGTCGGACAAACGGTCAAAAAAGACCAAGCCCTCCTAGAACTCGAAACCGATAAAGCGACGATTGAAGTCCCCTCCTCGGTTGCCGGCATCATCAAGGAAATTTTGATCAAAGAAGGCGCTAAAGTCAAAGTCGGTGAAGTGGTTATGCGAATCGAATCCGGCGCGGCGGCAACAACAAGTCCAACACCTGCGCCAAGCGCTGCGGTTGCGGCTTCTGTTACGCCGGTTGTTTCCGCCCCGCCACAAAAAATTTCTCCAGCGGCACAACCTGCGCCAAGCGTTGTCCCGACGGTCGCTGTCCACGTCGATGTTCCGGCCGCACCTTCCGTTCGTCGGTTAGCTCGCGAACTGGGCGTCAATGTTGCCGAAGTTCCGGGAAGCGGTCCGGGCGGGCGCATTTCCAAAGAAGACGTCAAAGCGCATGCGAAACGTTTGATTACCACAGGCCCCACAACGGGCGGGACAAGCGCAACCGCAAGTATTGCTCTTCCCGACTTTAGCAAATACGGCACCGTCGAACGAAAGCCGATGAACAATATACGCCGCAAAACGGCAGAGCATCTTTCCTTTGCATGGAACACAATCCCACATGTCACCCAATTTGACAAAGCGGACATCACCGAACTTGAAAAACTGCGCAAAAAGTTTTCTAAGCCAGACCGCAAACTTTCAATCACGCCTTTCCTCATGAAAGTCACTGCCGCCGCGCTTAAACTTTTTCCGCAATTTAACAGCAGTGTGGATATGGTAAGCGGCGAAATCATTTACAAAAATTATTTTAATATCGGCGTTGCCGTCGATACACCTAATGGGCTTTTGGTGCCGGTCATCCGCGACGTAGACCAAAAAACAATCCTGCAACTTTCAGCAGAATTGACCCAAATCGCCGAACGTGCGCGCGAAAAGAAAATCACTATAGACGACATGCGCGGCGGGACGTTTACAATTTCTAACTTAGGCGGGATTGGCGGCACTGGATTTACACCCATTGTCAATTGGCCAGAAGTTGCTATTTTAGGTGTGGCCCGAGGGCGAATGGAACCTAATTACGATAAAACTAGCCATTGCATGCCGGCCTTAATGCTACCTTTATCACTTTCGTACGATCATCGTGTCATCGACGGAGCCGACGGAGCAAGATTTTTACGCTGGATTGCAGAAGCCATTGAACAGCCGTTTTTGATGGAGTTAGACGGAAAATAACTGTTCGCTTTTAACTTGTTCACTCAAGGTTCTGAAAACATAAAAGTTTTTTGTTCATAGTCCACCTAACTCCTCGCATTTATTAAAGGTATGCTCGTCGAACAAAGGTGGACTTAGCATTCCCAAAAAACTTTTATTCAGAACCAATTCGTTCACAAACTAAAAGCTCACAAAACAAAAAGAAAGAGTTCTCACATGACTTCACCTGAACAAACCAAACTTGTCGTTATTGGCGGCGGACCGGGCGGTTACGCAGCCGCTTTTTTGGCCGCAGATTTAGGCATTGAAACAACTCTTGTGGACTTGGACGTAAACCCGGGCGGTGTTTGCCTATACCGCGGGTGTATTCCGTCAAAAGCGCTGTTGCACGTGGCAAAAATTCTTTCCGAATCCCGCGAAGCCAAAGACATCGGCATTGAGTTTGCAAATCCAACAATCCATTTGGACAAAGTCCGCGCCTGGAAAAATAAAGTCATTTCTCAATTAACCGGCGGGTTAGGCCAGCTTTGCAAACAACGCAAAATCAAATTTATTCAGGGGCGAGCAACTTTTCTAAATTCAGAGTCGCTGAGTATAAAAAAAGCCGACGGTCAAGAAGTGCAATTGGCATTTGACCATGCAATTCTGGCAACCGGCTCAACGCCTGTGACACTTCCCTTTGCGCCAGCGTCCCCACGCATTTTAGACTCGACGACTGCACTTAATCTTGAAGACATTCCGAAAAAACTGCTGGTTGTCGGCGGCGGATACATTGGATTGGAATTAGGAACCGTTTACTGCGAGCTTGGCAGTCAGGTCACAATCGTAGAAACCATGCCGTATCTTTTACCCGGGTGTGACCGCGATTTGGGTGTCATTCTCGAAAACCGGATGAAAAAACATTTTAGCGCGCTCAAACTTGAAACCAAAGTCACTAAAATAGAAGACCTGCCCGACGCAGTTCTGGTGAGCTTTCAAGACAAAGCAGGAAATGTCGCCAGCGAAACCTTTGACAAAATCCTTGTTTCTATCGGCCGCAAACCCAATTCCAAAAATTTAGGATTAGAAAATACCAAAGTCACTTTAACCGACCGCGGCTTTGTGCAAGTTGACGCCCAAAGGCGGACAACGGATCCGAAAATTTTTGCCATCGGCGACATCGCCGGAGATCCTATGCTTGCGCACAAAGCGTCGCACGAAGGCCGTGTCGCCGCCGAGACCATCGCCGGACACAAAGTTGCTTTTGAACCGATGGCGATTCCTGCCGTTGTTTTTACCGACCCCGAAATCGCCTGGTGCGGGATTACCGAACCCGAAGCGCTCGCGCAGGGCAAAGCGATTAAGGTCGTCAAATTCCCGTGGGGAGCGTCAGGCCGTGCGGTCACTTTAAACCGCACCGACGGACTGACCAAACTTATCATCGACCCGGAAACAGAACGCATCTTAGGTGTTTCAATTTGTGGGGTTGGTGCAGGAGAGATGATCGCGGAAGGCGTTTTGGCTGTCGAGATGGGAACATTGGCCACCGATCTTAAGATGTCGATTCATCCTCATCCGACACTTTCGGAAACGATGATGGAAACTGCGGAGAGCTTTTTTGGCCAAAGCACGCACATTTACCGACCTAAGAAAGCTTAAATTCCTTTTTCTTGCTTAACTGCAAAATGTTTCCCAACGTTTTCAAAAAAACATTTCTTAGCATAGCTTTATGCGGGCTTTTGCTTATCAGCAGTAAACAACCCATGGCATTTGTTTTTGCGACGGGCGTTGCACCTTTGCTCTTTGCAAAACCGCTCAAAGAATGGGCAAGAAAATTTAGAACATCATGGCACTTTTTAAGCTTGGGAATTTTTTTCGGAATGCTGACTGAACTTGCAGCGATTTTTGACAATATCCACAAACCGCCGCAAGAGCGGATTCTTCTAAATCCTAATCCAATCAATGATCTTTTTTTGGGATTCTTTTTTTATGCGGTTTTAATCGGTTGCTGGTATGGTTTGCTGCGCTGTTGGGCGTTTTTACCACGACATGTCTTTCTCTTATCAGGAATATTAGGCATATTTATAGAACAATTTGACCCAGCCAAAGGCGGTCCGGTTATCTTTCTTAATGCTATCTCAAATCCAATTGCCGGAATTCCAATTGCACTTCTTGTCGCCTGTGTCTACGGCATTTTCCCGACGCTCGCGTATTTTCTTACCCAACACACTTTTGATAATCGAAAATCCGTTTCTCTTACAGCTTTTGCTACTAGTGCTGTGGCCCTTTTTCTTCAATGGGCGATTTATGGAATTATCATCCTGCCATCACTTAAAAAATACCTTGGCTAAAGACAAGACCGTCAACACTC
>CAYNSM010000022.1:0-21937 GCA_964400065.1 uncultured Planctomycetales bacterium
TCTCCTAAAAGAAGGGCAAACTTAAAACGATATCAAGAGAAATTTTACGACGTACGGCTAAAATATACCATACCCAAAGCTTAGCGTAAAGGGGCAATCTGATTGAGGCCTATTTCAAAATACTTATTGAACAAGCTTCTTTTCAGATTTTTTCTTCTGTTCCTTGGCTTTATAGAGAAGCTTCCAGGGGTTGATTTTAAGATCGTAGCTCATTTCTTCCAAATTAACGCTGGCAGAATCAAGATTTTTGATCATATCATCAATACTTTTGCTATTGACCGATAGCCGCTCGTCGACATTTGTTGTGATTGATTTAAGGTTCTTGGACATGCCGTGCAAGTCCGAAATCATTTCATCGATATCCACATGATGATTTTGCAAATGACTTTTGACTTCTTCTGAAATAACGCTCAAATTTTTGGCCATAACAACACCCTCAGACAAAAGCTTTTCCATGCTCGCCGGCTCTTCCCCTACAATCATCGCACCCGAAGAAAGAAAACCGCTCTTAGCGTCCTTCATTTCAATGGCTACATACTTTTCGCCCATAAAGCCCATCGTCCGAATCGAAGCTTTGGCGTTTTGGGGAATTTTGGCCTCGGACTTAAGCCAAAGCGTCAACTCAATTTGTGGAATATCCCCATAAATCACTTTCACATTCTCAACCCGGCCTTCTTCCAAACCATTGAGTGTTACCGGAGCGTTTTTGGCAAGGCCTTGCACATCCGAAAACCTCGCCTTAATCATGTAGCCGTCGGGCACAAAACTGTAATTTCCGGTTTTCCACGTCAAGACACTCAAAATAACGATGACAACAAAAACCAGCATTCCAATCTTTGCTTCATTAGTAAATTTCATAAGGTTGCACTCCTATTGTTAAGCTTCCCCTGCAAAATTGACGTCCTCAAGGTTTTCCGAAAAATTAATCGGCCCCTCCAAACGGCCGTTGATAAATTGCTGGACAATTTCATCTTTCGAATTCTTAATCTCATCCGGCGTGCCGATTTGCAAAACTTTACCCTTATGCAGCATCGCCACACGATCCGCAATACGAAATACGCTTTCCATATTATGTGTCACGACAATAGAGGTCAAAAGAAGCTTTTTATTCAAATCCAAAATCAGTTTATCGACGACCGCACAAACAATCGGGTCAAGGCCGGCGGTTGGTTCATCATAAAAAACCGCCTCCGGGTCCATCGAAATCGCACGGGCTAAACCGACACGTTTTTTCATCCCGCCGGAGAGCATACTGGGCATCAGATTTTCAAAACCGGAAAGCCCGACAAGATTCAACTTCATTTTAACCAGCATACTAACGATCTTAGGGTCCAAATTCGTATGCTCGCAGAGCGGCAAACTGACGTTTTCTTCGACATTCAAATAATCGAGCAAAGCCGACGACTGAAAACACATCCCGAAACGGCGCTTGACGCTTTCGGTCTCGTCTTCACTAAGCGTAGTCAAATCTTTATCACCAAAAAAAACTTTTCCCGAATCGGGCTTCATTGCACCGGTCATGTGGCGCAACAAGGTACTTTTGCCGCAACCGGAGCCACCCATAATCACAAACGTCTCGCCCTGATAAACCTCAAGGCTGATCCCGTCTAAAACCTTACGGCCGTCAAAATACTTGACTAGATTCTTGACGGATATGGCAACTTTTTTTTCTCTCATACGTTTGAAAAGTAAAAAATTCCGGTAACAATACAATCGGCAATAATGATCATAATAAAGCTGGTCACGACACTCACCGTCGTAGCGCGGCCAACGCCAACCGCTCCGCCTTTGGTTTGCAAACCCTGATAACTTCCGACTAAAGCAATAATGAGCGCAAAAACAAAAGACTTACAAAGGCCCGTATAAATATCTTTGGGCGTCAAATAATTAAACGCCGTTTGCAAATACAAATAAGAGTTGATGCCAAGGTTGTTGACGCCAATCAAATACCCGCCGAACATCCCCGAAAGATCACCAATCACCGTCAGACACGGCAACATAAAAAACAAGGCCACAACCTTGGGCGCCACCAAAAACCGCACCGGATTAATCGCCATTGTTTCGAGCGCTTCAATCTGTTCATTGACCTTCATCGAGCCGATTTCGGCGGTAATCGCCGCACCGATGCGTCCGGCAATAACCAGCGCTGTCAAAACCGGTCCCAACTCACGACAAATCGAAATAGAAACCAAACTGGCAACATAAATCGTTCCGCCCAACTTTGAGAGCTGCTGAGCGCTTTGCATGGCCAGAACAATGCCGGTAAAAAAGGTAACGAAAAAAACAATGATAATTGACCGCGCTCCCATAAATACCATTTGTTCAAAAACCGGTTGGCGTTTGACGGGCTTGCCTTTTTTAAAACCAAAAAATATCCAATACATCGTCTGGGCAGAGAGCGAAAGGAATTCCTGCAAGATTTTTAACCACGAAAGGATGTGTTTGCCGAGGGCTTCAAAGAATAGGGTCATAAAAAAATTATTGGTCACCGCTTTTATTCAAAAGGTCGTTGATTATATTAAGAAAATTTTCACGATTTAAAGGCTTAGTAATATAGGCATCAGCGCCAACCTGAAGACCGATCTTGCGATCTTCTTCTTCATCACGAGAAGTTAAAAGGACAATTGGAATTTTTTTGTATTTTTCTTGCGACTTTAAAAGGCGGCAAATATTAAAACCATTGATAACCGGCAGCATAACATCAAGGACAATCAGATCAATCTTCTCTTTCATCGCCATTTCCAAACCGACCGGAGCGTCGGTGGAACTGATGACCTGATAACCGCTCGAACTTAAAATTGATCCGGCAAGTTTGACGACCGTAGCATCATCATCAATAATCAGAACGCGTGCATTAGTAGAAGTACTCATAATGAAGGTATTCTACGAAGGAAAGATTGACATGACAAGAAAAAGTTAGAATTATTACCTCTTTTGCCAACGTCCAGCCACCAGCGTCCAACGTCTAATTCTAATACCCTAAATTAGGCGCCAGCCACTTTTCAATTTCGACAACAGTCATATTTTTACGACGAGCATAATCCTCAACCTGATCTTTGGCGATTTTCCCGACATTAAAATACTTGGATTGCGGATGAGCAAAATACAGGCCGCAAATCGAGGAGGCCGGCCACATCGCAAAATTTTCTGTCAAGCTTAGGCCGGTATTTTTTTCGGCATCGAGCAATTTAAAAAGGGCTGGCTTTTCGGTATGATCCGGTTGCGCCGGATAGCCGGGCGCCGGACGAATACCGCGATATTTGCCTTGGATCAATTCTTCATTATCCAGATTTTCGTCGCAAGCATAGCCCCATAAATCTTTACGCACCTTTTGATGCAACCATTCAGCCAGCGCTTCGGCCAAACGGTCCGCTACGGCTTTAGCCATAATAATTTCAAAATCATTGTGCTCTTTTTCGGCGGCCGTTATTAGCTTCTCAATCCCTAAACCAGAAGTCAGCGCAAAAGCACCCAAATAATCTTTAACGCCGCTGTCTTTGGGAGCGACAAAATCTGCAAGCGCGTAATATGGTTCTGCGTCGTGCTTTTCATTCTGTTGGCGCAAAGTACAGAACTTCGTCAAAACAGTTTGGCGGCTTTCATCCGTATAAAGCTCGATATCATCTCCGACGCTGTTAGCCGGATAAAAACCCACAACCGCATTGGCCGTCAAAGACTTTTGGGCAATGATTTTCTTTAAAAATTCCTGTGCCGCCGTATAAACTTCTCTTGCCTGATCACCAATCTTTGCATCATTTAAAATATTAGGAAACTTACCCTTTAATCCCCACACAACAAAAAAAGGCGACCAATCGATAAAATTCACTAAGTCAGCAATTGGCACATCAAAAAGAATCTTTGTCCCCAAAAATGATGGTTTCTTAATCGCAATCATTTTCCAATCGCTTTGCATTCTTTCCCGACGAGCTTCGGGGAGACTCAAAAATTTCTGCGTACTACGCCGGCTGGAATGTTCAACCCTAAGCGCATCATACTCACTTTTAATTTTTTCCGTCAACTTCTGTCGCTGGCCTTTGTCCATCAAAGCGCGACAGACCCCTACACTACGCGAGGCGTCTTTGACATGAACAACGATATCCTCATAACACCCAGCAATCTTAACTGCAGTATGATTTGGCGAAGTCGTCGCTCCCCCAATCATAAGCGGAAGATGAAAACCCTGACGCTGCATTTCCTGGGCGACATTGACCATTTCCTCAAGCGAAGGGGTAATCAAGCCGCTCAAACCAATAATATCCGCATTTTCTGCGCGAGCCGTATCAAGAATTTTTTGGCATGGCACCATAACACCCAAATCAATAATCTTAAAATTGTTACAGCCTAAAACAACGCCGACGATATTTTTGCCGATATCATGCACATCGCCCTTAACGGTTGCCATCAAAATCGTTCCCGCATTTTGGGCCTGTCCGCTTATCTTTTCTTTTTCAATAAAAGGCGTCAAATACGCAACCGCTTTTTTCATCACGCGCGCACTTTTGACAACCTGCGGCAAAAACATTTTACCTTCGCCAAAAAGGTCACCTACAATATTCATGCCTTTCATCAGCGGCCCTTCGATAATCTCAATGGGACGAGAAAATTTTTGACGCGCCTCTTCAACATCCTCGTCGATAAACTCAACAATCCCGCGCACCAAGGCATGCGCGAGGCGCTCTTCAACTGTAGCTTTGCGCCACGCCAAGTCCTCGACGATCTGCTTTCCGGCCCCTTTAAAATTTTCAGCGTAAGCGGTAAGTTTTTCGGTCGCGTCTTTTTTACGATTCAAAATAACATCTTCAACGAGTTCCAAAAGCTGTTTGGGAATTTCGTCATAAACCGCGATCATGCCGGCATTGACGATTCCCATATCCATGCCAGCTTTAACGGCGTAAAACAAAAAGACCGAATGCATCGTTTCCCGGACCGGATCATTGCCACGAAACGAAAAAGACACATTGCTTACCCCCCCGCTGACTTTGACTAAAGGCATACGCTCTTTAATCTCTCGGGTGGCTGCAAAAAAATCCAGCGCATAATTATTGTGCTCTTCAATACCCGTGGCGATGGCAAAAATGTTAGGGTCAAAAATAATATCCTGCGGCACAAAGCCGATTTCTTCTGTCAAAATTTTATACGCGCGCTGACAAATATCCACACGCCGCTTAAGCGTATCCGCTTGCCCTTGTTCGTCAAAAGCCATGACGACCGCAGCGGCACCATAGCGACGGACTTTCGAGGCTTGTTGTTTAAAAACCTCTTCCCCTTCTTTAAGACTAATCGAATTAACAATCGCCTTGCCTTGCACACATTTAAGTCCCGCTTCAATGACCGCCCACTTCGATGAGTCAATCATAAACGGCACCCGCGCGATATCGGGCTCAGATGAGGCGAGGTTTAAAAATTTGGCCATCGCTTTTTCGGAATCAAGCATCGCCTCGTCCATGTTCACATCAATAATTTGCGCGCCCGATTCGACCTGCTGACGAGCGATGGACAAGGCTTCGTCATAATTTCCAGCGAGAATAAGCTTCGCAAATTTTTTGGAACCCGTCACATTGGTCCGCTCGCCGATGTTGACAAAATTCGTATCCGGGCGAATCACCAGAGGCTCTAAACCGCTTAACATCGTATAGTCCGGAAGACTTGGAATTTTTCGCGGCGCGATTCCCTCGACGGCTTGCGCGATCGCTCTGATATGCGAGGGCGTGCTCCCGCAACAGCCTCCGACAATATTTAAAAAACCATCCATCGCAAAACCCTTAATGATTTGTGCCATTTGCTCTGGCGTCTGGTCGTATTCACCAAACGCATTGGGCAAACCAGCATTCGGATAACAGCTGACATAACAATCCGCACTACGAGAAAGCTGTGCAAGATAAGGGCGCATGTCCTCTGCCCCCAAAGCGCAGTTAAGTCCAATCGATAAAGGCTGGCCGTGAGAAACAGAAATCCAAAATGCTTCTGTCGTCTGTCCGGACAACGTCCGTCCGCTAGCGTCGGTGATTGTGCCGGAGATCATCAGCGGTAAATTCTTTCCCGTCTCTTCACAGTAAGTCAAAAAAGCAAAAATCGCGGCTTTTGCATTGAGCGTATCAAAAATCGTTTCAATCAAAATAAGATCAACCCCGCCGTCGATAAGGCCACGCAATTGTTCGGTATAAGCGCTAACGAGCTGATCAAAATTGATCGCCCTGTATCCCGGGTCATTGACATCCGGGGAAAGCGAAGTTGTTTTGGTCGTCGGCCCCAAAGCTCCAGCGACAAAACGCGGCTTTTGCACAGTTTGTTTAGAGAACTGATCTGCCGCCTTGCGGGCAATTTTGGCAGAAGCGAGATTTAATTCATAAACCAAATTTTCCATCCCGTAATCTGCCATGCTCACGGCATTTGAATTAAACGTATTGGTCTCAATAATGTCTGCGCCAGCCGCAAGATATTCACTATGGATCGCTTCGATAATTTCGGGTTTGGTCAAAGACAACAGGTCATTATTCCCTTTGAGATCTTGGCCGTAATCGGCAAAACGTTTCCCACGATAATCGTTTTCAGTCAACTTATAGCGCTGAATCATTGTGCCCATCGCCCCGTCGATCAAGACAATGCGGCGATTTAAAATTTCAACTAAAGGATGATTTTGGATAAAAATTTTCATAGTCTAACTCTTAATTCCTGTACCTTTTTGCAGAAGATAAAAATTGGCATACGTTAAAATCCCGGTCAAAGCTAAAAGAAACAGAATGCTTCCAGCTACACTCACATCGGAGAGCCCATAAAACCCATAGCGAAAGCCGTTGACCATATAAAGAATAGGGTTAAGCATAGAGACCTTTTGCCAAACTCCCGGCAAGCTGTGTACCGAGTAAAAAACCCCGCCAAGATACGTCAGCGGGGTTAACACAAACGTCGGAAAAATCGAAACGTCATCAAACTTTTTAGCAAAAATTGCATTGATAAGTCCGGCTAATGAGAACACCAAAGCGGTAAGGACAATAAAAATAAAAATAATTCCGCCATGCTGTATCACAGGCCGCGTAAAAAAGATGGAGACCATAAAAACAATCACCCCCACTAAAATTCCCCGGATGACCCCGCCGGCCACATAGCCGGCAATGATAGCGGTGTTGGACGTTGGAGAAACCAAAAGTTCTTCTATACTGCGCTGGAATTTTACGCTAAAAAAAGAACTCACCACATTGGCAAACGCGCTGTTGATAACCGCCATCATGACCAATCCCGGGACAATAAACGCGATGTAGCTGACTCCCTGAATATCCCCAATACGGCTGCCGATAAATTTTCCAAAAATCACAAAATACAAAGTCTGCGTGATAACAGGCGGCAAAAGCGTCTGCGTCCAAATACGGGTAAACCGCGTAATTTCGCGACGGACAATGGTTTCAAAAGCTATAAATTGTTCTTCAAAGGAGGTACGCATATTTTATCCACTCAACACTTCCAAAAAAAGTTTTTCCAACCGATGGCCCTTAGGCCGGATGTCGGTTAAAATCATTCCTGTTTTCGCTAAGGCCGCGACAAAATCATGCAAAGTTTCTTTGCGGCTTAATTCCACTTCAAGCGTTGTCTCATCGATAATTTTGGGCTCAAAATGCGCTAAAGAATCACTGTCGGTAACATGCTGGACGCTGACAATATAAATTTCTTTCTCCATTAAAGAAACGAGCTTCTTGACTGAATCGTGCATAATGATTTCCCCGCCCTTAATAATCGCGGCGTTGCGGCACATTTGCTCGACCTCTTCAAGATAATGCGTAGTCAAAAGAATTGTCATGCCCGCGGCATTAAGTTCTCGCAGATACTGCCACATTTCATGGCGGATCTCGACGTCCACACCAGCCGTCGGCTCATCAAGAAACAAAATTTTGGGACTATGCATAAGGGCTCGGGCAATCATCAGCCTTCGTTTCATCCCGCCGGAGAGGGTTCGCGAAACGCTAAAACGTTTTTCCCACAAACCTAAACGCTTAGTTAACATTTCGGCTTGAACAATAGCTTCATTGCGCGGAATGCCAAAATATCCCGCCTGCGTGACAAGAATATCCATCACTTTTTCAAAAATATTCAAATTGATTTCTTGCGGGACAACGCCGATAAATTTTTTGACTTTCGAAAAATCATGATCAATGTCATGCCCTAAAACCTTAACCTCGCCACTGGTCTTCTTGACCAAGTCGGTCAAAATTCCGATAATCGTCGTCTTGCCCGCGCCATTAGCACCTAAAAGGGCAAAAAAGTCCCCGTCCTCAACGTGCAGATTAATATTCTTTAAAGCCTGCGTGCCGTTGGCATAAGTCTTGGTCAGATTTGTAATTTCAAGGGCATTCATATTTTATTTTAACGAATCTGTTGCGAAGTTTATACCCGATGATCACTTCTCTTGCTTTGAATCATATTCTCCCTGCAGTCTTTTGCGGACGCGTTGCGAATTAGAGTCACGGATGATATTGTCAAGAACATCAGCTAGATCAGACCGCCCGGAGTTCCTCAAAATTTCAACCTGAGTCTTAGCATTGAACATATCCCCCTTATCCGCGAAGGCTACCCCCAGATCATAATTAACTTCACTATGCTCCCCTTCTGTCGCGAGAATTTTTTTATAAATTTCAATAGCTTGATCAAGATGTCCCCGATCATGTAAATTACGGGCTTTATTATAAAGCAATTGCTGACCGAAGTTTTTTTCACATGAAAAAGAAAAGAGCAAACACGCCGAAACCAAAAGCAGCCATCCAAAAAATTTTGTTTTTTTAAAAGCCATCCCGTCCCCTTGAAAAAACAACTGCCATTGATATAACTTGTTTCCATGATACACACAACTTTAAATTTAAAAACTTATTTCTTTTTATTAAAAAATTTTCGTATTCCGCCAACAAAAAGAACAAAAAAGAAAAGACAGACTCCCCAAAAGCTCAAAAAAAGGTTGCGTTTATACTCCGGCGGATCATAAACAAAACGAATCGCATACTCACCGGCGAAAGGGATCACGCACGCCATAAAATTATAATTCGCCCGCAGAATCGGTGTCTGCACACCGTTTAAATAGGCTTTCCATCCTTCATCATAAGAATCAGCAAAAAGCAAATACCCCGACGAAGAAGCTACAAGATGACTCTCCACTCTATTGGGATTGGCGTGATCAATGGCAACGGCAAACGCCTCTTTTAACTCTGCGCTTGTCAGTGAGGTCGAGTCTGAAAGCAAAAGCGTTTTATGTGCGTCAAAGTTACTGTCCTTAAGCCGTGTCAAAAGCTTGTTGTCATCACGGATTGTTTCCGCCGAAAAAAAGAAATTTAATCGGCCAAACGCACGGGGTCTTTGAACTAAGTTCCCGTTCTCATCAAAGACATAACGTACCGCCGACAAATCTAAAAACCGCGCATTGTCCGTCGCATCTTCCGGATAAAGCATATAAATTCCATCCACATACCCAAAAGCTGTCAAAAGCTTTGAAAACCGCCTGGTCATATACCCGACGGTACCCGTATAACTTGGCATACCAAAAACCAAGTTTTTATTTGCATTAAAATCCTGCCGATCCTGATGGCTCACACGATAATTGACCAAATCCATCCCGGCTCGCAGAGCAGGACTAATATCCCGATAAGTAAACGGTTTTGGATAAAACGCATTCTTAAAGTAAAACGGGGCGGTGATATTATTAAACCGTGCGTTAAAAACAATCAGGTCCATCGCCGTAAGAGTAAGAAAAATACTAAAAACCAAATTGACCGGCAAAAGTTTTTTTGCAATACATCGAAAACCCAAAAGGCCGATCTGCAAAATCAAAAACAGACGCAAAATCCCAACAAAAAGATCCAGCGCATAAACCCGCACCGGCAACTCCAAACTCAAAACCGCATTTCCTACCGAGAAAAAAACAACAAATGCGCTAAGCAATAACGCCATGCACAATACGACAAGCTTTGAACCGACAAACTTTTTTAAATCCAAAGAATTTTGGGGATCACTATAGAAATTTAAAATCATCGACGCTATAGCCGTCAGCCATAAAAACGGCAAAACGAGCGTCATTGCCAGAGTTTCCTTTTTGGGAATCGGCGCAAGAATTAAAAATAGCGTCGTCAAAATCAAAAGTGTCAAAACCAAGGTTTGGAAGAACGCGCCGATCAACGTTAAAAATTTTTCACCCAACAAAATATTTCGATGCCGCAGCGCATAGTAAACCGCGATTCCCAACCCAACCACTAAGAAAATAATCCGAGTTATAAAAGCCAAAGATGGAAACAAATAGGTTAAAAAAACACACCCGTACGCACCGGCCAAACCTAAAAAAACCTTAAGGTTTCGATAAAGATACGTATTCTCCCATTGGCCTGTTTCCCAAGCGATGCCGGCATATCCAACCAGAGCACAAATACCAACCGGCAAAATGATCATATGATAACTATAATGATTCAGCGGCAAACACAGAATGCTTAAAATGCCCCAGATCGGCTGCCATAAAAGTGCAATGGCCAAAACAATCAAACTATAAATTTTCCAAAAAGCCTGCTTGCCTTTCGCCAGAGTTAAAAAGCTTGCCACAAGCAAAAGCGCCGGCAACACGCCAAAATAAACAAAAAAACTATTTTGCGGATTTGACGAAGGGAGTTCCAACTGGCTATAAATCAAATTCAAATTCGGCGACTTTAGAACATTGAACGCATCCGGCCCCATCCAACCGGCAATTTCAGGAATAAAAATTCGCAGCGCCATATAGGAGCGATCATGGATGGTATGAAAATTCTCGACCATCCGATTGCTCGACATAACACCGGCCAAACACGAAAAAATACGCACGCTGCAGATAAGCGTTCCCATCACCCAACTACAGGCTGTCAGTACAAAAAGTTTTTTTCCGTCAACGCCAACCGATAAAAACCGGTAAATCGAAATGACCGCTAAAGCCAAACACGCATAAAAAATAAAAGCAACATTCGCGGAAGTCAAGATAAGGACAACCGCAAAAGCTAAAAGCAAGAAATTTGTCAAAGCTCGCCGTGCTTTGGCCGACCACAAAACATACAGATAAAAAGTCATCGCAAAATACGTTGAACTCGCCGGAAAAATTCCCATAGTAAAAATCAGAAGCGAACAGATCTGATACGCAACCGACGAAAAAAGCGCCCAGCGTTTGTTTTGCAACTCAAGAACAAAAAATCCATAAGCAAAAATGCCAATCCCGACAACTTCAAAAAAAGATTTCCATGTCAATGCAGTCAACAAATTTTCTGGTGCAGAAAAAAACACCGGCCAATTAAGCGGATAATAAATCATGTCCCAATGATTGGAATAAAACGGAAAACCGTTTTGGATCAGAGGATTCCACAACCACGGCGCATGACCGTGCAAAATATTAAGAAAATTTTGCTGGGCATAATAAAAAAGCGGATAAATTTCGCCAAGATTATCATAACTAAAAACAGCCACTTCTCCCCGGGCAAAAAAAGGCCAGAAGAAACACACGGCTAAAAAAACATGAAACAAATAGGGAACGCACGATTTTAAAAATGCCTTGTTCTTATTTACAATGCCGCATTGAAAAAAACACCAACGGGTTAAGAAAAAAGGCAGAAGAATTACAATAAGACCAAAGCCCAGATAAAAAGGGATAAACGATTTAAACGCGTGGGTTACTCCACTTTCAGACTTAACACTCACCTGTGCTGTCAAAAACTTTCCATTAAAAAGTGTCCCTCGCATCGCAATCTGATAAAAAATTGTCGGCGGCATATCTGCGCTGTTGACCATAAGTCCAATTTTGCCAGCCGCAGCCTCTGTTTTGCTTTCAAAAATTTTTTTCCCATTAACAGTAAAGTTCACAACGCCGACTTGTTTTTGAACAGTCACGTCCAGCAAAGACGGCAAATTAAAAGCCAATGATTTGACAACCTGCACTTTTGCATCTTTTAACTCTCCGGAGATAATTACGCCGGGCTTTTTCTGAAAATAAACAAAATGATAATTATTAGCGTCAAGATAATCATAGAGAAACCCGCAATCCCCAGGATTTGCGATCTTGGCCGAAAAGTCATAATCGGTCCAAGAATCCTCAGACAAAAGGACATTATCAACACTGCGGTGAGTATGGGTTCGATAAAGACTGTTTTGCGACTGCGCCCAGGTAATCGTTTTTTTGGGATTAAACAACTGGTAACGATCTGCTTTGACAGAATTTATAAAATAAAAATATCCGCCGACAAATACAAAAACAAGCAGGGCAATCCAAAAACTATTTTTTATATTCTTTAAGAAATCTTTAAACATGAATTTTTTCGATAAAATTTATCCGGATGAAATTTTTTTCACTTTCGAAAACGCGTCAAAAGCTCATCTAAACGACGCATCGCATCCGTAATAAGCGGCGTATCCGGGGCAACATCCGTACTCGCAGGCGGCTCGACAACAGGAGCATCTGCTGCAGCGCTTTTTTCTAATTCCTGCAAAATCATTTTGGGATCAGCAGCAGGACTGGGCGTTTGTTCTATCGGTAGCGGTGCATCTGCGACGGGTTCTTCTTTTTTTTCTTCGCTCACATTATCCTCTAAAATTATCCATGCAAGTTCGTTTTGTTGCGGCCCTGATGTTTGGCTTGATACAAGGCTCTGTCTACGCGCATAATCAGTTCAAAGCGAGAAAGCGATTTATGATATTGCGCAATCCCAATGCTAATGGTCATTGGGCGTTTAAACTCATATCGCTCGACGGCAATACGTAATTTTTCAGCCGCAATCGCCGCCTGCTTGATATTTGTATTGGGCAAAAGAATAACAAACTCATCTCCGCCATAGCGACAAACCTTATCCAAGATACGCAAGTGGCTTATAAAAATATGCCCCAGCGTCTTTAAAAAACTGTCGCCTTCCAAATGACCATAGGTGTCATTGTAGATTTTAAAATTGTCGACGTCTATCATTAAAAGAGAAAAAGTGTTAGCAAACCGATTAAAGCGCTGAATTTCTTCATCAACGCTATTTATAAAACAGCGGTAATTCCACAAATTAGTCAGCGGATCCGTGACAGAAAGATATTCAAGTTCGCGGTAAAGCTTGGCGTTTTCAATAGCCACGGCAGCTTGGCGAACAATAGCGCTCAAAATCTTTAAATCCGTTTCGCTAAACTGCTCAGTCCCGACTTTTTTGTCGGCGATATTGACTACACCAATCAAACGGCCATTGAGCTTAATCGGCGAGCACATAAAAGACCGGCCATGATACGACGGGCAATTGGGCCGTTCAAAGCGAGAATCGTATTCAATGTTTTTAACCAAAACATCCACGCCATCTTTTGCGACACGGCCTGCAATCGAATCGCCTAATTTAATGCGAGTTTGCGTAACAACCTCGTCGCTCAAACCAATCGCACTCTTGATGCATAACTCATTGACAGTTTCATCAAAGAGCATCAGCGAACACTTTTGAGCTTGTAAAATAGCCGTCGCTTTTTCAACAACAAAATCAACCAAACGGTCAAGGTTACGAATAGACGTCACCCGTTCATCAAACCCAAGAATTTCCTCAAGTTTAATTTTTTCGTTCTGTAGTTTTGCTTCAAGCGCTTTTTTTTCACTGACATCGTGGACAATTCCTTCAACTCCAATCACGTCCCCACGATCATTGCGGATAAAATTACTCGTTCCCAACAGAGTTACGATCGCTCCGTCCCGTCGGATAACTTCAAATTCATAATCCCGGACAAAACAACTGCTTTGCATCTGGCGCAAAAACTCTTCACGCATTTGCGGATGCCGATAAAGATCTTTGGCGATGTTGCGTCCTAAAAGTTCATCCTTGCTCTGATAACCTAAAATATCAACAAACGATTGGTTAACAAAAAACAAGGTATCATTCGCATCCGCCATATAAATCCCGTTGCGCACCGATTCAACAAGATTTCGATACATCTTTTCGGATTCGGCAAAAAGAAGATTGATTTGTTTATCTTTAGCGATATACCCGGTCATAGACTTGCCCTCGCTTAAACCACTATTTGCCCTCCTCCAGGATCTGCTGGGCCATCTTTAAAATATCATACTGGGTAATAATTCCGCAAAGTTTTTTATACTGATCAATAACCGGAATACACCCGTATTTTCTCTGCACCATAGGCCCAATAGCATCGGCAAGCAAACATGAATCTGACAAAACAAACGGATTTTGAATCATCACATTACGTAAAATAAAACCATCTATCATGTCCAAATCATAAACCCAAACGCCGTCTTCATTTTTATGCGGCGGCTGAATTTTGTAAAGGTCACGTTGCGAAATAATTCCCACAACGATTTTGTCACTGTTGACAATCGGAATATGCCGGATCCGCTCTTCTTGCAATAACTTAACGACTTGACGAAAAGGCGCATCTTCATGGACAAAAATCGCCGGAGAAGTCATCACTTCCTTAAGCGTAACTTTTTTAAGCAAAGCGCGAATATAAAAGTCTTCGGCGTATTTAAGGCGCATTTTAACTGCTATTTTTTGCCTAAAACCCGTTTGATTGCGGGAACGAGCTTGTCATAAAGATCACTTTTGCCGATATAATCACTGGCCGCATCGCTTGCAAATGTTTCACGAAAAGCCTGTGTTTCAAACATCGTCAAAAATATGATTTTACTTTGAGGAAATTGCGATTTAATTTGTGCGGCGGCATCCAAGCCATCAATGCCGGGAAGACGGATGTCCATCAAAACGATATCAGGAATACGGCGAGCAGCCATTGCCACGCCAATCTCTCCACAATCAGCTTCAAAAACTTCAGCACCTAAGTCCTGGTTTTCAAGATGCTTACGCACAGCTTTGCGAAAGTCATCGTGGTCATCAACAATCAGGATTTTCATTCCCATATAAAACATTTCACCTGCCCCCTTTTTCTTCTGCTTTGCATTATAAAGGGTTGTGCGCAAAAAAGAAATAAGCGTTTATACTTAGTTTTCCTGATTGCCAAAAAGCAAACTCACATATATTATTGCAATTAAATGACTTATAATCTTCAAATGATCTTTTTGGCTATGGCATATTTGACTAAATTCGCCGTTGTTTTAATGCCAAGCTTTGTTGTCAAATGCCCCCTATGCGCCTCGACTGTGCGGACGCTTATTTTAAGGTTCGCAGCAATATTTTTATTGGCCATTCCCGAAGCAATGCCTTTTAAAATTTCTTTTTCACGCGTCGTTAAAATTTCTAAAGACGGCGCTTGACCCTGATCCGCAAAACGCATGGTACACCCGTTATCCAACGCCAAAACGGAACACGAAACATATTGTTTATTATGCATAATGGCTTTGACCGCTTTGGACAATTGTTCAAAAGCATCATCTTTAAGAACATAACCGCTGGCTCCGGCAGCCATCGCTTGCTTGAAATGTTCATTGTCTTTGAGCATCGTCAAAATTAAAATTTTAAGCTTCGGATATTTTTTGCTTAAAATTCGCAGTGCCGCAATCCCATCAAGTTTTGGCATAAACAGATCCAAAACAATCAAATCACACTTAACCGTCCGCACAACCGACAAAAGATCTTCTCCGTCGGATGCCTGACCCACAATTTTTAAGTCCGGCTCTTTATCCAAAAGACTTTTGAGCCCCGCCCGAAAAATCTTATGGTCATCAGCAAGAATGATTCGATAATCTTTAGATGTCATGGTTTTCAATGATTGGTACCGTTAAAGTAATTGTTGTCCCCTCTTCGGGCGCAGAAGAAAAATGCAGGTTCCCGCCTAACTGCGTTGCCCGCTCCTGCATCGTAGACAATCCTAACCCTTGGGAAACAAGGCTCGGCTGACCAGACTCTCCGGCAGCAAACCCTTTACCATCATCCTTAATCTTGGCGATCAGCTTATCCTCTCGACGAGAAAAAACGATGTGGACATTTTTAGCTTGCGCATGACGGATGATATTTGTCAAAGCCTCTTGAATGATACGATAAAAATTAATCACATCCCCTTTAAATGTAATGCCGTCGAGAGCTGACATTGAAACGCGGACCTTAAGCCGTTTGGCGGCACGAAAATTACCGATCAAAGATTTCAAAGATGCTTTTAAACCCAGCACTTCCAACGTAGAAGGACGAAGTCCCGCCGCCAAATTGCGAGTTTTATTAATAATCGAATCTAAATATTTAATCGTTTTTTGAAAAGTTCTTTTTTGACTAGCTGCATTTGCAAAACCTTCCTGAAAACCCGTTTGAATAAGCATTTTCAAAGTTGCCAATGCCTGCCCAAGATCGTCGTGGATCTCGCGCGAAATCCACTCCCGCTCGCTTTCCTGCGCCGCCAAAATCCGCTGGGGCAAAGCGGACAAAGCCTCTTCCATTTCTTTGCGTTTGGTAATCTCATTATGAATAACGACAAACTGGTATGGCTTTGCTTTTTCTGTCAGAAAAGGAACGATCGTCGAGTGGACCCAATAAAAAGTCCCATCCTTGGCACGGTTGCGAATCTCGCCTTGCCAAACCCTTCCGGCAAGAATCGTATCCCACAGGTCCCGAAAAAACTCCTTAGGATGATATTTTGAATTAACGATTCTGTGATTTTGCCCGATTAATTCTTCACGTGTATACTTGGCAATCTCGCAAAACTTGTCATTAACATAAATAATATCGCCATCTTTGCTTGTAATAGCGACAATCGAAGAAACATCCAAGGCAAATTTAAAATCCGCCAATTCTTTAAGCGTACGGGGTAAAACATCAAGCTGATGATTGCCATCAAAAAGCGGCGAATGAGCAATAGACTCTAACGCAGAACTTTCACTTTTTTTTTTATAATTCCCGTGGCGCTTAATCGTTTCGCGTTCATTTAAAGGAACAATATTCTTGGACTCAAGTTCATAAACCGTTTTGACATTTTGTCCAATGAAATGGTCCTTGATTTTCAAAAGTTCTGCGGCCGTCAGAGGACGAACAGAACAGGGGCGAAGCGGCGTATTTAATTCGACTTCATCCGCTGCCAAACTCTTGGAAATTTTTGCAATCTTTGCGGCAAACTCTTTATTGGCATCGACAAACATAATCTGTAAGGCCAGCTTGCCTTTAAACTCGCTGCGAAATTTTTTGATGCCACTGACGATTTTTTCAAAGGAGACTTCGGGCATCACACAATCAACACTCTTAAGCGTTTCATCGTCGCACGCATCAAGTTTGGCCAATACAAAATCGGCAAGCGCAAGGTCCTTTCGAACCATCGGGTCATCCATGAGAATCGAATTGGTAATAACAGCAATTTTTTCCGAACGAATTTTACGAATTTCCCGTATGAGTTCACCCAAATTTGCAGCCAAAGTCGGCTCGCCGCGTCCCGAAAGAGTGATATGGTCAAGCTTCATTGGCGGCAAAGCCTGAAACTCTTTAAGAATGTTTTGTACAGGGACATGGTTTTTGCGTTCATTGCTCCAATAAACCGTCTTGCCCAACTGGCAATAGACGCAATCCATGTTACAAATTTTACTTTTGTCCGACAAAGGGTCTACGCCCAAAGACATTCCCAAACGCCAGGAATAGACGGGGCCATAAATATACTTAAACTTTGATTCAATCTGCATGAGGTGTAGTTTACCCTAAATCAGAATGAATGTCATTGAGAAATTCAATAACATCAGTAATAAAAAATTATTTGTCATCTAATACGTCTATGTTAATATACGTTTCAACCAAGAGGAACTATGGGTCAAAGTGAACTTATTTTTTTTACGGCAACAACCGGTATTATCAGTGCCTTAGCAACCGGCTTGGGCGCCATCCCCGTCCATTTTGTTAAAAACGATTCAAAACTCGTCCGCGCCTTTGCATCGTCGATTGCCGCGGGGATGATGATTTCCGCTTCTGTTTTTTCACTGGTCCAAGAGGCGATCAATCTTAAAGACCGCTTTCCCTTTTCAAATTACATCGTGATTATCGGCCTGCTTTTAGGGGCCGGCTTTTACTGGCTGACCCAAAAAATCCTGGAAAAACATCCTGTCGAAGACCATCCGCTTGCCAATGGACTTTCCCGACGGGGAATATTGCTTTTTATTGCGATGTTTATCCATTCGATTCCCGAAGGCATTGCCATTGGAGTCGGTTTTGCAACTGGAAATTTACATTTTGGAATGATTATGGCCATGGCGATATCTGTCCACAATATCCCAGAAGGGATCGCCATTTCTCTGCCCTTAAAAGCCGACGGGGTTTCGACATCCAAGTGCGCATTCTATTCCATTTTAACGAGCATTCCACAACCAATCATGGCTGTGCCCGCCGCACTCTTAACATGGATGTTTGCTCCGCTTTTACCCATCGGTCTTGGATTTGCAGGTGGCGCCATGCTCTATCTTGTCCTCGACGAACTAATTCCCGAAGCACTCGAAGACGGCGGAAAAACTTTGACCGCTTGGGGCGTCATGCTGGGACTTTGCGGTATGCTTTTAATCAGCAATCTTTTAAACGCCTTGCCTATTCACTAATGACAGCTGAAGAAAAAGTCGGCAAACTTCTTACCCAAAAACATAAAACTTTGTCCGTCGCAGAATCTTGTACAGGTGGGCTTTTAGCAAATCGCCTGACAAATATTTCAGGAAGTTCCAAATATTTCGTCGGCGGCGTTCTTGTTTATGCCAATAGCGCAAAAATTAAACTCTTAAAAGTTTCTGCGCTTCTTATAAAAAAACACGGAGCCGTCAGCCCAAACGTCGCAAAACAGATGGCAAAGTCCACTCGAACCATTCTAAAAACTGATTTTGGAATTAGCATTACAGGGATTGCCGGACCGACGGGTGGCACGAAAAATAAACCGGTGGGATTAACGTATATTGCCGTTGCAAGCCATAAACAAGTCCTCTGCCGAGAATTTCATTTCGAAGGCTCTCGCCTGACCATCAAAAAACTAGCGGCAGAATCCGCCCTCAAACTGCTGCTTAAACAACTCCAGCCAAACGAATAGCAATCTGCATAATAAGATTCGTATAAATCCCGGCAACAATGTCGTCCATCATAATACCAACCGAGCCACTTCTTTTTTCCAGAATATTAGCCGGATAGATTTTAAACATATCAAACGCACGAAAAACAAAAAAAGTTGACCAAAATACGGGCCAATTCATCGGCAGCATAAAAAACGCAATCAAACTGCCCGCCACCTCGTCGATCACAATGCACGGCGGGTCTTTTTTTGCCATATTCTTTTCAACGATACCGCCAGCCCAAAAACCAGCCGTTGTAACAATCCCAAAAAGGATAAACCAAACGATAGGGTGAAAAAACAAAATTCCCGCACACAAGCCGCCAACGGCACTAGCTAAGCTTCCGGCGGCAAACGGAAAATATCCCAAATAAAAAAAAGTAGAAATATACTTCGCGATAAAGTTTTTCACAAAAGTTTTCTGATTGATTAGTCCATCTTGCGAATAAACATCGAGGACGCCGAAACAGCA
The DNA here is from genome assembly GCA_964400065.1 of uncultured Planctomycetales bacterium. Classification (GTDB taxonomy): domain Bacteria; phylum Omnitrophota; class Gorgyraeia; order Zapsychrales; family JANLHA01; genus JADLGJ01. The sequence goes on from CAYNSM010000022.1 coordinate 19,424, forward strand.
AGAATCGAGATAGCCAAAATCAACATTTCCATTGGTTTCTCAAAATGTGTTGTCAAAATCGACTTAAAAAAGTACACAATAAGCGCCATAATAATGACCTTAAATAAACGGGTTTTCAAATCATCAAGCGACTTGATCTCAAGAATATTAACCTCTTTGTCCTGCTGAGCTAAGTCGATTTTAGAAATAAAAAGCTCATAGAGACCAAAACTAAAAATCAAAAGGACAACGGCAATCAAATAAAGATCAACGGCCCCAATAATATCAACCAACAGATAGTTGTAATCCATATCGCCTGAAGGATTCACAATCGTCGACAAAATAGACCCTGTAATTTTTTTGCTACCTGCAATAAAAAGAGCCAAAGAAGAAATAAACGAAAATAAAACTGCCAAAAGAGTTATTAGCCGGCCTTTCCATAAAATCAATTCCATCAGACTTTCCAACTTTTTCCCAAGAGCTATTTTCATAATGTCTCCTTTAGAATTTTTAAATAAAAACTTTAAAAAAGTTCTGTTCGATTTTTCCAGAAATACTTAATTCCAGAATATACTGTCAACAAAACAGCTGCAGCAATCACCATCGGAATAAGGACCGTCGAGAACTTAATCAACGAAGGCCAAATCATGACCGGGAAACCAAAAATAAAACTCGGGGCTCGCGCTAATAAAGGCTGAATAAGAATCAAAATAATAGCGACCATTTGCAAAACAGTCTTTACCTTGCCTTCCTGTTCAGCGGCTAAAATCTTTCCCTTGCGCATCAAAGACAGACGAGAAACTGTCACGCTAATTTCACGAAAAGCAATAGCATAAAACATCCACGACGCAATAAACTGCCATTGCATAAAAATAAAAAATGCCGACAATATCAAAAACTTATCCGCAATCGGATCCATAATTTTTCCAAAATCTGTGCAAATATTGTACTTGCGGGCAAGATATCCATCCCAATAATCCGAAATTGCGGCCAAAGCAAACAGAGCTAACGCTAGAGAATAATAAAAATCACCTTCCCTTTTAATAAAATAAATAAATCCCACAGTGAAGAAAAATCTGCCGACAGTCAGAACATTAGGTAATTTCATAATTGTTCCCCAACCAAGTCATATTCGAGTGCGTCCACAATTTTAACGTCAACAAAATCGCCGGGTTTTAAGATTTTTTTGGTATGGACATAGACTGCCCCATCGACATCCGGAGCATCATACTCACAGCGGCCGATATAAATATTTTCTGACCCTTGCTCTTTTTCATCAATCAAAACTTTTAGCGTGCGCCCGACAAAAGCTTGCTGAACATCCTTTGAAATACTTTGCTGCTCTTTCATTAAAATATTCATGCGCTTTTTTTTCGTCGATTCAGCAACTTGATGTGGCATATCAAAAGCAGGCGTCTTTTCTTCCCTCGAATAAACAAACACACCCATTTTTTCAAAACGGGTTTGCCGAACATACTCAAGAAGCTCATTAAAATTTTCTTCTGTCTCTGTGGGCATACCGACAATAAAAGTTGTACGCAATGCGGCCCTCGGCATTGCACTACGCAATCGCGCAACCAAAAGTTTTGTCTGTTCTGTTGTAATGTTTCGATTCATGCTCAAAAGCAAATTGTCGCTAATATGCTGCAATGGCATATCGATATACTTACAAATTTTAGGTTCCTGTGCCATAACATCAATAAGCTCGTCGGTGACATGAGCTGGAAAAGCGTAAAGCAACCGGATCCACTGGATATTCTTTGTGATCTTAACAATTTCTTTTAACAGCCGGGCCAAAGATTTTTCATGATAAAGATCAATGCCGTAGGCGGTAATATCCTGCCCAATCAAATTGATTTCCTTAACACCCGCTTTATCCAAACGCTTAATCTCCTCGAGAACAGCCTCAATCGTTCGTGAAGAAAATTTTCCTTTAATCCCGGGAATCGCACAAAAACTGCAACGGTTATAACAACTCTCGCAGATTTTAACGTAAGCAAAATGCTTTGGCGTCAAATAAACTTGATCCGCAACCTGATTTTTCAAAAAGGACGGTGTTCCAACAATAGCATCGATCCCTTTAAGCTCCTGGGCAAGCTCTTTACCGTAACGCTGCGCCAAACAGCCAGCCACGATCACTTTCTTGATCTTTCCCTGTTTCTTTAATTCCAAAAGTTCAAGAATCGTGTCAACCGACTCTTTTTTTGCATCCGCAACAAAAGAGCAGGTATTGACAATCGCCACATCTGCCTGCGCCATTTCAACAATCCGGTTCCCACTTTTTTTCAAACGACCTAAAATTTCCTGTGAATCGACAAGATTGCGTGCGCAACCCAAATTAATTACGCCGACCTTTTGCCCGACGGAAAGCCGCTGCCCCAAAAAATCTTCTGTCGTTAGACTTTGATGTGGTTTCTTTTGGTTTTTTGTCATAATGTATTTCTTAATAATAAAGGGAAGGAGAAATCCGAAAGCGAATCGGAACGCAGCCGATGATTTTCTCCCGCCGTTAGGCGGGACTCCAGCGGGGACCGT
>CAYNSM010000023.1:0-21506 GCA_964400065.1 uncultured Planctomycetales bacterium
CACGTTTGCCGGCGGGGTCATGGGCTATTTGACGAAGGTCAATAAAATCAATGCCAAGACGCTTAAAACAGCTGTCATTTACGGGATTACGGTGGCTTCCTTTAATGTGCAGGGCTTTGGCAATGAAAAAACAGCGCTGTTGACGCTCGCGACGGTCGAAAAGCGCAAAAGAGAATTGTTAAATTTTATCAGCTACTAACATGAATGACATCATCGAAAAAATCGGGTTGGTCACTGCGATTGTTTTGCCGTTGTGGAATATTCCGCTGATCGCCAAAATCGTTAAACGCCGTTCGTCGGCAGATATTTCCCTTGCGTGGGTTGTGGGTGTTTGGGTCTGCGTTGTTCTTATGGCCCCGTCGGGATTTCAATCCAAGGATATCGTTTGGCGCGTGTTTAATTTGATGAATTTCATTTTGTTTACAGCCGTTTTTGTCACGGTGCTCAAGTACCGAAAAGGAAAAAGTTGATTATGTCTGAAGAAATCAAAAAAAACTTTCGCTGCGGAATGGTTTCAATTGTCGGCAGGCCCAATGTCGGCAAATCTACTTTGTTAAACAAAATTTTAGGCGAAAAAGTTGCGATTGTTTCCAAGGTCCCGCAGACAACGCGCAATCAGATTCGCGGGATTTATACCGACGAGCGTGGACAGATTGTTTTTGTTGACACTCCCGGGGTCCATAAAGGCGGCGACCAGTTAGACCGCTTTATGAATCAAAGCGCTTTTGGGATTACCTCACAGGCGAATGTCATTATTCATTTAGTTGATGCTAATGACCGCGTCGGGTTAGAAGAAGAAGAGTTGGTGGCGCGTTTGCATAGTCTTAAAGTTCCTGTCATTTTGGGGCTCAATAAAGTGGACCTAAAAGGCAGGACGATTTCTGAATACATCAGTCTTTGGGAGAAGGTGACGGGCAAGCCTATTCAAGAAAATTCGTTTATAACGATTTTGCCTTTGTCGGGCAAGGATGGCACGAATATCAGCAAGCTTATCGACATTGTTTTTGAGCTTTTACCCGACGGACAAGCTCTCTATCCGCAGGACACGATTTGTGACATCCCGCAAAGAATGGTGATTGCTGATATCATTCGCGAAAAGCTTTATATGCTTGTCAAAGATGAGCTGCCGCATTCGATTGCAGTTGTCATTGATGTTGTCGAGCCGCGCAAGGGAAAATTGCTTTATATTCAGGCAGTCATTATGGTTGAACGTGATTCGCAAAAGTCGATTGTGATTGGCAAAAGTGGCGCGCTTTTAAAAAAAGTCGGCAGCCTTGCGCGCGTTGAGTTAGAAGAGCTTTTGGAGTCCAAAGTCTTTTTGGAGCTGTTTGTCAAGTCGCATAAAGATTGGCGCGACAGTGCGAGTCTTTTGCAAGAAATGGGTTATCAATCGATGTGATTTTTTTAGAGGATGCACCTTAAGATGAGCGTGACGAACAAAAACATTGATCGTGTTGTTAGAATTTTAAAAGAGGCCCTTAAAAATTTGCCGGATCCGTCGGTTACGCTCGTCGGTAAAAAATGGAAAACGCCATTTCATGTTTTGATTTCCTGTCTTTTGAGCTTGCGCACTAAAGATCAAACGACTTTGCCGGCTAGTGAGCGATTATTTGCGTTGGCCAACAGCCCGTCGGAAATGTTGAAATTAAGCCTCGAAAAAATTGAAAAAGCAATTTATCCGGTCGGGTTTTATAAGACCAAAGCAAAGACGATTCATGGCGTTTGTCATGATATTTTAGAAAAGTTTGGCGGCCAAGTTCCCGATGACTTGGACATTTTGATGACCATGAAAGGCGTGGGTCGAAAAACTGCCAACCTTGTTTTGACTGAAGGCTTTGGCATCAAGGCGATTTGTGTCGATACTCATGTTCACCGGATTTCTAATCGTTTTGGGTATGTTAAAACTAATGACCCGCATGAAACAGAAACGGCGCTGCGAAAACAGTTGCCGAAGAAGTTTTGGATTGATTATAATGCGATGCTTGTCCTTTGGGGACAGAATGTTTGTAAACCGATTTCACCGTTGTGTTCCACCTGTCCGCTTATTAAGATGTGTGGCCGTATGGGCGTAACGCAGAGCCGATAATACATGTTAAAACTTTTTTTATTCCTTTCAGAAATTTTGGACAATCCGGTCATCGATGCCGACGGAAATATCGTCGGGAGACTGCACGATATCCCGATGAAGGTCAGCGAGGAAGAAATTTATCCGCGCAGCAAAGGCCTGATGATTTACCGAGGATTTTGGCAGCGCGAATTTGCCTATGTGCGCATGGAAGACGTTAAAGAAATCGACGATGTGATCAAATTAAAAATTCCGTCCGAAAAAATTGCTTTTTTAAAGTCCCGTCCGCAGCATGAATTTACCTTGCGTCATGATATTTTGGATCGGCAGGTCGTCGATACCGAAAACCGTAAAGTTGTACGCGTTAATGACGCGCATCTTCTGCGTGTGGATAATCATCTTTATCTGGCTCACGTTGATGTCGGGATGCGCGCTTTGGTCCGTCGGTTGGAGTGGACGAAGAGTGTTGATTTTTTTGTTAAAATCTTTTCTTCCCGTTCGCCGTATTTAACGCAGGAAGAATTTATTCCGTGGAAAAATACCCATGTTTTTACGTCGGGGCGGCAAAAAAATGTCCTGCGACTTGATGTGGCACGCCAAAAACTTTCGCAGATTCCGCCGACGGATTTGGCCGACATTATGCAGGATTTGGATATTTTTGGGAAGCTTGCGCTTTTTAAATCACTCGATGTGAATTTACAGCGAAAAGTTTTTGCGGACTTGGCAACACAGGAAAAACAAGACTTGATTGATCATATCGACGACAAGGAAGCGGCCAGTTTGATTGAAAATATTCCCGCAGATGAGGCCACCGACCTTTTGATGACGCTTTCGAAGGACACGATTTTGCGTTTGATGCGTCATATGGAAACCAAACAGTCAAAAAAGTTGCGCAAACTTTTAGGATTTGCGCGGGATTCGGCCGGCGGGCTTATGACGACCGAATATTTGTATCTTAACCAGAATGCCGTCGTTGAAGATGCTCTGCAATTAGTCAAAAATAATGTCAATTACCCGGGCAATATCCACCACATTTATATCGTCGATGATTTTCATCGTTTAGTCGGCATGACCTCAATTCGCCGGTATATCCATTTGCCGGCGCAGACGCCGATTATGGACACATGTTTTCCGAAAAAAGTTTTTGTCCGCACTTCTGATGGGATGGAAGAGATCGCTTTGCTTTTGGAAAAATACAAGTTTACCTCTATTCCTGTTCTTAGTGAAGACGATATTCTTCAAGGGGCGGTCACAACGGATGACGTGATGGAAGCGTTGATTTCAATTGCGTGGACTAAGTATAAAGAAAAATTAGCGTAACATTTTTTCGTCGGGAAAAATTCGGTTTTGCTCAAAGGCAAATTTTATCCCGCAATAGAAGACCACGTTCTGTTAAGGCGTCGATGGGATGGTCTTCTGGCGGGACTGCGCTTAAACGGAATCCAAAAACCGCCAGAGGCTCCGGCTGTAAAGCTTCATTTTTACTATTGCGTTAGAAATAAAATTGTGTTAATTTTTATACTGCAAATTGAGATTTTTGCGCTTTTTTCTTTATACATTAATCATTAACCTTTGGTGGAATTTTTACGGAAGCAGTATCCTAAAAAATGAAAACGCGAAAGACGCTAAAGGACCTTGCATTTAAAAGGGTCCTTATTTTTTTGCAAACGGATTGGACAATAAAATGAAAATCGGCATGACGTACAATTTAAAATCAGATTGGCAAATCACCGACGGAGATATGGCTGACGGGAATGCCGAGTTTGACCGTCCACAGACGATTGATGATGTGGCGCGGATTTTTGAATCTTTTGGGCATACGGTCATAAGAATCGGCAATGTCCAGAATCTTTTGGCGCAAATTAAAACCTTGGATGTCGATATTGTTTTTAATATTCATGAAGGGATTGGCGACCGCAATCGTGAGTCGCAGGTCCCGATTATTCTAGACCTTCACAAAATTCCTTTTACCGGTTCGGACGCGCTCACGCTGGGGATCACGCTAGACAAAATGGTCGCTAAAAAGTGTTTTATGGCCGATGGTGTTCCGACCCCACGTTTTTTTGTCGCTTACAATACTGACAATCTCGAAAAGCTTAACACGATTGGTTTTCCGCTTATCGTCAAAACGATGTGGGAAGGCACGTCTAAGGGCCTCTCCGAACATTCACGCGTTGAGGATTTTGCGGCGCTTGCGCGTCAGGTTAAGCTTATTACCGAAAAATACAAGCAGCCGGCCTTGGTCGAAGAATTTATTAGCGGTACAGAATTTACCGTTGCTGTTATCGGTAACGAAAACCCAGTGGCCATGCCGGTAGCGCAGGTGTGCATCGGCGGTAATAGCGATTTGGGCGATCAATTTTATACGTTCGAACTTACCCAAGGCAATGATGTGCGTTATATCTGTCCGGCAAACATTTCGCCCGAGTTGACAAAAGCGATGCAGGCGATTTCGGTTGCTGCTTATCAAAGTGTCGGTTGCCGCGATTATGGGCGTGTGGATTTTCGTGTTGACCAAAAAGGCAATCCGTATGTTTTGGAAATAAATCCTTTGCCCTCTTTGGATCGCAAAGATGTCTTTAATCTTTTCCCAAAGGTGATTGGCACCACTTTTGAAGCGATTTTGCAGCAGGTTCTTAACTTGGCCCTGAAACGTTACGGCTTAATAGTCGGCGATGTGCGCAAGCCGGCGGCCGTTTCCTAAGACGGGTTAAGGTGCGCCTCTCGGTTGAGGCTTTATAGGGAAGGAAAATCATGAATCCACTCGCAACCATTGCCAAAGATGCGCTTGTTAACGATAAGATTGCTGTCAAACCTCAAATTCCATTAACGGATCGCGAACACGAAATTTTGGCGCTTTATAAAAACGCTACGCCAGCTGATTGGGAAGATTGGCGCTGGCAGCTTCGCAATCGTATCCGTACGCAAGAGGACATCAGCCGGATTTTGACGTTGACCCCTAAAGAAATTAAAGGGATTGAAGGCAGCGGCACAAAGTTGACAATGTCGATTCCGCCTTATTTTGCCAGCTTAATCGATGTTTCCGATGTTCGTTGTCCGATTCGTTTGCAAAGTGTTCCTTCTGGCGATGAGTTGAAAAGTGCGCCCGAGGAAATGCGCGACCCCTGCGGTGAGGACAAAAACTCGCCGGTGCACGGGCTTGTGCACCGTTATCCGGATCGTGTCCTTTTTCTCGTCAATGAAATGTGCGCAATGTATTGTCGTTACTGTACACGTTCGCGGATGGTTGGCGACGGCAACAGGACTTTAAGCACGGCGACTTATGAAAAAGCTTTTGAATATATCCGTTCCAACAAAAAGATCCGTGATGTCCTTATTTCTGGCGGGGATCCTTTAACGATGAGCGATAATATTCTCGAATTTATCATTAAAAACGTTAAGGCGATCCCGCATGTCGAGTTTGTCCGTATCGGCACGCGCATTCCGGTGACTTTGCCGCAGCGGGTGACCCCGCAGTTAATGGCCATGCTTAAAAAATACAGCCCGATTTGGATGAGCATTCATTTTAATCATGCCAGCGAAATTACCGACCGCGTAAAGTATGCTTGTAATATGATTGCCGACAGTGGAATTCCGATGGGTAGTCAAACGGTTCTTCTTAAAGGCGTCAATGACAGCCCGGCGGTGATGAAAAAGCTCATGCATGAGCTTTTAAAAATCCGTGTGCGGCCCTATTATATTTATCAATGCGACCCGATTATGGGATCGAAGCATTTTCGTACTCCCGTTTCGGTGGGAATGAATATTATGGAGCATTTGCGCGGGCATACGACCGGTTACGCGGTGCCGACTTATGTGATTGACGCACCCGGTGGCGGGGGGAAAATTCCGGCCAGTCCCGGCTATATTGTGTCGCAGCAAAAGGGCAAAACTGTTCTTCGCAATTACGCTCATGAAAAATATACCTACTATGATCCCTGAGTTGTTTTAACAAAACTCCTTGATTTTAAATAACATCGGGAGTATCTTGGTAATGCAATTCTAAGTTTTTTGATTAGAAAATTTATTTACGAGATAAATAAAAACAGGAGGGGGAAAATGAAAAAATTAAGTGTTGTTCTTCTTGCCGGGGCCATGATGGCCGTTTTTGTTACGCCGAGTTTTGCGATGTTGCGTAAAGATTTACAAAGTTCCCGAGGGACAGTAACCTATATCAATCCGGCCCGTACAGAACTTACCATTAAAGACAGCAGCAGCGGTAAAGAAGTAACTTTTTCTGGCTCCGTCCTTGCTCCAGCTGTTGTGATGGGAAGCTCAGTTATAATTTTGTATAAGACAGGGACGACTGTTGCAAAAACAGTGCGTGTTATCCCAGCCAAAAGATCCGGCGCGCCAGCAGCCGCCGCAGCAGTCCCTGCGTATAGCGCACCTAAGGCGATAGTGGCCACACCGACTTCCACTACGCCTAAAACGACAACGCCTGCTAAGAAGAGCAGCTGGTAAGTTTGAGTTTTTTAAAATAGAAATATCCAAGGCCGCTATGAATTTTATGGCGGCCTTTTTTGTTGTATATATTTCAACTTTACAATTGTCGGAACTTGGTTATAATAGCCGTGTTTTTAAATCAGCAGCATTTAAATATTATATTTAGCGAAGGTGGGTGAATTTTATTATGGTGGAAGTCAAAATCACAGACAAAAACGGCTTTGAAAAGGCTATGCGAATTTTCAAGAAAGCGTGCCAAAAAGAAGGATTTCTCGTTGAAATCAAGGAACGCCGGTACTACTCAAAGCCTTCAGAACGCAAAAGACACAAGAAAAGTTTCTAATATGGCTAAAAATAGCCAAAATATCGCTATTCTCGTTGAAGATCAGTATCAGGTTTTGGAAGTCTGGTACCCGCTTTTGCGTCTTGCAGAGGCGGGTATCCGTGTTACGACAATCGGAACCGGGAAAAAAAATACATATCATAGTAAAGAAGGTTATCCGATTCTCGTTGATGCCTCAATTGACAAAGTTAATGTGCGTGATTTTGACGGGGTCATCATCCCCGGCGGCTGGGCGCCAGACTTTTTACGGCGCTATGAGCGGATTATTAATTTTGTCAAACGGTTATACGCCGACGGGCGGGTTGTTGCTTCGATTTGTCATGGCGGCTGGGTTTTGGTGTCGGCCGGTGTTGTCAAAGGAAACCGGGTGACTTGTTTTTGTGCAATTAAAGATGATTTGATCGCCGCTGGGGGCATTTATTTGGATCGCGAAGTTGTGATTGACAAGAATTTGGTGACATCCCGCAAGCCGGAAGACTTGCCGGCTTTTGTTGCGGCCATTATTAAACTTGTAAATAAGTAAATTTCTATGATTAAAGTCAAGCGTGCGTTAATCAGTGTTTCAGACAAGACAGGCCTTTTGGATTTTGCCCGCGGGTTGCATCAGATGGGCATCGAGATTATTTCCACCGGCGGAACGGCCAAGTTGCTGCAGGCTGCGGACATAGCTGTTGTCGAAATTGACCAGGTTACAGGTTTTCCGGAAATTCTCGACGGACGTTTGAAGACTTTACACCCGGCTGTGCATGGGGCGCTATTGGCCCTGCGGGACAATCCTTCTCACTTAGAACAGCTGCAAAAATACAAAATCGGTTTAATTGACATGGTCGTTGTCAATTTGTATCCGTTTGAACGTGCGATCCAAAAGAAAAATGTTTCGCTTGCTGAAGCGCTGGAAAATATTGATATCGGCGGGCCAACGATGCTGCGTTCGGCGGCAAAGAATTTTAAAAGTGTCGCCGTCGTTTCAAACCCTAAGCGTTATGCGCAAGTGTTAAAAGAATTAGACACCAACAGCGGTCTGTTGTCGGATGCGTTTTTGATGAATTTGGCGATTGAAGTTTTTCAATACACCTCCCAATACGATAGCGTCATTTTTGAATTTTTGAATAATCGGCTTAAGGGCGGCGATTATCCTTCGTTTCCCAAAGAAATCAGTTTGCGGTTTTCAAAATTGCAGGACCTTCGCTACGGCGAAAATCCACATCAGCGCGCCGCTTTTTATGCCAATTCCCAGGAAGCTTGCGGTTTGCCTGTGATTAAACAAGTGCACGGAAAAGATTTGTCATTTAACAATCTTTTGGACCTTAACGCTGCGGTTGAAATTGTGCGTGAGTTTTCACGCCCGGCAGCGGTTGTCATAAAACACAATAATCCGACGGGAGTCGCAGAGGATAAAACGCTTGCGGGTGCCTATAAACAGGCTTGGAGTGCAGATCCTCTTTCGGCTTTTGGTGGGATCATTGCATTTAATAAAAAAGTTGACCTTAAAACAGCGCAGCTGGTCAACAAAAGCGGTTTTATGGAATGCGTGATTGCTCCCGGTTACGACGAGGCGGCCCTTGTGATTTTGTGTGAAAAAAAGAATGTGCGTATCCTTGAATTAGATTTGGAGAAGTTGACAGATGAGCGCTGGGACTTTAAACAAATAAACGGCGGAGCGCTCATTCAGGACAAAGACGTTAAGGCGCTCGACGTCAATGAACTTAAAGTTGTGACCAAAGTAAAACCGACCAAGGCGCAGGTCGCGTCGCTTCTTTTTGCTTGGAAAGTTATCAAGCACGTGCGTTCCAATGCGATGGTTTTAGTCAAAGGCACGAAAACCGTCGGCATCGGATGCGGCCAGACGAGCCGTGTCGAGAGCACAATGACGGCGATCAAAAAAGCCGGCAAGAATGCCAAAGGAAGTTTGCTGGCTTCCGAAGCGTTTATTCCCAAAACGGATAATGTTATTATCGCCGCCAAGGCTGGAATCAAAGCGATTATTCAGACCGGCGGATCGATTGCCGACGAGGAAGTCATCAAGGCTGCCGACCGTGCTAAAATCGCAATGGTTTTAACCGGTGTGCGGCACTTTAAGCATTAACAGGGCAATGACCGCGCGGTATCTTTCGACTTTTCTTAATTATGAAAAAAATCTCAATGCTTTTTCTTCGCGCAACGTAAACCTTGCGCGTGTGCGAGCGGTTCTTTCCAAACTAAATTCTCCGCAAAAGCATTTGCAGGTCATACATATTGCCGGCAGCAAGGGCAAGGGCTCGACGGCAGCTTTTGTTGCGCAGATTTTAAGTCAATCTGGATATAAAGTTGGACTTTACACTTCCCCGCATCTTTATCATGTGCGCGAGCGGTTTCGTATTTTGGACGCCAAAATCTCCCGCAAAGCTTTATCTGGGAACGAAATTTTTTCTGATTGCATTTCTCGGCAGAAATTTGCGAAATTGATTAAAAGAATTCAACCGGTGCTTGACGCTGGGCGTCATCATCCGGTTTTTGGCGATTTGACATATTTTGAGGTTTTGACAATTGCTGCGTTTTGTTATTTCTACGACGAGAAAGTTGACTTTGCGGTTCTCGAAACTGGCTTAGGCGGGCGGCTGGATGCGACAAATGTCTGTCAGCCTTTGGTTGCGGCGATTAGCTCGATTAGCTTGGAGCATACGCAGCAGTTGGGCAAAACATTGTGCAAAATCGCCTATGAGAAAGCGGGGATCATTAAAAAGAATTCTACGGTAGTCCTTGCGCCGCAAAGTCCAGAAGTTTTAAAAGTCATTAAAGCCCGTTCTGCTACGCTTAACGTTGTTCCGATGCTCGCCGAGAAGAATGTTTTTAAAACTTCCCTTTTAGGAGAGCATCAAAACACAAATGCGGCGCTTGCGGTTGGAATTATTCAGGCTTTGCGCGCCAGGGGATTTCTCGTCGATCAAGCGGCTGTCAAAAAAGGATTGGCCGGGACTTTTTGGCCGCTTCGTTTTGAAATCGTTGGTAAAAAACCGGTTATAGTCTTAGACGGCGCGCATAATCCCCAGTCTTGCCAGAAATTGGCAGAAACGATTAAAAAAATATTTCCGTCCCAAAAAGTTATTTTGATTTTTGGAACTTCGCACGACAAAGATATCCGGGGGATGGCATCGCATTTGCAGGCGATTTCGCAAAATGTTATTTTGACGCGTGCACGTCATCCGCGGGCTTTGGGTTGGACACAAAAGTTGGCTAAAGAAATTTTTCAAAAAGAGGATTTTATTATCACTGCGTCGGTAAAAGAGGCTTGTTTGCGGGCCTTGAAGCTTGCTGGAAAGAAAGATGTGATCGTGGCGACCGGCTCGCTTTTTGTTGCTGCAGAGGCCCGAAAAATATTTATAAAATATTATGAGTAATACAATTCCACAACTTGACGATACGATTGCTGCGATTGCAACGGCTAGTGGTCCTGGAGGCATTGGGATTGTGCGTTTAAGCGGAGCACAGGCAGAAGGAGTATTGTCGCAAATTTTTTGTCGAGTCAACGCAAAGAAATATGGGCCGCTTAAGAGTCGCAAAGTTTATTATGGCCGGATTATTAACCCGCAAACCGGCGTGATGATTGATGAGGTTTTGGTTGTCCTTATGCGTGCACCTAAAAGTTATACGACGGAAGATGTCGTTGAGATTAGCTGCCACGGTGGATTTGTGGCGGTCAAGGCGATTTTGAATTTGACGCTTAAGTTTGGTGCACGGTTGGCTTTGCCCGGAGAGTTTACAAAACGCGCTTTTTTAAACGGCCGGCTCGACCTAGTGCAGGCCCAGGCGGTGCTCGATATTATCGCGGCAAAAACAGAAAATGCTTTGCGGGTCAGTTCCCATCAGCTTAAAGGCGATTTGACCCTTGAGTTGGAAAAAATTCGTGAAGATTTGCTGCAAGCTTACGTGCACCTTGAAGCGTTGGTCAATTTTCCTGAGGAAGGTATTGAAGAGCGCAACCGAAGTCAGATTGCCGATCATTTAATTTTCGCAAAAGAGAAAATCAATGCGTTACTTTCAACTAGTCAGCAGGGACGGATTTTAAGGGAAGGCGCGAAAGTTGTTCTTTGCGGCCGGCCGAATGTTGGCAAATCGTCTTTGCTTAATGTTCTTCTAAAACAGCCGCGCGCGATTGTTAGCGAAGTGGCCGGAACTACGCGTGACACAATCGAGGAATCCGCGCAGATTCGCTCAATCCCTGTAGAGCTCGTCGATACAGCGGGAATTCTAGACCCGCGCGACACGATTGAAGAGGAGGCCGTTAGGCGCAGTCATATGCATATGAAAAATGCGGATCTTGTTCTTTTGACATTTTCTGCCGCAGAAAAACTCACCGAAGAGGATTTGCGGATTGTGCAGCTTTTAAAGGGGCAAAATATTCTTGTCGTTATAAATAAGAGCGATTTGACGTCGGTGCTTTTAGATGAGCAAGTTGATGCTATTTTGCCTAGACGAAGGATAATCCGGGTTTCTGCATCGACAAAATCTGGAATTGCTGAATTAGAAAAAGCCATTGAAGAAAGTATTTTGCACGGACAGCCGATTGACACAACGCATATTCTTGTCAACAATGCCCGTCATATTGCATCTTTAGAAAACGCCAAGCAATTGATCGGCGAATCGCAGGAGTTTTTGCGTGACAATCTTTCTTTGGAGTTTATTTCGGAAAATTTAAAGGAATCGTTGAACGCGTTAGACAGGATTACCGGCCGTAATGCCGATGAAGATCTTTTGCAGGATATTTTTTCGAGTTTTTGTATCGGGAAATAAAAAATGTTACTGGCCTGTTTTCTTTTGGGGTTCCCCACCTAAATCTTTTAGTTTTTTTCGGTAGACCATTCGGGCGACTCTCGTCAAGCTATACATTGCATTATCATCAGTAACAAGATCACGCAGTGAAGAGTTTTTAATGAGTTTAAGGCTGTCTTTGGCAGCCAGCGCGTCGATGACTTGTGGGTCATTTAAAAATTTTTGCACTTTGGGGTCGGCGTAAAATGTTGTGAATTCTTCTGTGCTTGTAATCATTTGCATTTGACTTGGATCGCGCAATGTCGCAAACGAGGCAACCACAGCTTTGAGCCGGTTGTCGGGGGCAATGATTCTTTCCTCATAATACGCGACAATTTTTGATTCAGTAATTTGGCGCTGGTAATCTTCAAGTTTTTCGTTTTTAATCGGCAAAGCAGAAAACACAATAAGAGACACAAAGAAAATATTGCCTTGCCAAAAAATATTGACGAGGCTTCCTAAGATGCGGCTGACAAAAAATGTTTTTCCGCGAAACTCTTTGTTGACCGTTGTCAGAGCCAGTGCCAAAAGAACATTGAGGGTGATGGCCATCGCAAGGGTTCCTATTGTGGCGATCAATACTGACATGAGGATGTTGCGGTTTAAGTCGTAAAAAATTACCGCAGAAATAAAACAGCACACGAAGGAAGCCGGTCCGATCAAGGACTTGAGAAATCCGCGTAGCCATCCGGAGAGAAAGAAAAAAAAGAGTATTGCAATGATGATTTTATCGAGAAGTATTAATGACATTTTGCACTTCGTCTTTTGGCGGTGGCGCCGATGGGGATGTGAGAATCAAATAGATAATGTAAGGGATAAAAAGAATGCCGAACAGAAAGATAATGACAAATGGCGTTCCCAAAATAAATTGAACGAAAGCGGGAACCTTGAATTTTGAACTTTTGCGTGCAGCTTTGGCTTTGGCGGCTTCATATTCATCATACGTCATTTGCTGAGCGCCCTTAAGCTTATATTTTTCAGCCAACGTAAGATTTTTTTTGTCTTTGGGATCGGTCATTTTTCTTCTCCGGTCGAATTATAACATGCAAAGTTTGAGAGTCAATGGAAGTCAATTGAAATTTTGGGATAAAATCATTGAATAATATTTTTGTCGAGGTACAATAAAATCAAATCAAAATAACCAATCGCTTTTTCTTATAATTAAAGAAGGAGCTTTGCCAGATGAAGCGCGTCAAAAACAAGCGAGAGAGCCAACGCAAGAGTTGCCTTGTTCCCGTCGAAGGGAAAAAGGGGACCTCTTTTGCGCAATCTCAAACTGTTGATATCAGCGAAGGCGGTATAGGCTTGATTTCAAAACGCGCAGTTGCACTTGATGAAAAGATCGCAGTTGAGATCGCGACAGCCCCGGATGCAGATCCGATTTTGATGCTCGGGAAAGTCGTGTGGATCCAGAAGTTGGGTCGCGAGGATCGTTACCGCGTCGGCTTGAAATTTCAAAAAGCCTTTTCATCCGCTGCTCGGCAAAAGCTCAACCGTGTTATTACGTTATAACGGCTAAACTTATGGATAGCATTTTGCCATCTTCACAGCAGAAGCCTGCTGGCTTTGATCCGCCATCCCGCAAGATTGAGCATCGGCTCTTTGAGCGTTTTTCTGCACGCTTTCCTGTCAAATTTCGTCATACTCGTTCTGAATATGGAGCTGATGTTTTTTTAAGAGATGCTTCTGCTCGCGGTGTGCGTATTTCAACGCGGGAACGTATTTTTCTCAACGACAGCGTTTCACTCGATGTGAAAGTCCCCGACGGCAGCGATCCGTTGACTTTAAATGGCCGTGTTGTGTGGATGCAGACAAAGTCCCCTACACTTTGGGACGCCGGGGTTGAGCTGCACGAAATTAATTTTATGGAAATGCAACGGATCTTTAAGTACGTTTGCGATTGAAAAAAATTTGCTGCAATTCTGCCTCAAAAATCTTGACCGCTTTTTTTTGCTGTGTTACTATCCCTGATATTTCTGAAGAAAATCAATTTTAAAAATTCCCAATGAAAGGTTTAACGCATGGAATACGGTCATTTTTCTGCCGACGGGCTTGAGTACGTTGTTACTAATCCTGTCACACCACGTCCGTGGATCAACTATCTTACCAATGACAAATATTGCGCAGTGATTTCCCAGTGCGCCGGCGGATACAGTTTTTACAAAGACTGCCGCACAAATCGTTTGACGCGCTGGTCGCCGGAGAATTGGCATTTTGACCGTCCTGGAAAATATATTTATGCACGCGAAGGCGGCAAGGCATGGTCTTTGAGTTATCAGCCGATTCGTTCTAAACCGACGTCCTTTCGTTCTCGCCATGGTTTAGGGTATACGACCATTGAATCAGTCAACAACGGCATTGCTTCGTTGGTGAGTTATTTTGTTCCAGAGCATGACGAGTGCGAAGTGTGGATTGCGTCGGTAACGAATAATACTAAAAAAACAAAGATGATTGAACTTTTTCCGTATGTCGAATTTTTAATTGGCGATTATCACGAAGAATTGCGCTATCGCAATATTATGCACCTTTATACCAGGGCATGGTTTGACAAGGCGCACAGTGCTGTCTTTGCCCAAAAAACCGCGTCGTGGGAAGGGATGAATATTCAGCCTTTTGATACGTTAGTCTTTTTTGGTTCTTCTTTGCCTGTTAAAGGATGCTGCACGCAAAAAGATGCGTTCTTAGGACGCTATAATACTGAAGAAAAACCGACCGCTGTTGTCGACGGAAAATTTGTAAACTTCCCGTTGTGTTCCGGAGAGGATTCGATCGGTGCGCTTAAGCATAGCGTCACTTTAAAGCCCGGCCAGACTAAGGAATTTACCGTTGTTTTAGGGCAGACAGCCGGCGTTTCGCAAGCCAGTCATATGCTCACCAAATATCGTGATGTTAAAAAAGCTAAACAGGAATTAGAAAATACAAAGAAAATTTGGCTTGAAAGAATTACGGGAAACATCGAAGTTCAAACTCCTGACAAAGATTTTAATGTTCTCTACAACATTTGGGTCAAATATCAGGTTTATATCTGCAATTTTTGGTCACGTTCTCCCAGTTATTATCATGAAGGCTCCGGCGGACGCGGGTATCGCGATTCGGCGCAGGATTCCGAGGCGCTGGTTTCTATTAATTCGCAATTGACCCGTCAGAAAATGTTGAAAATTGCGTCTCTAATCCGTCGGGATGGGACATCAGCTCCGGGCTGGTCGGATACCAAAGGGCCGTACAAGTTTCGCCCCAACAAAGACCATCAGGTCTGGTTGACGATGACGGTCAGCGCCTATATTAAGGAAACCGGCGATAAAGCCATTCTCAATGAGTATGTCCCATTTTTAAAAGACGCTTGGATCAAAGGCTGGGACACGGACCCCAATTTTAAAGGCGGCGCCCAAACCGACGGAGAAGGGTCGCTTTTGGAACATTTGGAGGCAAACCTCAAGTTTTGTTTTAATGACGTCGGAGAAAAAGGTTTTCCGCGCATTGGTCATGCGGATTGGAACGACGCGATTGACGCGGCCGGCATTAAGCATCGCGGCGAAAGCGTTTGGTTGGCGCAAGCTTTGGTCCGTTCGCTTAAAGCACTGGCGGATATTTTTGAACTCATAGGCCAAGAAGAAAAGAAACAGGAATATTTGCAAATGGCCAAAACCATGGACGAACGTTTAAATACGATTGCCTGGGACGGCCAATGGTATGCCAGAGGTTACGATGATAGTGGACTTGTCTATGGCAGCAAGCAGGATAAGGAAGGAAAAATCTTTTTAAATACGCAGGCGTGGGCGATTCTTTCAGGGGTCGCACGTGATGAGCGCTTAAAGCAGGTTGTTGCTTCCGTCGATAAATATTTAAACGGGGCGCACGGGTTGGCGCTGTTTTATCCGGCGTATTCTTCGTGGGTCAAACGCTTGGGCCGTATCAGTATGTTTTCCGAGGGGACTAAGGAAAATGCGGCTGTCTTCTGTCATGCGGCGACTTTTATGGCCGTGGCGTATGCGATGGCTGGGTATGGCGACAAAGCCTACGAAGCTGTACGAAAGATCATGCCTAATGCACAGAAGAACATGGATTTATACAAAACCGAGCCGTATGTTTTTGCGGAATATCTCGTCGGGCCGGAAAATCCGTATCGTTACGGTGAAGGCGCTTTTACGTGGATCACTGGTTCTTCAGGTTGGAACCTGATGCTGGCTACCGAATGGATTTTAGGTGCGCGACGTGATTTTCATGGGCTGCGCATTGACCCGTGTATTCCTAAAAAGTGGAAAAAGTGCTCGATCCGCCGGCCTTTCCGTGGGGATGTTTATGAGATCGAAATCCTTAACCCCGATGGTAAAGAAAAAGGCGTTAAGCAGCTTTTTGTTGACGGCCAAGAAGTCCGTGGAAATCTTGTCACCCCGTTTCTAGACGGAAAAACGCACAAGGTCAAAGCGATTTTAGGGTAAAGTTGATTTATAAGGTTTAGGAGGTAGAACCTTCTTGCGAGTTCCGCAGCCAAACCGCTTACTTAAAAGCCTTTTAACTTTTGAATAAGCGGCTTGTGCGAGGACTGTTTGAGCAAGGAAGGTTCTACCTCCTAAACCTTTTGTATAATATATCCGCAGTGCAAGAGGAGTTTTGGTGAAGAAGATCATCGTTTTTAGTTTTATCTTTTTTGCAATGATCATCGTCGGCCTTGGTTGTACACCCGATGCGCCTAAGACCGATCAAATCGTCGTCTGGCACTGGATGACGGATCGCGACAAAGCTTTCCAGGAGCTTGCCGCAGAGTACGAAAAACAAACCGGCGTTAAGGTAATTTTTGAGCTTTACGCCCCTTCGGATGTCTATTCCCAAAAAATTATCGCGGCCGCACAAGCTCAAATCCTGCCTGATGTTTTTGGGATTCTTGACCAAAAATCTGTGGTCGCGGATTTTATTAACAGCGGCTTAGTCGTTGATTTGATGTCTGACTTTAAAGCCGACGCAGCAAAATGGGAAAATCAAATTTCTGCCAAAGCTTTAGCCGCGAATCGTTTTGAAGACAATAATCCTTATGGCGTTGCCCCAGGAATTTACGGCGTTCCCGTCGATATGATGAACATGCAAATGATTTACAACAAAACCTTGCTCAAAAAAGCGGGGATTACCAAGCTGCCGCAAACGTTGCAAGAGTGGGTCGAAGTTTCGTCTGCTTTAAAGCGCAGCGGTATTCCTAGTTTTGTTAGCGGCTTAGGCGAGTTGTGGATCATCGATACATTCGCGTTTAATTATGCGTTTAATATGATGGGCCAAGAAAAAGTCATGGCGACTTTTCGCGGGCAAATTCCGTATACGGATCCGTCGTGGATTGAAGTATTTAAAATTTTTGAACAATTAAACAAAAAAGGTGTTTTTGTTACCGGCATTGTGACAAAGACCAACAAAGATGCCGAGCAGGATTTCGCCTTGGAGCGTGCCGCGTTTGCGTTTAATGGTTCGTGGTGTGTTAATGTTTATAAACAGATGAACCCGGATTTGGATTATGGGATTATGTTGCCGCCGAAGGCCAATAAGGACAACCCCATGAAAATCTGGGGTGGCGCCGGGTCGTCGTTTTTTGTTAATAGTCGTTGCGCCAATAAATCCAAAGCCGTTGCTTTCCTTAAATGGCTTACGCAAAAAGATCAACAAGTTTACTTGGCTCAAAAGACAAAAAATTTGCCAGTCAACCTTTCGGCATTGGAAAATATCCCTGAGGCTTTAAACGACTTTGCTGCAAGCATGGATCAGACGATGCACCCGACGAGCTGGCCGTTTTATGAAGATGTTCTTGTTCTTGAGGCTTTTGATAAAGGGTTGCAGCAAATAATTGTTGGTACAAAAACACCTCAGCAGGTTGCCCAAGAAGTCCAAAAAATCAAAGACCGGCAAATGCAAAAGAAAAACAAAAAATAACGGCATTTGTCTTTAGAAAGGGTTTTTTGATGTCGAGCTCCGCAAAACAGTTTTCGCTTGCCGTTTTCAAGGATCATTGGGGAAGTTTCTTTTTTATTCTTCCTGCCGTCGCTATTTTTTGTGTATTTTACATTTATCCATTTTTTTCTATTCTTAATCTTTCTCTGCATGAATGGAACGGGATTAGCCCGACGATGACGTTTGTTGGGCTCGATAATTTTAAAATGCTTGCGCAGGATGCGGCTTGGTGGAAGTCGGTGTCGAATGCCGCATACATTACTTTGATTGCTTTGACGTTTCAAAACGCTTTGGCTTTTGCGTTGGCTTTAGCTTGCGATCGCCAGATTCGCTTTAAGGGATTCTATCGGGTTGTATTTTTTTTACCGCCGGTTTTATCGGAAGTTGTCGTCGGGTTTGTTTGGAAATGGATCCTCAACGCCGATGTGCAGGCCGATCAACACGTCGGACTTTTGAATTATTTTTTAAATTCTCGGGGTCTTAATCATTTAATTCATCATTGGCTATCGGATCCTAACACAGCTTTGACGTGCATTGCAGTTGTTCATAGTTGGAAAGGTTTTGGCTGGGGATTTATTATGTTTTTGGCGGGTTTGCAAACCATTGATCGACAGCTCTATGAAGCCGCGCAAGTTGACGGGGCAGGGGCGTGGAGTCGGTTTTGGAATGTCACGATTCCGATGATGATGCCGGTTATTATCATGGTTGTTGTCTTAACGATTTTAGGGTCGATGCAATCGTTTGTGCTGATTCTTTCGATGACGTCACAAGGCTTAGGCGATTATACGAGTGTTCCGGCGATACAGATTTTATCTGCGATGATGCGCACGCATCAGTTTGGTTATGCTTGTGCTCAGGGTGTTACACTTGGGATTATTCTTGTTGCGATATCTTTTGTAATGAAAAAGTTTTTAGGTAGAGTTAAATGACGATATGGACAAAGCAAATTTTTTGAATAAATATCGGATTTTGCGCTGGACCAAAGTTGCGGGGATTCACGTTTTTTTAATCGGTACAGCGCTAACATGTCTGCTGCCTTTGTTGTGGATGCTGCGCACTTCGCTTATGACGGCTGAAACGGTTTTTGTGAGCAAATCATTTATGCCGGCAGCGTTTCATTTTGAAAATTACAGGCTTGTTTGGACAGAAGGCAACTTTGGTGTGTATCTTTTTAACAGCATTATCTACACAGTCTCAGTGGTTTTTGGTATAGTTTTAATCTCATCTTTGGCGGCCTTTGCGTTTTCACGGCTGAAGTTTTTTGGCAAAAATTTTTTCTTTTACATCTTTGTTGGCGCGATGATGATTCCTTTGCCGGGGAGTTTTGTACCGCTTGTTGTCTTGATGAATAAATTGCATTTGGTCAATACACGCTTAGGGTATATTTTCTGTATGATCAGCGTTGGACTTTCCCTGAGCATTTTTATTTTAAAAACTTTTTTTGATAAAATGCCGACGGATGTGGAAGATGCGGCGCGCATTGACGGCTGTTCAAAGATCGGGATTTGGCGTCATGTCGCGCTGCCCTTGGCGCGGCCAGCCATTGCGGTGATTGTTATTTTTAATTCTTTGAACGTTTGGAATGAATATATCCTTGCGATGCTTCTTCTTAGTAATAAAGCACTTATGCCTTTGCAGCGGGGGCTTATGGAATTTCAAGGGCCGCATAGCGTCGATGATCATCTTGTGATGGCAGGTTTAACGATTGCTGCTGTTCCTATTGTTACTGTGTATCTTTTAATGCAAAAACATATTATCAAAGGACTTTCCTCTGGAGCGATTATAGGGTAGAATACCTCATGAAAATTTTTTATATGAAGAGAACTTCCTTACTTATTTTCCCGATTACCCTTTTTCTAGCCGGGCATGCTTTTAGCCAGGATGCCACAACGTCTTTGGCAACAAACGCTGTCAATGCGATTTTGCCTTCACCTTTAGAAGAGAAGTCTGAAGTTTCGAGCGACGTTGGGCAGTCTCCTGAGATGTCATCCTCAGATTATGTAAAGAAAGCCTGGGAACTTTCAGGAAAAAATGATTTGGACGCTTTGTTTAAGTTGGTTGCCGAGTGTTTAGAAAAATATGATGCTCAATCTCGAATGCAAGAGGCTACATTGACAGGCTTTCCGCTTCGTGGTCATGAAGCGGACGTCGCTGTTTTTAACGATGTTGCAACGATTTTATTCGTTAAAGCTGAAGCGTTTATGAACAATGGACGCAGTGATGAGGCTGTAGCACAATTTCAAAAAATTATTGAAGAGTACAAATTTGCCCAGGCGTGGGATCCAGTTGTCGGGGTATTTTGGTCGGTTGCCGAAAAAAGCCAGGCCAGCATTGATGTTATGCTTGGAAAAATTGAGGAGCGGGAAAAAGCACAAGATCAGCCGGCAATGAAAACTTTTCCACCTGCTTTTAACCCAGGGTTAGAAAAAGTTGTTGATTATCGTAACTACGGTCAATTTGAAGGCGTTGGCACGAAGGATTATAAATATGTTGTCAAAAATCCTAAAGAATTAGCCGCTACTGTCGGACATGGGATTTATCCGAGCAATACGACAAATATTTTTAAAATGGCAGAGCATCAGAAAGCCAAACAAGAAGGTCGCTTGGAGCCGAATCACTGGGATATGCTTCGCAGCAGTGATTTGGAAGCTGTGTATTTTAAGTGGATCAGTGCGCCAGAGCCGATGGGTATTCGATTGTATTATCAAGGTCTTATTTTTGAAAAAGCAAAAATGTATTATGAAGCGATCAAAGCCTATCATGCGCTTATTGTACATTTCCCCAACACAATATCGTGGACATATTGGCAAACGCCTTGGTATCCGGCGCAGGCTGCTGTTTCCAAGATTCAGCATATCATTCGGACTCACCCGGAACTTAACCTTACCGCATTGTGGATGAAGATTGAAGTTGCCAATGGTTTTGATAATGATGTTACCAACGACGTTGTAACAACTTGGCCGGGGATTGTAAAAGAAAAAGGGACTGCGGATCGTTTCAAAGACAAATTAAGTTTTGGGAAAAAATCGTCTTCTTTGGGGAAAGTCAAAACGACCCGTGGGCATGGACGTGTTGTGCTAAAGCAGTATGAAAATAATCATTGGCAGATGTTTGTTGATGGCAAGCCTTTTATTATTAAGGGAGTCACTTATTCGCCGACTAAGATTGGTCAAAGCCCGCAGAAGGGGACGATTGTCAGCTGGATGAAAGAAGACAGTAACAATAACGGGATTCTTGACGGTCCGTATGAAGCTTGGGTGGATAAAAATCGTAATGATGTTCAGGATGCGGATGAGCCTGTTGTTGGTGATTTTCAATTGATGAAAGAAATGGGCGTTAATACATTGCGTGAATATTATCAGCCTTTTAAGCCGGACAAGGACGTTTTGCGAAAGATGTATAAGGAATATGGTTTTAAGGTGATCATGGGAAATTTCGTCGGGAAATATGCGCATGGATCCGGCGCGACGTGGTTTGAAGGTGCGGATTACAATAATCCTGTCCACCGTGAAAATATGATGAGATCGGTTAAGGAAATGGTTTTGGATCTAAAAGATGAACCGTATATTATTATGTGGGTTTTGGGTAATGAAAATAATTATGGAAGCGCAAATAATGCGGACAAAGACCCGGTTGCGTATTTTCAATTTGTGAATAATGTCGCTAAGATGATTCATGAACTTGACCCGGATCATCCGGTGGCTATTTGTAATGGGGATACGCTTTTTTTGGATATTTTTGCGAAGAACGCCCCTGAAATTGATATTTTTGGTGCCAATGTTTATCGTGGGGATTATGGTTTTGGTTCTTTCTGGGAACAGGTTGCTGGTGCGGCCGACCGTCCAGCGTTTATCACCGAATACGGAGCTCCAGCTTATGGTAAACAGATGACGTTGGAAGAGGGCGAAATAGAACAGGCCAACTATCATCGCGGCA
>CAYNSM010000024.1:0-15947 GCA_964400065.1 uncultured Planctomycetales bacterium
TGCCGTGCGCCTTGGGCGCTTTGCGAATAATAAACGTATTGACCGGTTTGCCCGCTTCAAACGACAAAACCCCCAAAGCGCCAACCAAAGGATCCGCACCCAACGTCGGCCCGCCGATTGCGGCAAACTCTTCGTCCTTGATTAAATCCAAAATAATTTTGGCGCACAGATACGCCCCTTGAGCCTTTAAGGTAACCCGTCGGGCGTCGAGATAATAATCACTCTCTTTTCCTGATGACAAAATAATCTTTCCTAAAAAAAATGCTTCCCGTTTTAAAATCTCA
The DNA here is from genome assembly GCA_964400065.1 of uncultured Planctomycetales bacterium. Classification (GTDB taxonomy): domain Bacteria; phylum Omnitrophota; class Gorgyraeia; order Zapsychrales; family JANLHA01; genus JADLGJ01. The sequence goes on from CAYNSM010000024.1 coordinate 285, forward strand.
AACAACTCTTTTCGCTCTTGCGTTAAATCTTGTTTCATAAAGACCCTTTCTTAGTCGCGTTCTTCAGAAATCGACGGAATGTCAAGCTGTCGATGCTGCAATTCACTTTTCAGTTCATAGCGAAAGCGCAATAAACTTTTATACTCCTGATATTCTTTAGGGCTAAAACCGGAAGTTTTATGAAAAATCTTGATCGCTTCAATTTCGATAATTGTATCCAAGTAAACGGATGTTAAAGCGCTGTCCGTTAATTTCACAATGTCTTTAGCCGGCAAAACGTTGACCGCGCTAGGATAGGCAAAACTCAGCGTTGAAAAAAAGCAAACCAGAAAAAAACTCAATAAAAGCAAAGACGAAAAATATTTCTTTAACATAGCCCCTCCCTTTTTGTAAGCACGCGACATTATACGCACAAATAGACTTTGCTTCAAACGATTTATGCTCATGAAAAATTGACAAGCGCCGATTGCCGATGCTAAAATCACACCCGTGTTACGCGATTTATGTGCTGGTTTAATTGACCTTGTCTACCCCGCCTGCTGTATTCTCTGCAAAAACTCTTTAAGCCCGCTTGAGAAAACGCCACAGCTTTGCTTTGCCTGCCAGAGCAAACTCACAAAAAACAGGCCGCCCTTTTGCCGTCGCTGTTCGCGCCCTTTAGAAAATCCCGCTCACCATTTTTGCCTTAACTGCCAAAATTTTCCCATGGCATTTGACCGTGCGTGGGGCGTTTTTCTCTATAATCGAACAATGCAAAGGCTTTTGCACCTTTTTAAATACGGCCACAAAACAAGCCTGCGGCACTTTTTAGGAGAACATGTTTGCAGTTTTGCCAGAGATTATCGGCTGGATCTTGCCGCGCATGATCTTATTATTGCAGTCCCGCTCTATCCGACGCGCCAACGCCAACGCGGCTATAATCAAAGCCTTCTAATCGCACAAATACTCAGTGAGGAATTAGGCATTGCCTTAGACTGCAAAAGTCTGTCGCGCATACGCCACACGCCCAATCAGGCCCGGCTTAGCCAAAAAGAACGCTGGACAAACATGAATGCCGCCTTTAAAATTAAACCTTCCAATAACTTGCGTCATAAAAATATTTTGCTTATTGACGACCTTTTTACGACGGGGGCAACAGCGTCGCAAGCCTCCCAAGTCCTAAAGGACGCCGGCGCAAACAAAGTTAACGTGCTAACAGTCGCCATCGCAACACTGACCGCAACAGGCAAAGGCCAAAAATTTTAAAATGCGAATTCTTCGCAACTATATCCTTTCAGAATGCATTCTTCCCTTTTTTCTAGCTTTGGGAGTATTGACGTGTGTTTTTTTGCTCGGCAACTTAATCCAGCTGGTAAACCTCGTCATCAACAAAGGCGTAAGTTTGGCCGTCATCGGCAAAGTTTTTCTTTTGTCCGTTCCACTCTTGTTAGGTTACACACTGCCGTTGGCCTGCTTAGTGGGAATAACGCTCGCTTTTAGCCGTTTATCTGCGGACAATGAAATCATCGCCATTCGCGCCAGCGGGATTTATCTTCTAAAACTTCTGATGCCGCTTTTAGCTGTGGGCATCGTCTTTAGCTTTTTTCTTTTTATTTTGACCGACCGTATCATCCCTTACGCCTATCACGAACAGCGCGTCATGCTCAAAACCTTAGGCAGCCGCAACCCGACGGCGCTATTAGAACCCGGCGTTTTTATCACGTCCTTTGAAAAACAAATCCTGTTTATCCACCGCATTGACGACAACAAATTCTTTAATATCACCATTTACCAACCGCAAGCCAACGGCAAGCCGACACGGACGATCACCGCTAAACGCGGGGAATTTAGTCCTGTGCCAGGCAAAGACCAAATTATTTTAAAGCTCATCGATGGCACATCCGATGAGCCGGACCTGCAAAACCCAAACAATTTTTATAAACTCAATTTTCAAACTTTTTTTATGACGCTTGATTTATCGGCTGAAAACAAAAAAGAAATCACCAAAAAACCCAAAGGCATGTCGCTGTCCCAAATTGTCAAAGAACGTCAACGCCTCGAAAAATTGCTTGTCAAAACATCCGCGTTTGAAACCGAATACTGGCGCAAAATAACATGGGCGTTTTCGCCGCTTATTTTTATCTTGCTCGCCTTTCCTGTTTCAATCATCACCAACAAAAGAGACAAACGCGCCAAAAATGTTTTTATCGTGATCCTGCTGGCGGTCACCTATTACCTTTTTTCTTTAGGTTGCGAAGCGTTAAGTTTGCAGGAAGTCGCCCCGGCGGGCATCATTCTGTGGGTCCCCAACCTTATCGGTTTTATTGCGGCTATTATTTTTAATTTTCGTTTATTAAGGATGTAAGATGCGCATCATTGACCGTTATATTACCTTGTCGATTACTTTTGTTTTTTCTGTCATTTCCTTAATGTTTTCGCTGTTGTATGTCCTGATTAACACCACAAGCAATCTCGACGAGTTTATCGCCCAAAAAGTCCCTATCCCCGTTATTATCCAATACAACCTTGCCAGTTTGCCGCTTATTCTGGTCGAAACATCTTTTATCACGTGCTTGATTGCTGTGCTTTTTTGCTATTCGAGCCTGAACAACCACAATGAAATTATCGCCCTGCGGGCTAGCGGCATGAATTTTTGGCGTATAGCGCGGCCGGCGATCTTTTTTTCAATTTTTATCGCCGGACTGACCATGTTTGCCAATGAACAGTACGTTCCCCAAGCCCAAGAACGTGCCCAAAAAATCCGCAACGATCATATTATTCTCGAAGTCGACCGCACAAAAAAGAAAACAGCCAAAATCAATTATTTAACGTATTACGGATTTAAAAACCGCCTCTACTGCATTGACGTCTATGACCCGAACACCTATGAAATGCAAGGGATCACAATCCATGAATATGACGAAAAAATGCAGCTGCGCGAAAAGACGCTTGCGCTCAAAGGGAAATGGACCGGAATTGCGTGGAAATTTTATAATGTCTACATCAGCACCATCACTAATCCCCAAACAGGGGAAGCGGCTATCAAACCCGTCGGGGAAAAGCTCATGGATATCAAAGAGTCGCCGCAGGACTTTTTGCGACAGAGTCTTAACGTCAATGCGATGAATACCCGCCAACTTTATCAGTACATCAGCCGTTTTTCCAAAAGCGGCGCGCTAAGGGCAATTAACAACTTGCATGTTGACCTGCATCAAAAAATCGCAAAACCATTTTCGATTATTGTGATTGTCTTAGCCGGCCTGCCCTTGGCTTTATTTGTCGGACGGCGCAAAGCCCAAACCTTTAGTGCGCTGGCCATTGCCATTGCACTGGCATTTCTTTATATGGTCGTTAATTCCATCGGGATTGCTTTAGGAAAATCTGGTGTTTTGTGGCCGTTTGTATCCGCGTGGTTAGCCCCGGTAAGTTTTGCCGTTTTGGCAGGGTATTTGATTAAAAAGAAGTTTTGATATATTCCCGCTCTAGCCGATTGCCCAAATTACAGACAATTTCATAATTGATCGTGCCGGCCCAAGCGCTTAACTGCTCAGCCGTTATGTTTTGTTGTTTGTCGGCCCCTAGAACCGTGACCTGGTCCCCGATTTTAACCGTCTTGACATGCGAAACATCGACGATGATCTGGTCCATCGTCACATTGCCCAAAACCGGACAGCGCTTGCCATGAATCAAAACGAAAGCCTTATTGGACAAACAGCGAAAATACCCATCGCTATAACCGATGGCCAAAGTCGCGACTTTCATGTTCTTTTTTGCAACATACGTATGTCCGTAACTAACCCCGCGTCCTTTTTCTAAAGTTTTGACAAAAAGTACGCGCGTTTTGACACTCATCGCGGCTTTAAGTTTAATTTTTTTTCGTAAATCTTCCCGCGGATAAAGTCCGTAGAGCATAAGCCCCGGCCGCGCCAAATTTAAAATGGAATTGCGGTAACCGGACAGGCCCATACTGTTGGCGGCATGAACATAACGAATCGTTTTTTTTAGCTCGCCTAAAGAATCCAGAAGTGTCGCAAAATCTTTAAGCTGCTGGTCTGTAAATTTGGGATCGCTGTCAGAAAGCGGGAAATGCGTAAAAATCCCGTCGACAATAAGATTTCGGAAACTACCCACCAAACGAATAAATTCAAAAGCATCCTTATGCCAAACCCCCAGACGGCCCATTCCGGTGTCGACCTTAATATGCACTTTAACTTTTTGTTTGCAAGCCTGCGCTTGCTGATTAAGCGCGCGCGCCAACTCCATCGTGCACACGCAGGGGATCAGATGATATTTAACAATATCCGCCGCTAAAACCGGCAAAGGACTTTCTAAAAGCAAAATCTCATTTTTAAAACCATTGTTTCGCAGCTCTTTGCCTTCTGCGAGATCCGAAACGCCAAATATTTTAACTCCTAATCGGTTAAGCTCTTTGGCTAACACAACCATGCCGTGCCCGTAGGCATCAGCCTTTATAACCGGCAAAATCTCGACGCTATTCTTTTTAAGTATTTTAAAATTATGACGAACTGCAGATAAATCAATCTGGACCCACGTCAAAAGCGTCTGAGTGTTTTTCATTTTTGCACCTGACAGTCTTCGGGGTATAAATACAATGGAACTAATTTATCAATATTAGCAAATTTCTTTTTACCTAAACGCTCCTGCGCTAAGGCAATTAAATTCTTAGCATTAGGATACGACTTAGCTTGTGGGGCAAAATCCATATTGAGATTATCAGCTTTCGCCAAAAAATATTTTTCAATATCCGCCTTATATAAGAGAAGCGCATCGCCTACAAAAATCGTGTCGGACGTTATTCTATCAAGCAAAATCTCAAGCGGCGTTAATAAATATTCACTTTTTGTTTTAAGTTTTCCGTTTGAGTTCTCATAGAGGCAGGCATAAACCATATTGCGCCGCGCATCAGAAAGCACGCAAATCTGTTTTGTCGTCTTGCCGATGTTAAATGCAATCGCATCCAAGCTGGGAATCCCAATAACCGGCTTGTGCAAGGCAAAGCTAAGTCCTTTGACCGTCGAGAGACCAACACGCAGACTGGTAAAAGACCCTGGGCCTAAACCGACGACGAAAGCATCGAGATCCGCCAATTTCCATTTCGAAGCTTTTAAAATCCGGTCAATGGCCGGAATAATCGAATCCGACAAAATTTTATCCAGCACCATCACGCGACTTTTAATGACCTTTTGCCCGTCGCCTAAGGCCAAACTAAAACGTTTGGAAGATGTTTCTAAGCTAAGAATTTTCATTTTCTTAAACCCCCAATCAAATCCTGATATTTATTTCCATGCGCCATAAATTTAAGCACTCGAATTTGTTCACCCGCATCCGAAAGTTCAATGGCCAAATAATCCGTCGGCATAAGGCGTCCAAAACGCTCTGCCCATTCAATAACCGCAACGCCATTTCCATAAAGAAACTCGTCATACCCGATACCGGCAATGTCCTTATGACTTTCAAGCCGGTAAAAATCAAAATGATACAAAGGCAAACGGCCTTGGTATACGTTCATAATGACAAAGGTCGGGCTGTTAACAGTTTTTTGGTCGATGCCAAGTCCGCGTGCGATGCCTTTGACAAATGTCGTCTTGCCAGCGCCCAAGTTGCCTGACAGACAAAGAATTTCGCCGCCTCGGCATTTTTTTGCCAAACGTTCGCCGATCTTTTGCGTCTCTTGCGGGCTGTGAGTTGTAATACTAAATGTCTTCATCAGAAATGCACAAATCCCTTTTGATTAATCAAACAAACTTCACCGCTTTTAAGGCGCATGTATAACTTTTGTTTGTCAGCAACAATTTCGCCGATGCAAAAAAAATTCTTTTTCTTTAATTCCAAAAGTTTTTGCGAGTCTTTAGGCGAAAGCGTAAAAAGTAGCTCAAAGTCCTCCCCATCGTAAAGACCAGACTTTAAATCGCAGCCGCGATGAAGCGAAATTTTGTCCTGCTCTAAAATCGCGCCGACCCGACTTTCATCCAGAATATGTCCCAAATCGCCAGCTAACCCGTCGGAAATATCAATCATCGCCGTTGGGTAAAAATTCTTGACCAAAAACTGCGCTTCTGGCACACGCGGGGTAAACGTCAAATGCCGACCAGAGTTTAAAGAGCCGCCTAAAGCACCGGTGACAAAAATCCCATCGCCTGGTTTTGCACCACGGCGCAAAACCGCTTTATTTTTTGCCACAGTTCCCATCAAAGCAATATTAATCACAAGCTGCGGACTTTTGACCGTGTCCCCGCCGACAATACTCACATCAAATTCTTTGGCCAAGCGGTTAATGCCTTGATAAATTTTCTTAACGTAAAGTGTCGAAGTATTTTTAGGCAACCCCAAAGAGACAACCGCATAAGTTGGCGTCCCGCCCATTGCGGCAATATCGCTTAAATTGCGGGCCAAAGCTTTGCGGCCAATCAACTGCGGCAAAGTCTCCTTTGTAAAGTGCGTCCCCTCAACCGACATGTCCGTCGTTAAAAGCAAATCTTGCGCCGCGCTTAATGGCAAAACCGCCGTATCATCCCCAATACCCTGCTTAACTGCAGACGTGCAAACACAACTCTTGCGCATCCAGTTAATCAACGCTAATTCACTAAGGCCGCCCATAAAAACTCTATTTTCTTTTCCGCTTCCTAATTACAATAATCATGTTTACCAATACTGATAAAAAAAGAAAAACAATCAAGATAATAAAATTTGGAATATAGTCCAAGCTATAACCTCGAATAATCGTCGAATACTTCGGATTTAATGGGCTGTAATAAACAGGGATACTTTTCCCAATCTCATAAACCGGACTTACAGTATCTTGAATATACTTTTGGGCTTCTAGCGTAGTTGGCACCGGAAAACTCATAGTGCCAATATTTTTATACTTCTTACCATTAACCACATAATTAAATTCAACAGTCATAAAATAACGCGAGAAACCAGATGACCTCAATTTTTGATTAGGGCCAGAATTACTCAATTGGCCACGACAGGACAATATTATTCCGTCGACAGAAGGCCAATGCTTGACGTCTTTGTACTGACTAAACAAATAAGAGAATGCGCCTCCTAAAATTAGCAATACAAAAAGTCCACCCAAATGAAACCGGATTGCTTTTAATATCATTTCTTCACCGACTTATCCCTTCCTCTGTGCAAAACAGAAACCATTGCCTCAGGTTGTTTTATTTCCCCCTCTTTTTTTAAAGAGGGGGTTAGGGGGAGTTCTAAGATACCTTTCTCTGTAATAATCGCGGTAATCAGTTGATAAGGTGTGACGTCAAAAGCTGGATTAAAAACTTTAATGCCCTTTGGCGCCGTCGGGACAGAGGCAAAACACACGACCTCCTGCGCGTCTCTTTCTTCAATCACAATGCCGTCACCAGTTTTTGTCGTCGCATCAAACGTCGAACGCGGGGCAACAATATAAAATGGAATCTTGTGATGCTTGGCTAAAACCGCAAGACTGTAGGTCCCGATCTTGTTTGCACTGTCGCCATTTAAAGCGATGCGGTCTGCGCCAGCAAAAACAGCGTCGATCTTGCCCTGTTTCATCAGCGTTGCGGCCATGCTGTCACAAATGAGAGTCGTGTCGATCTTCGCACGCAACAATTCCCAGCACGTCAGCCGCGCCCCTTGCAGAAGCGGACGCGTTTCACAGCTATAAACTTTAAACTTCTTTCCCGATTCTTGTGCGGCATAAAAAACGCCCAAAGCTGTTCCATAATCAACCGTCGCCAAAGCGCCGGCATTGCAAATCGTCAAATAACTCCCGCCATTCTTAATAAATTTTTGGCCATTTTTGCCCATCTGCCGACAGACAAATCGATCTTGCTCATAAATTTCAAGCGCTCTTTTTTCTAACAGAATCTTTAACTCTTTGACTGGAGCCTTCGGATAATTTAGAAGAACTTGCTTCATTTCTGCCAGCACATTAAAAAGGTTAACGGCCGTCGGGCGGGATGTGCCGATATAATCGCAAACTTCGATTAACTTCTGCTCAAATTGCCGACGGTCAGAACTTTTGAAATTTTTAAGTCCCAGCAAAACGCCAAACCCCGCCGCCACTCCCAAAGCCGGCGCGCCGCGCACCTGCAAAGTCTTTATCGCCTGCCAAAGCGTTTTAACGTCGCGGCAGGTGATATATTTTAACGTCGTCGGAAGCAGCGTCTGGTCAATGAGTTTGACAACGCCTTTAGACCATGTGAGCGTGGGGGGATTCATATATTTTATTCATAAAGGTTGGGTGAAACCCGAAGGCGAATCGGAACGCAGCCCTGAATTTCTCCCGCCGAAAGGCGGGACATCTACCAGGGACCGTTTCTTGAGCCAGAGGGCTTTCACTCAACCTTCAGTTATAACTCCAACCTCGGGAAAAGCGGCTCGCCGATTTTAATAGTGTCCGCACTAAATTGTTCTTTAATCTTCTGCGACGTCGACGGCATAAAAGGCTCTATCGCCTGCGCGCTAAACTTAAGGACCGCAACCATAATACTCAAAAAGTTAACAACCTCATCCTGTTTGCCTTCTTTTTTTAATTGCCACGGCTTGACCTGCTCGACAAATTTATTGGCCGCGCCGATCAAATCCCAAACTTCACTTAAGTATTCATTAAATCTAAAGTTTTCGATCAAATCCAAGTTTTGTTTCGAAGAAGTAAGAAACTTTTCTAAAATCGGGCTGTCTACCCCTTGCGGCAATTGCAAAGATTCGCCATACGGAATCTTTCCGTCGACATATTTAAGAATCATATTTGACGTCCGATGAACCAAGTTGCCAAGATCATTGGCCAAGTCCCCGTTGAAACGTTTTTCAAAAGAGTCGGTCGAAAAATTTCCGTCCCCGCCAAACGGGACATCGCGCATGAGAAAATACCGAAACGCATCGACCCCATACTTCTGAACCATTTCAACCGGATCAACGACATTGCCCAAAGACTTGGACATCTTGACCTCACCCATTTTCCACCAGCCGTGAGCGACAATCTGTTTAGGGATAGGTAACCCCGCGGCATGCAGCATAATCGGCCAATAGATCGCATGCTGACGAATAATATCTTTGGCCATCAAATGCACATCCGCCGGCCAAAAAGTTTCGAACTTATCCTTATCATCCACAAAACCAATAGCGCTAATGTAATTAACAAGTGCGTCAAACCAAACATAAGTGACATGCTCGCGGTCAAAGGGGACTTCGATACCCCAATTCAAACGCGATTTAGGACGAGAAACGCAAAGGTCTGTGAGTGTATTGTTTTCCAAAAAACCCACAACCTCGTTATAACGAGTCTGAGGAAAAACAAAATCTGGGTGATCTTTTAAATATTGCAAAAGCCAGCCCTGATGCTTTGACAACTTAAAAAAATAATTCTTTTCTTTGATAAACTCAACCGGCCGCCCGCAATCTGGACACTTTCCGTCGACAATTTGCGATTCCATCCAAAATGTTTCATCCGGCACACAATACCAGCCGCCATACTCTCCGGCATAAATCTCATCTTTAGCTTGGAGTGTTTCCCAAAACTTTTGCACCGCCGCAATATGCCGCGGCTCTGTGGTACGGATAAAATCGTCGTTGGAAATATTAAGCGTGGCCCAAAGGTTTTGGAATTGCGGCGAAATACGATCAGTAAATTCTTTGGGCGTTTGATTTAGTTCGCTGGCAGCTTTCTGGATTTTTTGCCCGTGCTCGTCGGTGCCTGTCAAAAAATGCACCTCTGTGTTTTGACTGCGATAAAAACGGGCCAGACAATCCGCCGCAATGGTCGTATATGCATGCCCAATATGCGGCTTGGCATTGACGTAATAAATCGGGGTTGTGATATAAAATTTAGTTTTCATTGATAAGAGATGCAGCGCTGTTTTTGGGAGCAAAAGAAACTTTGGTCATTTTGCCTTCGCCCAAATCAACAAAAACCAACCGCTTTAAAATGTTAACGTCCCGCACATTTCCCTTGCCTTCAGGGGTCGTGATCTTATCCCCAATCGACGGCAAGTCACGGGCTAAATCGCGGTACGCTAAATATTCGTAAGCCATACAGCACTTGATACGACCGCAAACACCGGATATCCTCGTCGGGTTAAGCGGCAGGCCCTGTTCTTTGGCCATTTTGATCGAAAGCTGATGAAAACTTTTCAAATACGACGAACAGCAAAGTTCCCGCCCGCACACCCCGTAGCCGGCAATAATTTTAGCGCGATCGCGAACGCCGATTTGTTTAAGTTCAATGCGCACACGAAAAATTTTGGCCAGATCTTTAACCAGATTACGAAAATCCACACGCCCCTCGGCATTAAAAAAGAAAATCACCTTGCTGCAATCAAAGGTGTATTCGGCTTTAACAATCTGCATGTCCAGATTGCGCTCGCTAATTTTGCGCACACAGGCGTTGACCGCATCCTGCGCTTTAAGACGGTTATTCTGCAATTGATTTTTGTCGCCTTCGGTCAAGAGACGAACAATCTTTCCGACGGGATGCTCCGCCTTTGTACTGCAAAGAGCATTCACATCTGAAAGAACGCGCCCAAACTCCATCGAGCGGTCCTGTTCAATAATCACATATTGCCCACGGTCACAAACAACATCATTCTGTTCATAAAACCCTACCCCGCGAAACTCGCCAAGCTGAACTTCAATTATCTTGCCCATATTTTCTCCCGCAAAAGAATAAACGGAATTTTGATATTAAGGTTTTCGCCCAAAAGAGCCAAAGCCTCGATGATTTGGTCAATAATCCCGTTTAACCTCACAAATGAATATTTTTTTTCGAGCGTTAATAGCTCATCGTAACGATCAGGGTGCGTCAACTGCGTCTGTCTGGCACCGGACTTTAAAATAAGCAAATCACGAAAGTACGACAACAAAACCACAAGCGCTGCCTGTGTCTGAGGCTTATCGCCTAGAATCTTTTTCAAATAGGCATCATTATTTTCCTGCAAGACCACATTGTCAATAATTTCATTTTTCCGACGAAAAAAACCTTGATTATCTAATTCGATTGCGCAAGCCAAAGAACCCTGCGAAAACGCCGCCAACGATTGTGCGACCGGCAACTGAAGCTGTTTCTGGGCAATCAAATGCGCCCGCAGAGCAGCGACAGACAACGGATAAAACTTGATCAAATGACAGCGCGAAACAACTGTTGTTAAATTCTCCTCGGGAACGGATGTTGTCAAAATAATCAGCGTATCTTTTGCTGGTTCTTCCAAAGTTTTAAGAAGCGCATTGCTGCTGTCGGACGTCATCGTTTCGATATCTTTGATGATGCAAATTTTGGTCGGCGCCTCAAAAGAACGCATTTGCAAACGGGTCATAAGCTCTCTTATTTGTGCAATCTTAATCGACTCGCTGTCCCCGCAATCGATAAAAAAAATATCCGGATGATTGCGTGAATCAATACGCACGCACGAAGAGCACTCGCCGCAAGCATCCGTACACTCCCCGGCAATCCGTTTTTCACAATTGACCAGTTTTGCGACACAAAACGCCGTTTGGCTTTTGCCGATGCCCTTAGGGCCTGCAAACAAGTACGCGTGCGCCATACGGCCGGATTTTAATAAGCGGCCGAAGCGATTGAGAACGTCGTGATTGATAATAGTTTGGTTCAACATCTTTTTCTTAACTCCCCCTACCCCCTCTTTATGGTTATAAATAACCACAAGAAAAAGAGGGGGAAAATCAATCACCTGATTAAAGCACTTTTATTTTAATTTCCCCTCTTTATTTAAAGAGGGAATTAAGGGGAGTTCTTACCCTAAAAATTCATCTGCATATTTTCGTACAACTTCAAAAATTTCTTCTTTGGCCTTATTGACCTTAATCACGCGAAAACGTTTGGGCTCTTGTTTGGCCAACTGCAAATATCCCCTTCGTACCCGACGGTGATATTGGAGCGAACGCAATTCAATGCGATCCTTGACCGCATTAGTACGAGCAAGCCCCTTCTCTGTTTGAATATCAAACAACAAGGTCAAACCCGGGCCAAACCCTTGCGTTGCAAATTCGCCGATTCTTTTGATTGCCGCAACATCAACCCCGTTGCCAAAACCCTGATACGCAATCGTCGAATCCAAATAACGATCGCAAAGAACAACTTTTCCTGCTTTCAAGGCGGGCTTTAAAACTTCTTCAACCATCTGAGCACGGCTGGCCATGTAGAGCAAAGTTTCGCTTTCTTTGGTCATGTCCGTATTCTTGACGTCGAGCAAAAGGCCGCGTATCGCCTCGCTGATCTTGACTCCACCGGGCTCGCGCAATAAAAGGACCGGAATTTTTTTATTTTTCAGATATTCAAAAAGCAAACCCGCTTGCGTGCTTTTGCCCGAACCTTCCGAACCCTCAAATGAGATAAACTTGCCTTTCACGCAAATCTCCATGTTTGTCCGTCTTTGGTATCCTCGACAACAATGCCCTTGGCCTTTAAAAGATCGCGCAGATCGTCGGACTTTTTGAAATCTTTATTCTTTCGTGCTTGCTTGCGTTCTTCTAAAAGCTTTTGTTCATCCACCGAAAGTTTTAATTGCGGTTCACGCAAAAAAAGCCCAAAAACTTCACGTCCCAAACTTTCAATTGTCTCGACGGCAGTAAAAACAATGTCCCCAAACCGAGGGTTCTTTTCTTCGTTTTCAATAAAGCGGTTTGTCTGGGCTAAAAAATTAAATAAAGCCGCCAAAGCTTTGGGCGTATTAAAGTCATCATCTAAAGCGGCAATAAATTCAGCCTTGTGCTTCTCAACAAAATCCACTTCCACTATTTTAGGCGACGGATGTTTTTCTAAAATATGGCTGGCCTTCCAAAACAAAATATCAAACCGCTCCATCGCCTTGTGCGCCTCGGCCATTTTTCCATCGCTAAAATCAATGCCGCTGGCGTATGCCGACATTAAAAAGAAAATTTTCAAATCATCCACCGGATATTTCTTAAGCGCTTCTTCAATGGTAATAAAGTTCCCCAAAGATTTGGACATCTTTTGCCCATTGATTGTCAAAAGTCCGTGATGAATCCAATATTTGGCAAAAGGCTTTTTGGTATAAGCTTCCGATTGAGCGATTTCGTTTTCGTGATGCGGAAAGATAAGGTCCCGTCCGCCGGCATGAATGTCTAGCGTTTGACAATTCAAATGTTTTAAGCTCATGCACGAGCACTCAATATGCCACCCCGGGCGCCCCTTGCCCCAAGGGCTCTCCCAGAACGGCTCGCCTTCTTTAGATTTTTTCCAGAGCGCAAAATCCAGCGGGTCATCTTTTTTTTCGCCTTTTTCGATGCGCACGGCCTCGCGCATATATTCCACACTTTGGCCGGAGAGCTTGCCATACTCGGGAAACTCGCGCACGCGAAAATACACATCGCCTTGCGACTCATAAGCATACCCGTCGTCGATTAAGGTCGAAATATATTTGATCATCTCAGGGATGTTTTCGGTAGCACGCGGCTCGATGTCGGCTTTCGCAACGCCTAAACGTTCCATGTCTGCGTAATAATCCTTGATGTTTTGCGTCGAAACCTCGTCGCTGGTTTTTCCGAGTTCATTGGCACGGTTGATGATCTTGTCATCAATGTCCGTAATATTGCGAACAAACTGCACGTCAAAGCCGCGAAATTTCAAATACCGGCGGATGAGGTCAAAAATATACAAACTACGCGCATGCCCCAAATGGCATTTGTCATAGACGGTCACCCCGCACGAATACATGCGAATCGTCTTGCCATCTATTGGGATGAGTTCTTCAAGACGTTTGGTAAGAGAATTATAAATTTGGATTGGCATTTTAATTTCTCATTTTATACGGTTGTGTTATGTCCCATTCGTCGCTCAAACAGTCCTCGCACACGTCGCTTGTACTTAATTGAAAAGGCAATCAAGTAAGCGCCGTGGCTGCGCAACTCACTTTAGAATGGCACTTAACACAACCTCTAATTAATTTTTGTTAGATCGATCAAATCATATAATCGATATCACTGTCTTTCTCTTCTTGAGCGCTGCGGGCGATGCCCAGTTTTTCCTCGGCGGCCTTCATCCGATGAATCAAATCTTTCATATGCATCATAACCGGATCCTGCACATGTCCATGATCCATCGCGCTATCGATCTTTTTGCCTTCTTGACGGGTGATGCGTCCCGGGACGCCGACGACGGTCGTATTAGGCGGAACATTTTTAAGAACAACCGCGTTGGCGCCCACATAAGAATTAGAACCCACTGTGATGTTGCCCAGCACCTTTGCGCCTGCGCCAACGACGATATTGTCGCCTAAAGTCGGATGGCGCTTGCCGGTTTCTTTTCCCGTCCCGCCTAATGTAACACCTTGAAACAAAGTGACATTATCTCCGACGATGGCCGTTTCACCAATCACAACGCCCATGCCATGGTCGATAAAAAGCCCTTTGCCGATTACCGCGCCGGGGTGAATTTCAACCCCGCTTAAAAAACGCACCGTCTGTGAAATCGCCCGAGGAAAAAACGGGATTTTTTTCGTCCATAAAAAATGCGAAATCCGATACGCAATAACCGCGTGCAAACCTGGATAAAGCAAAAGAACTTCCCATACATTTTTGGCCGCCGGGTCGCGCTCTTGGGTCGCCTTAATTTCTGCGGCAAAAACAAAAGCCACAAAGAAAATAACCGCAATCACAGTCGATATAATAATCAATAGTCCAGTCATCCATTCACCTATAGCTTTTCATCGATCAACTTTTGAAATATCCTCGAAGATTTTTGGCACATTTCCCATATTGCCATAAAAAAAACAAATATAAAAACTGCAATAACCAATTTCGCAAATTGCAAATCTCGACAACAAACTTTTGCGGCACTACTGTATCCGAAAAATTCCAGCAACGTAAATAATAAATTAACTGCGCATAATCCTCCGAAAAAAATTACATAACCTTTCTGGGTCGACATTATTTTCACCCAATTTATAAACTTCCAATCTTTATCCGTCAGCTTTTCTTTGCCCATATCATCACCCCTTCCTATGTCACACTTTCTTTCTCTTGCGTTTGCGAAGGAGCACCGTCGCATACGCGGATATGCCTTGTTTGCGGCCGATGGCGCCCAAACCTTCGGTGGTCGTCGCCTTAATATTCACGCACGCCTCGTCGATCTTAAGCGTCTTAGCAATACGCGCTTTCATCAGCGGCTTGTAGCTTTTAAGCTTAGGCTCTTCTGCCAAAATGACGGTATCCACATTTTCGATCACATAATCCGCTTGGCTGACTAAACGATAAACATTTTCTAAAAGTTTAAGGCTCGCAATATTGTGATATTTCTTGTCCGTATTAGGAAAATGCTCGCCGATGTCCCCTTGCCCTAAAGCACCTAAAAGCGCATCACAAATCGCGTGCAAAACCACGTCCGCGTCCGAATGTCCGTCAAGCCCAACGTTGTGCGCAATCTCAACGCCACCTAAAAAAAGCTTTCGCCCGCGAGCCAATTTGTGAATATCGTATCCGATGCCGGTTTTAAACATATATTTTTCTTTAACTCCCCCTACCCCCTCTTTATAAAAGAGGGGGAAAAGGTTGAAGCAGCAAACCATCTTGCATCTTTTAAATATTGTCCCCTCTTTTGTTAAAGAGGGGGAAAAGGTTACAGTAGCAAACCATCTTGCATCTTTTAAATATTCTCCCCTCTTTTGTTAAAGAGGGGGAAAAGGTTACAGTAGCAAACCATCTTGCATC
>CAYNSM010000024.1:16047-19977 GCA_964400065.1 uncultured Planctomycetales bacterium
TTTTAAATATTCTCCCCTCTTTTGTTAAAGAGGGGATTAAGGGGAGTTCTTCCAACTACCCTAATAATGCTTCCGCTATCTTCAAATCTTCCGGAGTCGTGATCTTGATATTGCGATACTCCCCTTCGATCATTTTGACCTTGGCCCCAAAACGCTCAACTAAAAAAGCATCGTCAGTCGCTTCCACATCCAAACCGATTCCCTGCCGATGCGCCTGCGTTAAAAGTTCATACGCAAAAACCTGCGGCGTCTGCGCTTCCCACAAAATACTGCGGTCAAGCGTTGTGTCGATGACTTTCGCCAATGGATCAATGCGTTTGATCGTCGGCTTTAGCGGAACACCAACAACCACAGCTTTAGCGGCATAACAAGTCTTGATCGCTTGCTCAATCACCTCACGCGAAACCAAAGGCCGCGCCCCGTCGTGAATAAGTACAAAATCAATATTAGGATTTAGCACTTTCAACCCATTGCTCACCGATTCATAACGGCTCTTGCCGCCGGCAACAACTTGGAGTGGTTTTTTAAACACGTGCTTTTTAATCACGTTTTCAAAGTCAGCCACCTTTTCGGCCGGGGCGACAACAACAATCCCATCAACCAAATCACAACTGTCAAACATCTCAAGCGAATAAATGATCACTTCCTTGCCCTTAAGCAAAAGCAAAGGCTTTGGGACATCTGCCCCAAAACGTATTCCCGCGCCTGCGGCAGGAATAATGACATGCGTTTTCATAAAAATTTCCCTAGCCTTAAGTTAACTGATAACTTTTGCAAAAATCATCCGGCCGCCCTGCGTCGGAAGAATGGACGTTACCAAGACCCGCACTTTTTTACCGACCAAGCTGCGCCCGCCGGCAACAACAATCATTGCACCATCCTCGGTATACGCAACCCCCTGGTCCTGCTCCTTGCCTTCCTTGACCAAACGAACTTCCATTTCCTCGCCGGTAAAAATCGACGGCTTAAGCGCCTGCAGAAGATCATTGATATTAAGTGTGGCAATCCCCTGAATCGCGGCAATGCGGCTTAAATTATAATCAGTCGTAAAAATCCGCGCTTCCATAATCTTGGCCAAACGGACAAGCTTGGTATCCACTTCCTTGATCTCGGCCATGTCATCCTCGTGAATATGGATATCCAACGCCGCATCTTTTTGCATATTGCGCAAAATTTCAACTCCCCGTCGGCCGCGCTGACGTTTTAATTCATCATTGGAATCCGAAAGGTTCTGCAATTCCTGCAAGACAAAACGCGGAACGACCAAGCGGCCTGAAAAAAAGTTGATTTTATAAACGTCCCAAACCCGTCCGTCAATAATTGCGCTCGTATCTAAAATGATGACCTGTTCAGAAATATCCTGACGTTTAAACCGGACATACGGAATAATGATGCTAAATTCGTCCTTGCCGCGCAAAGCCATGACAGCGCCCAAATACGAAAAGATAATCGTCAAAACCGCACGCATAATCGCCTGCATTGACTCGCCTAAAGGCAAAAGCAGCATGATATCCGCAATGAGTTTGGCCATGACCATACCCAAAAGAAGGCCAAAGACCATACTCGACAATCCCCGCACTGAAACCCGTCGAAGACTCAGCTCCAAGATAATCAAAATCAAACCCGCCAGCGCCCCAAACCACGCGCCCTGCGCGGCAGCATTGACAATTGAACCAAGATAAGACCCGACGAAAGCGCTAATGAGCAAAAAAAATGTGCGGATAAATAATAATGTCATGAATCATCCCTTTCTTTGACGCGTTTGCGGGATAGCTTTATATCCCCCGCTCAAACAGTGATTTTTGTTTTTTCTAAAATTCTAGCGTAAACAAAAATCAAACTCGCTTAGGGATATAAAACTATCCCTGAAAGTTTTCCAAAGCCTGCCTAACATTTTCGACGCCAATTAAGTCTAAACTCGTTTTTTCAAAACCGATTTTAGCTTTCAAATTATTTTTGGGCATGATGCAATTTTTGAATCCCAGCTTTTGCGCTTCATTGATTCGCAAACCGACCTGGCTGACACTGCGCACTTCCGCCGATAAACCCACCTCGCCAAAAACAACCGTTTGCGGATTAACCGGCTTATCGAGCAAGGAAGATGCAACCGCCAAAACAACCGCCAAATCCGCCGCCGGGTCCATGAGTTTGACCCCGCCGACGACGTTTAAAAAAATATCTTTGTCCTGCAAATTTAAGTCCATCCGCTTTTCTAAAACCGCCACCAAAAGTGCCAAACGGTTGGGGTCAAACCCTTGGGCCTTTTGGCGAACCATGCCAAAGGTCGAACGACTGACTAAAGCCTGTATCTCGACGAGAAAAGGCCGCGTGCCTTCCAAAATCGGGACGACAACCGAACCGGAAGTATTCGTCGCCCGCTGGGCCAAAAAAATCTCCGACGGGTTGGTGACCTCAATTAAGCCCTCAGAGGTCATTTCAAAAACGCCCAATTCGTTTGTCGATCCAAAACGGTTTTTGATCGTACGCAAAATCCGGTGCGCATTATAGCGCTCGCCTTCAAAATAAAGCACCGTATCGACGATGTGTTCCAAAACACGCGGGCCAGCAATCGTGCCTTCTTTAGTGACATGCCCAATAATAAACAAAGACATTTCTGTTGTCTTGGCTAAATGCGTCAAAATCGCGGCGCACTCGCGCACCTGACTAACACTTCCCGGAGAGGACGGAATATCCGGATGATACACCACCTGAATTGAATCAATGACGACAATTTGGGGTTTCATCTTAGAAAGATATTCTTTGATCGCAGCCAAATCGACCTGATTGACGATATACAAACTGTCGGAGGTGTCCGCACCCAAACGCTGTGCACGCATTTTGGTTTGCTGGACCGATTCCTCGCCGCTGACGTACAAAACTTTATAACCCTGACGGCTTAAAGCACACACCGCTTGCAAAGCGATCGTAGATTTTCCAATGCCTGGGTCTCCGCCAATCAAAGTCACCGACGAAGGGACAATGCCGCCGCCTAAGACGCGGTCAAATTCGCCAATCCCCGTCCTAAAACGCTTCTGCTGTGTCATTGAAATTTCGCTAAACTTAACCGGCTTGTCGCTAAAGACAACCCCACCGCGGCCTTCTTTGGAAACAGGGGTAATGATTTCCTCAACGAAAGTGTTCCAGCCTTCGCACGAGGGACATTTGCCAACCCAGCGGGCAGACTGCGCCCCGCACGTCTGGCAAACAAAAAGCATTTTGGTTTTGGTGGAAGACATGATGATTTTTATTCAAAATGCAACGCATCGTTTTTGCGTGTGATTTTGACTTTGCCGCCTTCTTTGTAACGGCCGGAAATAATTTCTTCGGCCAGAGGATCCTCTAAGAACCGCTGTATCGTCCTTTTTAGCGGCCGGGCCCCAAAGACCGGATCAAAACCTTTTTCGACCAAAAGATCCAGCACATCCTGCGAAACTTCAATAGCAATGTCCTTATCTTTAAGACGCTTGGTCACCTCGTCGATTTCGAGCTTAACAATCTGTGTCAGATTTTCGCGCGTTAAAGACTTAAAGACAATAATGTCGTCGATGCGATTTAAGAATTCCGGTTTAAAGAATTTTTTGACTTCATCAAGCAAACGTGATTTCATGTCGGTATAATTAACGTCATCTTTTGGCGACACAAAGCCCAGCGCGCCTTTGGAGCGCAGCATCTCAGCTCCGACGTTAGACGTCATAATAATAATCGTGTTGCGAAAGTCGATCTTGCGCCCTAAGCTGTCGGTTAAACGGCCTTCTTCAAAAACCTGCAAAAGCACATTAAACACATCCGGATGCGCTTTTTCAATCTCGTCGAGCAAAACAACCGAATACGGTTTGCGGCGCACTTTTTCGGTCAACTGTCCGCCTTCTTCGTACCCGACATACCCCGGCGGGGCGCCGATCAAACGCGACACATTAAACTTGTCCATGT
>CAYNSM010000025.1:0-19926 GCA_964400065.1 uncultured Planctomycetales bacterium
GATACGAGCGGGTCTTGGACTTAAAGATCAAAATATGACCCGGACAATTCATCGGCTTAACCGCATATTCTTCATTATCCACGTCGAAGAAATACATATTTTCGCGATAATGCTGTGCGTGACCACTAATCTCCCAAAGTTTTCCTTTGAGCATATGTGGGGTCATGACAAGATCATACCCGCGTTTAATATGCGCTTCGCGAACATAATCTTCAATAATTTTGCGCAACATAGCGCCATTGGGATGATAAAAAACCAGTCCCGCGCCTGCGGTTTCGTGATAAATCTGAAAAAGATCGAGCGCGACACCGAGTTTTCGATGATCACGTTTTTCGGCTTCAGCTAAAGCATTCAAATGTTTCTTTAAATCTTCTTCCGAAAAAAACGCCGTGCCGTAAATCCGCTGCAGCATTGCATTGTTTTCATTACCGCGCCAATAGGCCCCCGCGACCGACAAAAGCTTAAAAGCTTTAATCTCGCCGGCATTATCCACATGCGGGCCCTTACAAAGATCAAACCACTCATCCCCGGTCTTAAAAATCGATACCTTTTCGTCGGGAATGCCGTCAATTAATTCGACTTTATAATTTTCGCCGCTGCCACCAAACAATTTCGAAGCTTCCTGCCGCGGCATAAAACTCTGTGTAAATTTTGGCTTGCGCTGTATAATTTGGCGCATGACCTTTTCAATCGCCTTTAAATCCTCGTCAGAGAATGGTTCTTTTTTGTCAAAATCGTAATAAAACCCATTCTCAATAGCTGGCCCAATCGTAACCTTTACTTCTGGCCACAACTGTTTAACCGCTTGCGCCATCACGTGCGAACAGCTATGACGCAATTTATCTAAATCTGTTTTATATTCCATAAAATGAAATGGTGGACCCGACAAGACTCGAACTTGTGACCTCTTCCATGTCAAGGAAGCGCTCTAACCAACTGAGCTACGGGTCCATTAAAAAACAATCCTTCAGAAATTCCTTACACGTAGCGAAGTCCTGTAAAAGTCTTACAGGGCTGAGCTACGGGTCCCTTAAATCTTTTATCTTCAGAGTTTCCTCACCCGTAGCTTAGTCCCGAAAAACCTTTTTCGGGGCTGAGCCAAAAGTTTGGATACCCTAAAATCTTTTATCTTCAGAAATTCCTTACTTCTTTTATTACATGGGCAAGGAGGGAGTCGAACCCTCACGACCTTTCGGCCACAGGATTTTAAGTCCTGCGTGTATACCATTCCACCACTTGCCCATAAGCACCGACAAAGTCGGTGCGAATGTTGCCCCGCAACGCACAGCATTGCGGGGCCCGTGGAACAATAATGCTTCTATTAAAAGGCGAGGACCGGATTCGAACCGGTGAACGACGGTTTTGCAGACCGCGGCCGTAACCACTTGGCTACCTCGCCGGAAACCTCGAAGAGGTTTTCGGCCCCTTCCCAATCAAAACTTTTCCTAGTCCCGTTTTACGGGGCTACCTCGCCAAAATCTTAAAAAGATTTTGGCCCCCTAAGGACAAACCTTTTTTCTAGTCCCTGTGGGGCTACCTCGCCGAAAAACTCGAAGAGGTTTTCGACCCATTAATAAATTTATCTTTTCCTCGTCCCGCTTTGCGGGACTACCGAGCCACATAAAATCAAAGAACTTTTCGGCCCCTACAAGACAAATTTTTTCCTAGCCTCTTTTGGGCACCCTCGCCGAGAAATTACCTCCACCTACCCCCCCCCCTCTTTATGGTTATAAATAACCACAAGAAAAAGAGAGGAGAAAAAGCTTCACTAAAGTTTTTTTCAAATAACAGTCTTCAAAACTTTTACAATATTTTCTGGTTCTTCCAAATGCCCATCCCCTTGAACCCCACAGGCAAGCATTCCTTTAACCGGATGAATAAAAATAAAGCCATGATCTTTTAATTTTTGGCAGTTTTCTTGAACAATACGGTTGTGATACATTGCATCATTCATCGCCGGCGCAATTAAAATTGGAACGCTCGAAGCTAAAACCGCGCACGTCAAAATATCATCCGCCAAACCATTGGCTAATTTTGCAATAATGTTTGCCGTCGCCGGCGCAATCAAAATCGCAGATGCTTTCTTGGCAAGCGAAATATGACTCATATGCCCATTGTTAACCCAATCTTCGAAACGGCCGGTCAAAACTTTTTCTCCCGAAAGCGCTTCGAGCGTCAACGGTGTTATAAAAAACTCCGCCTCTTTGGTCATAACAACCGAAACGCTGTACCCGGATTCCATCAAACGACGGACCAAATCTGCCGATTTATACGCCGCAATACTTCCGCTTACGCCTAATAAAATATGTTTTTTTTCGCTAACCATAAAATTTTGTTTCTTTATGCCTTAGATTCAATTTCCTCGTCGGCATCATCTTCTTTTTTGGCTTTCTTTGCCTTCGATGGCGCAAATTCTGCCGCAACAGCCCTGAGAACAACTTTTCCTGCACGAATCTCATCTAGGGCAACCGTCGGAGTTTTTGCATCCGCTGATACGCCGTCAATAAGTTTAGGACTTCCGTCTGCTAATTCGAGTGAACGTTTTGATGCCAAGCGCACCAACTTATAAATACTGTAACCTGATTTTGGTAAAAGTTCTTCGATCGGCTGATAAGCCATAGGTGTTGCCTCCTGTTATTGCTATATACTGTTGACTTATATTCGTTTAAATACTCTCAAGCGCCGCTTTGGGCGAAATAAGAAATTGTTATTTATATCACAGCCCCCGGAGAATGTCAAAATTGTTTTCTTGAAGGGTCTAAAAAATTTCTTTTCTCAAAATTTGAACAAGTTGGCGATACGCATGACTTACCGTGTCATTGACCACAACATAATCATACCGAGAAGCTTGCTTTAATTCGTCTTTGGCGATTTTAAGCCGCAAGCTTAAACTTTTTGAATCTTCAGTCGCGCGTTTCTGCAAACGATTCTTTAAATCTTTAAGCGTTGGCGTTTTAATAAAAATTTTTAAAGCATCCTGATACTTTTCGCTGACAATCGTAGCGCCCTTAACATCAATACAAAGCAAAACATTCTTGCCCTTGCTTAATGCAACATCCACTTTATCTTTAGGCGTCCCGTAAAAATTGTCAAAGACCTTCATCGACTCTAAAAACTCTCCTTTTTTTTCTCGGGACAAAAATTCCGCCTTGCTTAAAAACAAATAATCGCGGCCGTTTTTTTCACCGGTTCGGGGAGAACGCGTCGTAGCAGAAAGCGATTTGACGAGCTTTCTTTTAAAGCTGGGACTTTGCAATAACTTTTGATGAAGTGTCGTTTTCCCTGAACCCGACGGGCCAGAAAGAATAATAATCCTGCCGCGATTCATAAGATTGATTTCCTGAAAGAAAAAAACGAAGAACGACGAATCAAAAACTTACTCGACATTTTGGGCCTGCTCGCGTAATTTTTCAATTTTAGACTTAAGAGCAATGACCGCATTTGAAACTTCGCGGTCTTGGACCTTGGAGCCGATGGTGTTGGTTTCACGCTGCATTTCCTGTGCAACAAAATCGAGTTTTTTGCCAACGCCGCCACTTTTTTGCAAATGCATTTTAAACTCTTCAATATAATGCGTCAGTCGCGTCAACTCCTCAGCGATATCATTGCCTTTTTGAATGGACAAAAATTCGTCCTCAGGTAAACTTTTTTTCTTTTCTTTCAAAATAGCTTTCGTGCGGGCATCTATTTTTTTAACTTCTAAAATCATCCCGCGCAAAACATTATTCATATCAGAAGCCAACGCTTTGCCTTCGCGTATGCGCATGGCCACCAAACTCTTTAAAGCGATGTCTAAAGCTTTTTTAACGGCCGGCCAAATCTCTTGCGGCTCAAGAACAACTTCGCGCGCCTCAACAACGCCGGGCAAACGAATCAGATCCGCAATCCCCAAGTCACCAGCCAAATTAAAGTCATTTTTTAAAATTTTGCTATAGCGCAAATATTCCTTAACGGCGTCTTTATTAAAACGGATATTTTGTAAAGGCCGATCCGTAATCTTAATTGAAACCATGATGCGCCCGCGCTCAAGTTCACGATTAGCCGCATCCCGAATTCCGCTTTCAAACGACGACATTCCCGGCGGCAAATAATAAACAATGTCAAAATAGCGATGGTTCTGACTTTTGATTTCAACGCCGCCCTTGATCTTTCCAAAAGAAATATCCGCAGACCCAAACCCCGTCATTCCCTTAATCATGGCTTATTTCCAAACTTTCCTTTTAAATAATTTAATCTCTTGATTTTTCGTCGGAAAAATATCCATCCCAATTTCATCCGGAGAAAACCACAATTTTATTTCCCGCCGCGCTTCTTTTTTGTCCGACGAGACATGCACCAAATTCTCAAAAACACCTTTTGTCGTAATCCGCCCCAAAGACCCGCGAATTGTTTTTGAATCGGCCTCTTCGGGATTCGTTGACCCGGCAATTTGGCGACAGAGGCTTATGGCATTTTTCCCGCCATAAACTAAAGCAATAACCTTTTGCCCGTCGTGTAACTTGCCTTGCAAATATTTTATAATCCCGTCGTAAAACGGCTGGTCTTTTAAATGATAATAATGCTCTTCTGCCAATGCCCGAGAAACACACACGGCTTTTATCACAATAATCTCAAGGCCGGTTTCTGCAAAACGCGATAAAATATGCCCCACCAAACCTTTTGCCATCACATCCGGCTTAAAAAGAACCAGGACATATTCTTTGTTCATTGGACTTTGTGTTCCCTAAATTATCGACGCAACAGACCTAAAATTCGTTCAAGATCATCCAAAGAATAATACTCGATGACCACTTTACCGCGCTTTTTTTGCGATTGAATGCGAACCTTGGAACCAACAATTCTTTGTAATTCTTCTTCGATCGAAGCAATATCAGGATTTCGGGGTTTTTCTCTTTTGGCGTGACGTAAAAGCGTATGACCTTCTGATTTTATCAACGCTTCTAACTCACGCACTGACAAGCCCTTAGAAACAGTTTTTTCAAAAAGCTGTTTTTGACGAAGCTCGTTTTCTACAGCCAAAAGGCTACGAGCATGCCCCATCGAAATTTTTTCATCGATCACCGCTTCCTGAATATATTCCGGCAAAGCCAAAAGCCGCATCGAATTGCTCACCGTCGACGGATCTTTAGCAACAGCTTTTGCCACTTCCTCTCGCGAAAATTTATATTCCTGCGTTAAGCGCAAAAAGGCTTGTGCCTCTTCAATGGCGTTTAACTCTTCACGCTGAATATTCTCGACGAGCGAGAGGACAAACGATTCTTGCAATGAAACATTTTTGATGATGGCGGGAACTTCTTCCAATCCTAAGGCGCGAGCTGCACGCAAACGTCTTTCTCCGGCGATAACCTCATATTCATCCCCGTCGGCACGAACCAGAATTGGCTGCAAAAAACCTTTATCTTTTATTGAACTTTTTAATTCTTCAAGCTTTAAAGTATCATAATGCGATCGCGGCTGCTGGGCATTATTTTTTATTTTTGACGTTTTTAAAAAAGCAACCTCTTCCCCGCGCTTTTCTTGGGTTAAATCTGCTTTTTCAGGAATCAATGCCGACAAACCGCGCCCCAATGCTCGACTTTCCATAAATGTCTCCTTAAGAATGCTTAGATTTCTTCAACCTGCGGTTTTTCTAAATTATTATCCGCCTGCTCAAGTTTTTCGAAATCAATCCGCTTCCCGAAAGAACCTAAAGCATTGCTTTCCATTGGTTTATCAATATTATCGACAAATTCTCCACGTAGAAGCTCACCTGCTAACTCGATGTATTTTTTTGCACCAATCGAATTTGCATCATAAATCGCAATAGGCTTACCATAACTTGGCGCTTCGCTGAGTTTAATATTGCGTGGAATCACTGATTCATAAACTTTGTCTTTAAAATAATTTTTTATTTCCTTAATGACTTCCGACGTTAAATTTGTCCGAAAATCCGCCATCGTTAAAAGAACACCTTCAATTTCCAAATTCGGGTTAAGGCCATCCTTAATTAAATTAATCGTTTGTAATAATTGTGAAACACCTTCGAGCGCATAAAATTCGCATTGTATCGGGATGATAATTGAATCACTCGCCACGAGAGCATTTAATGTCAATAAACCAAGTGATGGCGGCGAATCAATAAAAATAAAATCGTATTCTTCCTTAATCGCATTCAAAGCCTTACGTAATCGCGTCTCGCGAGACAACGCTCCAACGAGTTCGATTTCTGCACCCGTTAAATTTATATTGCACGGAATAATGTCCAAATTTGGATAAACTTGTGAGATCAAAGCTTCTTTAACAGTGAGTTTATTAAGAAGGACATCGTAAACGGATTTTTCAATAATGTTTTTGTTGACACCCACCCCACTTGTCGCATTCCCCTGAGGATCCGTATCAACGAGCAGGACGCGTTTATTTTTTTGCGACAAAGCATGAGAAAGGTTGACCGAGGTTGTTGTTTTTCCGGTTCCGCCCTTTTGATTACAAATTGAAATTATTTTAGCCATGATTTAATTCAAAACAATGCTTTCACGTGAAACATTAAACTTTATTTTTCTTTAAATGCACCTTGATTTTCGCGAGTTTGGCGCCTTGCATACCAAACAATCCTTTTTTTTCCTCACAAACGATTTTAATGCTTAATTCTTCGCGCGAAACGTTAAAGTGCTCAAGAGCTTTCCTAACAGCTTCCTCTACGTCGGCACCTTCAAACTCAACAGATTGGACATTGTTCTTCATTTCACGCTATCTGCTAGTTTGGACATTTTCCACGCAGTCAGAGTGGACAATAAATAAAACGTCGTAAAGTACAAACATAGCCCGCTGGCAAAATGATAAAAGATAAATCCCATCATCACGGGCATAAGGATAAGCATCATTTTTTGTTGCATTAGCTGATTCTCATCAGTAATTACCATGTTTTTGGAAGTAAATTTTTGTTGAAAAAACATGATAATCGCCATTAATATTGGCAGAATATTAAGTTCATTCCCAAAGACCGGCAAAGTCCACGGCAAAGTCGCTAATCTATCTGGCAAAGAAAGATCCTTAATCCAAAAGAAGCTGGCTCCTTTAAAGTCAACGGAACGCCATAAAACCTGATAAAGCCCATAAAAAATTGGCATTTGCAATAACATTGGTAGGCATCCGCCAAACGGGTTAACATTATTTTCTTTATATAACTCCATCATTTCTTTATTTAAACGCTGTGGATCATTTTTATACTTTTCTTGCAGGCTTTTCATTTTTGGTTGCAAGGCTTGCATCTTGCGCATCGAAGTCATACTTTTTGCCGTCAACGGATACGTCACAATATATAAGGAAAATCCAAGAACAAGAATCGCAAAGCCCCAACTTTTCAAGATGCCATAAAGAAAGTGTACAAAGAAATAAATCATTTTCGCAAAAATATCCAAAATCCCCCAATTGCTAAAAACCATGATATTTTCAAAACCTTGATTATACGAAGACAAAATGTTTATTTTTTGAGGACCGATGTAAATTAATGCATCATAATTATTTAAAGACTTTTCGGAAGGAAACACATTGATAAATAAATTTTTCGTGTCTTGGGCAATTACAGAAAATTTTTCAATTTTAAATTTTGGCTTTAAAACAAAACAAAAATACCGATCTCGATATCCGATCCAAGAAACTTCGCCGAACTGATTTTTATTTTCTTTAGTCGAAAAATCAATAGCATTGTCTTTTCGAGCGATCTGATTAAATAAGCCGATCGAGTATTCAAACAAAGACTTTTCGGGAGATTGTGCTATTTTTTTGTCCAAACTGGAAGAATTGACCTGATAAGCACCAAATTCCAAATTGGACAATCCGTCAGTTTGGACATTTACATCAATTAAATAATCCTGATTAGACAAAGAATATGATTTGATAATTTTTTCTTTCCCATTTCTAAAAGAATAGACAATTTTACTTTTATTGCTTTCGTCAACAACAAATTCTCTTTTTGCCGCTACGGCAACAGAAAAAATATTTGTAATTGGTAATGATGTATTAAATTCTTTAATAACGATAGATTTAATGGATCCGCCAATATTTGTAAATTCCACCTTGATTTTGTCGTTTTCTAAAACACGAATGTCTTCAGTTATAATAGTTTCTTGAGATTTTGAAAAATCTGATGGAGTTCTAACCTCTGAAATAGATATATCTTCTTTTTTTACAACAGCCTGAGAAGTGCTTGATACGGTTTTTCGTGGCGGGGGATTTAATGTTGACCAAGCTGAGAGAACAACAAATGATAAAACAAACGCTAAAATTATTCTTTTTTCCATATTTTTTACCTTACTGGATCGTAACCGCCGGATGATAATGGGGAACAGCGCAAAATTCGCAATGCGGCCATTTTTGAGCCACACAAAGCGCCGTGTTTTTCGATGGCCTCAAGGGCATAGCAGGAGCATGAAGGATAAAATCGGCAACTTGGAATAAAGAGGTACCGATTTATCTTTTGATAAAAGCGAATCGCAAACGAAAGGGCTTTAGCCATTGCAAAAAGATAAGCCCAAAAGATTAAACAGATAATCTTTTTCGGCCTTTAGCACGACGACTATTAAGCACGTCCCGGCCATCTGCAGTTGCCATTCTCCGACGGAAACCATGACGGCGCTTGGACTTAATATTAGTTGGTGTCTTAAGATGTTTTTTCATAATTCGAAGATTATAACACAGCTTAACACCCAGTCAAGATTTTTTGATTACGAGAGAAGAGAAAAAATATTGTTTTCAAGGCTTTAGAGAAAAAATAGAAAATTTGAAATCCGGTGGAAGAAAATTGAGTTGCATTAAGGTTTTTGTTTGTTATACTGTTGCTTCTTGAATTTACAATCAAGGAAAACAGTATAATACCTAAACGCAATGATTTAAATAATTCAATTTTACAAATTCATTGCATTTGGGTATATAAAAGAAAAAATTTTCAGGGACTTAAAACACCGTCGGAATCTGACTTTTAGCATAAATTTCCCGACGGAAAATAGACTAAAGAAATATTAACAGATGTGAATAACCTGTTAATAAAACAACAATTTATTCTCAAATTATTGATAAATAAAGACTTATACTGCTTAAAATTTGTGAATTGCTCTTGAATTAAATGCTTTTTTAACAATTGATCATCGATAGAATACGTATGAGCGTTTTAAACGTCTGGGAAAAAGCACAAAGCTCTATTAAGGAAACAATAGGAGAGACCTCTTACGAAGCATGGTTTTCACAGCTACATGCTATAGAAAAAGACCCTTCAACTATTCTTTTAGAAACTCCGGATGAGTTTTTCCGCAACTGGATCGTTGAACATTATCTTAAAACCATCGAAGAAAAATTAGCGACAAGCTCGGATTTGCCGATTACGATTGAATTTTCGATCAATTCTAACACACAAAAAGAAACACCCCCTTCGCGTTTAAACAAAATCGAAACAACCTTTCAAGATGAAAAACGCGATGACATTAACATTAATCCCCGTTTTTCCTTTGAAAATTTCGTAATTGGACCATCAAACCGTTTTGCTTGTGCTGCAGCTATGGCTGTCGCAGAATCACCCGCAAAAGCGTATAATCCATTTTTTATTTACGGACAAGTTGGTCTAGGAAAAACACATTTAATGCAAGCGATCACCCAACAAATTCGTAAACTTTATCCTTCTCTTAGTATTTGTTATATCTCCTCAGAAAAATTTACCAATGAACTAATTGATGCAATTCGCCATCGTTCGACACCTCAATTTCGACAAAAATACCGAAACATTGATGTATTATTGATCGACGACATTCATTTTATCGCCGGAAAAGAATCAACACAGGAAGAATTTTTTCATACCTTTAACGCACTTCATAATAATAGAAAACAAATTATTATCTCATCCGATAGGCCTCCAAAAGAAATTTCGAATCTTGAAGAACGTTTAAGTTCGCGCTTTGCGTGGGGATTAATTACAGATATTCAGCCGCCAAATTACGAAACACGTGTCGCTATTTTAAAGAAAAAAATTGAACGCGAACCTGTTGAGGTTCCAGACAATGTTATTTTCTTTATTGCAGAGCAAATTAAAACTAATATCAGAGAATTAGAAGGTGCTTTAATCCGTGTTGTTGCTTATTCCTTATTAGAAGAAAAACCGATTAGTTTAGATGTCGCAAAACTTATCTTGAAAGATATGGTTAAAGAAACGATTAAAATTATCAGTGTTGAAATGATACAAAAGGAAGTGGGGGATTACTATAATATTTCTGTTTCGGAACTGAAAGCAAAGAAACGAAACAAAAATGTTTTGCTTCCGCGGCAACTGGCGATGCATTTAACACGCCAAATGACAAAATTATCCCTACCTGAAATCGGTCAGGCTTTTGGCGGAAAAGACCACACAACGGTTTTACATTCTTGTAAAAAAATTGAACAAGACCTATTGACGGATCAGGAATTAAAAAATACAATCGACAAATTAACAACAAATCTTAAGCAATAAAAAGGTTGTTGGAAAGTTATAAACAGCCAATAAATTTATAAATTCATTATTTTCAAACACTTTCAGCTTTATTATACTTTTGCACAAGTCCTAATATTACGATTACTGTTTTTTAAAGCTTATTTTTAATAAAATAGCAGTAGTAGGGAAAACTAAATTGGGGGATAAATGAAGATCAAACTCGAAAAAGATCAAATGGTTGCGGGTATACAAATTGTGCAAAATATTGTTTCTTCCAAGGCGACATTGCCTATTTTATCGAATATGCTACTAGAGACCCGCGCAGGCAAAGTTAACTTAAATACAACGGATCTCGATATTGGGATATCTTGTGAAATACCTGTGGAAACGATTGAAGAAGGCGCAATAACCATTCCTGCGAAACGTTTTAGCGATATTGTTCGCGAATTGCCTTCTGGGGAAATCATTATTAGCACCAAAAAAAACAATCAGGTTGATATTGAGGGAAATAAATGTCGTTTTAAGCTTTCCGGTTTACCTAAAGAAGAATTTCCAAAATTTCCGGAATTTAAAGATAAGGAAGTTATTAAGATTGGCCAAAGTATTTTTAAAGAAATGATTCGTTTAACATCTTTTGCAGTTTCGCACGAAGAATCAAGGTATGTTTTAAACGGGATTTTGCTCGAAATTAATTCGGACACGATCCGAATGGTTGCTACCGATGGCCGGCGTTTGGCCAAGATTGAACGAAAACTTGAAAGCCCTTTAAAAAAAGATGTGTCCGTGATTATTCCGCTTAAAGCGATTCAGGAAATTTTTCGAAACTTAACGGAAGAAGGAAATATTTCGTTTATTGCGGGAACCAATCAGGTCCTGTTTGATATCAATGGTACGTTAATCGCCAGTCGAATTATTGAAGGCGAATTTCCAAATTACAGCCAAGTTATCCCAAAACCGGTAACGCCAAAAATCAAAATTGTGACGCAGGCATTTTTGAGCGCAATCCGTCGGGCCAATTTGCTTTCAACGCCGGATTTTCAGGCCATTAAGTTTGAAGTTTTTACCGATAAGCTTGTTATTTCTAAAACTACGCCGGATGTTGGCGAGTCGCGCGAAGAACTTGTCGCCGAATACGGTGGGAAAGAAATGATCGTTGGGTTTAATCCGCAATATTTGATCGACATGTTAAAGAATATCAGCGCCGAAACCATTGAGCTTGAACTTTCTGGTCCGGACAAAGCCGGTGTCATTCGTTTGGGCGATTATTTGTATCTTGTCTTGCCGATGCGGATTTAAAAGAGATTATTTGTGGACGAGATTAAAGACATTGTTAAAAAAGTTTTTGTTGATATTTCAACCAAGACGATTGCCGAACAAAAAAAACTTGGCGATGTATTTGAAAAAGTTTTAAAAGACAATTGCATTTCTGGTGCTAAGATATCTGGCTTTAAGGATGGACAGCTTTTTGTAAACGTGGATTCTTCTGCACGGCTTTATCAAATTACTTTAATTAAAACTAAAATTTTAAACGAACTAAAAAGCGAATTGACGGATCTTCAAAAGATTTCTTTTAAAATAGGGAAAGTGAATTAACCAACATGAGTCCAGAGACTAGCGAAATGGAAAAAGAAGAAAAAAAGACACAAGATAAAAATGCCAAGTATGACGCCGGTAATATTACGGTTTTAGAAGGCATGGACGCGGTGCGTATGCGTCCGGCGATGTATATCGGCGACACCTTCAGTCGTGGCTTGCATCATTTGGTTTATGAAGTTGTGGACAATTCCGTCGATGAAGCTTTGGCTGGATATGCCAGCGAGATCGAAGTATCGATCAATGAAGGGGAAACGATTACCGTTATCGACAACGGCCGCGGCATTCCGGTTGACATTCACGCGAAGGAAAAAAAGCCGGCGGTCGAAGTTGTTTTGACGACACTGCATGCCGGCGGAAAATTTGATCATGATTCCTATAAAGTTTCTGGCGGTTTGCATGGGGTGGGCGTCAGCTGCGTTAATGCTTTGTCCGATTGGCTCGAGGTTGAGATCAAGCGCGATGGGAAAATTTATCATCAGCGCTATGAACGCGGCAAGACGGCGTCCAAACTTTCGGTCGTCGGAAAAACAAAAGGCACTGGAACCAAAGTTACGTTTAAGCCGGATCGGTCGATTTTTAAACAAACGCACGTGTTTGCTTATGATATTTTGGCCAAACGTTTGCGCGAACTTGCTTTTTTGAATAATGGCCTGATGATTAAACTCATCGACAAGCGCAGCGAAAGAGAAAAAGAAAACGTCTATCATTACAAAGGCGGCATTAAGGAATTTGTTAATTATCTAAATACCGACAAAGGTGTTTTGCATGACAAAATTGTTTATTTCTCGAGGGAAAAAGATGGCATCACCATTGAAGTGGCCATGCAATATAATGACGGGTATAGCGAAAATGTTTTATCGTTTGCCAATAATATCAATACTTCCGAAGGTGGAACGCATTTGAGCGGTTTTCGCTCAGCGCTTACGCGCGCGGTTAACACTTATTCGAAAAGCAAAAAATTAATAAAGGAAGATGAGGTTTCGATTAGCGGCGATGATGCTCGCGAAGGCCTAACTGTCGTTATCAGCACAAAAATTCCTAATCCGCAATTTGAAGGACAGACTAAAACAAAATTAGGTAATTCTGAAGTCGAAGGGATTGTGGCTTCCGCTACGTTTGAAGCTTTAACAACATTTTTTGAAGAAAATCCGCCGGTTGCGAATAAAATCGTCGGAAAAATTGTTTTAGCGTCACGTGCTCGTGAAGCGGCGCGTAAAGCCCGCGAGCTAACGCGTCGAAAAGGGGCTTTAGATGGCGGCGGTTTGCCTGGAAAATTAGCTGACTGTTCTCAGCGCGATCCGGCGCTTTGTGAGTTATATTTAGTCGAAGGGGATTCGGCCGGCGGTTCGGCCAAGCAGGGACGCGACCGCGCTTTTCAGGCGATTTTGCCGCTTAAAGGAAAAATTCTTAACGTCGAAAAATCGCGTTTGGATAAAATTTTAAGCAATGAAGAAATCCGCACAATTATCACCGCTTTAGGCGCTGGCGTCGGCGATGAATTTAATCCTGAAAAACTTCGTTATCATAAAATTATTATCATGTGCGACGCGGACGTCGACGGTTCACATATTCGTACACTTTTGTTGACACTTTTGTATCGGCAAATGCGCTCGCTTATCGAAAAAGGTTATGTTTATATTGCTCAACCACCGCTGTATAAAGTCAAACGCGGTAAGCGTGAAGAATATATTGAGACGGAAGAAGAGCTGACGGATCTTATTTTGGATCTGGGTATTGAAGGGTTGAAATTAACCAAAATCAAAGGAAAAAATACATTTAATAGCACGCAACTTAAAGATATTTTGGGTTCTTTGACGGAACTTGAGCACTTGATCAAAGTCATGCATCGGCGCGGGATTGCTTTTGAAGACTATATTAAGGAATACAATGAAAAGACACAAACATTGCCGATGTATATGATCAAAGTAGAAAGTAAAATCCGTTTTATTGTCGACGATAAAGAATTAGCCGAGATCACCAAGGACGCTGTGGATGTCAAGTATATCGAAATTTTTGAAGGGCAGGATGTTTTGGCTATTCAAAAAAAGTTCGAAAAGTTAGGATTAACGCTCGCGGAGTTTGTTAAACCGGAGATTCCTAAGGAATATACGCAAAATAAGTCGGCAAAAAAAGAAAAGAATGAAGGGCTAAAGCCATTATTTTCTATTGCCATCGAGAACGACGAACATGAATTTTATTCTTTAAAGGAAGTTTTAGATTTTGTTCGTAATCAGGCAAACAAAGGGATTCATATTCAGCGCTATAAAGGTTTGGGGGAAATGAACCCGCAGCAGCTTTGGGATACGACCATGGATCCAGCTCGACGCACGATTTTGCGTGTCATGCTTGAAGATGCTGCTGAAGTGGATAAGGTTTTTAGCGTTTTGATGGGCGATGAAGTTGAGCCTCGTCGGAAATTTATTGAAACCAATGCCCATGAGGTTAAAGATTTAGATATTTAGCGCGCCAGAAACTTTTATATGTTTCCCCTCTCTTGATGGGAGGGGCTAGGGGAGGGTGATCGCCAGGGATTATCCTGAGGACACCCCCACCTAATCTCCCCCATCAAAGGGGGAGGAAGAACTCATTTTCGGGATGAAGTCAAGGATTTAGATATTTAAAATTTTGAAAGGTTTTTGATTTTATGGAAACATCGTCGACACAAGAAAAAATTATTCCTGTTTTTATTGAAGAAGAAATGAAACGCTCGTATTTGGCGTATTCGATGAGCGTTATTGTTGGCCGCGCTCTGCCGGATGCCCGTGATGGCCTAAAGCCGGTTCATCGGCGAATTTTATTTGCGATGAAAGAGCTTAATCTCGAGTATCCGAAACCCTATAAAAAAAGTGCTCGTATTGTTGGTGAGGTTCTAGGTAAATATCATCCGCATGGTGACACGGCTGTTTATGACACGATGGTGCGTATGGTGCAGGAATTTTCGCTTCGTTATCCTTTGGTTGATGGACAAGGAAATTTTGGGTCTGTTGACGGGGATGCAGCGGCTGCGATGCGTTATACCGAAGCGCGTCTGTCCGCGATTTCCGACCCACTTTTAGCAGACATTGACAAAAATACCGTTGATTTTGTTCCGAATTTTGACGCGAGTTTGCAGGAGCCAGCGCTTTTGCCGGCGGCTTTTCCAAATCTTTTGGTCAATGGTTCTAGTGGTATTGCTGTTGGTATGGCGACGAATATGCCACCGCACAATTTGGGTGAAGTCATTGACGGAGTCATGCATTTGATTGATCACAATGAGGCGACGATCAAAGAGCTTAGTAAATTTGTTCATGGCCCAGATTTTCCGACGGGTGGAATTATTTGCGGTCGCGAAGGATTTAGGGATGCTTATGAAACGGGCCGCGGAAAAGTTTTGATTCGCGCCAAGGCTTCGATCGAACGCCAGAAAGGTAATCGAGATTCGATCATCGTTACCGAAATTCCGTATCAGGTTAATAAGGCGAATTTGATTACGGCGATTGCCGATTTGGTCCAGAATAAAGCGGTCGATGGGATTACAGATATTCGCGATGAGTCGGATAAAGACGGGATTCGTATCGTCATTGAGTTGCGGCGCGATGTTCAGCCCGACATTGTTTTGAATTATTTATATAAACACACGCAGCTAGAAACGACCTTTGGGATCATTAATCTTGCGCTCGTCAATAATAGTCCGCGGGTTCTGAATTTAAAGCAGTTGATGAGCGAGTTTATCGATCATCGCCGCATTATTGTTCGTCGCAGAACGCAATTTGAATTAGACCGTGCTCTTCGTCGTGCGCACATTTTGGAAGGTTTGCGCATCGCCATCGACGCGATTGATGAGATTATCAAAACAATACGCGGCTCTAAGAGCGCGGTTGAGGCCAAGCTTAACTTGATGAAAAAGTTTAAGTTGACCGAAATCCAATCGCAGGCGATTTTGGAAATGCAACTGCAGCGTTTGACCGCTTTGGAGCGCGATAAAATTGAAGAAGAATATCGCGGTCTTTTAAAAGACATTGATCGTTATCGTGCTATTTTGGCAAACCCTAAGCTCGTCGACCAGATTATCAAAGATGAGCTTACCGAAATTAAAAAGAAATATAACAATGACCGTCGGACCGAAATTGCGGCCAAGCCCGAAGATATTGAAATGGAAGATTTGATTGCCGAAGAGGAAATGGCGATTACGATCAGCAATACCGGATATATCAAGCGGCTTGCTGTCAGCGCTTATCGCAAACAAAAGCGTGGCGGCAAAGGCGTCACCGCAATGACGACCAAGGATGAGGATTTTGTGAAGATGCTTTTTGTTGCCTCGTCCAAAGATTATTTATTGATCTTTTCGAATCAAGGAATTGTCCGCTGGCTTAAAGTTTATGAAATTCCCGTCGCGGCGCGCAATGCCAAGGGTAAGGCCATCATTAATTTGTTGTCGTTTAAAAACGACGAACAGATCAGTGCGATTGTCAGCGTTAAAGAATTTTCTGAAGACCAGTCGCTGGTTATGGCAACCGCACAGGGAAATGTGAAAAAGACCAAGCTCTCGGCTTTTAGCAATCCTCGTAAAGGTGGCATCGTCGGTATTACGCTCGACAAGGGCGATGAGTTAATCGGAACGTCGCTGAGTAACGGGAAATGCGACGTGCTTTTGGCGACGAAGTTAGGCAAGTCTTTGCGTTTTTCAGAAAAACAAATTCGTGATTTGGGGCGCGGTGCACGCGGGGTGCGAGGCATCAGCCTTTCGAAAGATGATCGCGTTGTCAGCATGCGCGTGTTTCCGCCGGATATTTCTAAAACCGGAAGCACTCTTTTGACCGTAACGTCCCTTGGCTATACGAAGCGTTCGGATTTTAATGATTACCGGACGCAGTCGCGTGGCGGCAAAGGGATTATCAATATCAAATGCATGCCGAAGAATGGGAACGTCGTCGGTGTTTTAACGGCATTGCTTGAGGATGAAATTATGGCCGTGACCAAGCAGGGCATGGTGGTCCGCTGTCCGACGAAAGATATTCGCCAGTCTGGACGCAGTACGCAAGGGGTAAAACTGATTTCTCTGGATAAGGGCGATGAGGTCAGCTCCGTTGCGAATGTTGTCGCCAAAGATGAAGATTCTGGTGAAGAAGAAGCGCCGGTAACGGTTTAATTTTTCTTGACCGAAGGCAATTCTTTCATATAATACGTTCTTCTTGATTTCGTTGATTTTATCGACCCCATTGTCTAGCCTGGTTAGGACACGAGATTTTCAGTCTCGTTGCGCGGGTTCAAATCCCGCTGGGGTCGCTTTTTTAATCGTCGCCTTTTGGTGACGATTAAAAAAGACCTCACGTTTCAACAATTTCTTTAACTACTTCAATAAAAAGCGAGGCTTGAATGTTAACAATTTACGGATCAGATTTATCTTCTCCTGCCAATAAGGTGCGTTTTGTCGCTAATTATTTGGGCCTAAAGTATGATTACAAAAAAATTGATTTGGGCGCCGGCGAGCAGAGAAAGCCTGAAATTTTAAAATTAAATCCCGTCGGGAAAGTCCCTTTTATCGACGATGACGGATTTGTCTTAGCCGAGAGTGGGGCGATTATCAAATATTTTGCCGATAAAGTT
Source organism: uncultured Planctomycetales bacterium (assembly GCA_964400065.1). GTDB lineage: Bacteria > Omnitrophota > Gorgyraeia > Zapsychrales > JANLHA01 > JADLGJ01. Next base: position 17,615 of record CAYNSM010000025.1, read on the forward strand.
GGTTCGTCGCTTTATCCAAAAGATTTAAAAGAACGGGCGCTTGTGGATCAGGAAATTGATTTTGTGACGCTGCATGTCAATGCGGCTTTACAAAAGATTGTTTATAATCGTGTTTTTGCGCCACGCAGAAAAATTGCTGTTGATGAGCGCTCTCTTGAAGAAGGGTTGAATTTTTTAGGGCGTTTTCTGCCAATTGTTGAAGCACAGCTTGCCAAAAGCGCGTATCTTGCCGGAAACACACTAACTCTGGCTGACATGACCCTTTTGTCTGGGCTTGATCCGGCCGAGGTTGCCGGCATCGACTTGAGCCCTTATCCGTGCATTCGTACGTGGCGCGAAAATTTACGCAAGCAAGAGTTTTATACTAAATGTTACAAGCAGTATGGCGAATCATTAAAGTAAATTTTAGACTATGAAAATCGCCGCGATTCAACTTAACGTCGGAGAATTTAAAGAAAAGAATATTGCTAAAGCGCTGCATTTTGTTAAAGAAGCCATTGAATGTGGCAGTAAAGCTATTTTTTTACCCGAAGTTTTTAATTATCGCGGCTCGCTTAATAAAGGTATTTTAAGCGAGGTAAGCGAAAAAATCCCCGGACCTTCGCTTCTGCCGTTTATGGATTTGGCAAAAAAACACCGAGTGTTTATCACTGCCGGATCCATTTATGAAAAAATTCCTAAAAACACAAAGTGTTATAACACCTCGGTTGTGATCAATGATTATGGACGGGTGTCTGCGCGGTATCGCAAGACTCATCTTTTTGATGCGGTCGTCGGTGATCGCGTGATCAAAGAGTCGCAAAATTTTTGTGCCGGCAAATTGCCGGTCATCGCTCCTTTAGGGCCGGTGCGCTTAGGAATGGCGGTGTGTTATGATTTGCGGTTTCCCGAGTTTTTTCGGAAATATGGGAAAAAGAAATGCGAAGTTATCTGCGTCCCGTCGAATTTTACTTATGAAACCGGCAAGGCGCATTGGGAAATTTTGTTACGGGCCAGGGCCATTGAAAATCTTGCTTATATTGTTGCCCCAAACCAGTGCGGCAGCTGCACCGGCGGGGTACAAGCTTTTGGCAATAGTATGATCATTGATCCCTGGGGCGGAATTTTGGCGCGCGCAAGTGCTGATTGCGAAGAAATTATTTTCGCGCAGATTCAGCGCGAAGCACTCGAGTATAGTCGGGCAATTTTACCGATGCTTTAATAATTTTATTAATGTCGTTTTTAAAAAGGAGTTTGTGATGCAAAAAACAATTAAAGTTGCTGTTACCGGTGCGGCAGGTCAGATTGGGTATGCTTTACTTTTTCGCATTGCCGCCGGAGAAATGTTTGGGAAAGATACGCAGGTGCATTTAAGTCTCCTTGAGCTCGAGGCTGCTTTACCGGCTTTGTCAGGCGTTGTGATGGAATTAGAAGATTGTGCTTTTCCGCTTTTAAAAGCTGTGACGGTGACATCAGATGCCAATATTGCTTTTAAAGATGCGGATTGGGCGCTTTTGGTTGGCAGCGTTCCTCGTAAGGCTGGCATGGAGCGCGCGGAGCTTTTAAAAATCAACGGCAAAATTTTTATTGCGCAAGGCAAAGCTTTGGATGAAAACGCCAAGCCTTCCTGCCGCGTTCTTGTCGTTGGAAATCCTTGTAATACGAATGCTTTTATTGCAAAGGCGAATGCCAAAAAGATTCCGGCCAAAAACTTTTTTGCCATGACCATGTTAGACCAAAACCGCAGCGTAACACAAGTGGCTCAAAAGGCTGGTGTTTGTATCGAGGACGTCAAAAAATTGGCAATTTGGGGAAATCATTCGGCGACGATGTATCCGGATTTTTATAATGCACAGGTTTGCGCAAAGCCGTTGACCGAAGTGATTACCGACGAGAATTGGTTAAAGAAGGATTTTTTGGAAGTCATTCAGCAGCGCGGTGCGGCGATTATTAAAGCTCGCGGGCTTTCGTCAGCTGCTTCAGCGGCTAATGCGGCAATCGATACGGTCAAAAATTTGATTACACCGACAAAATTGGGTGAATTTTTCTCGGTTGCCGTTTCTTCAGATGGCAGCTATGGGGTTGAAAAAGGCTTGATGTTTAGTTATCCGGTTGTTTCTGACGGGACAGATTGGAAAATTGTCAGCGGCTTGGTGCACAATGCCTTTAGCCAGGAAAAAATTGCCTTGACCCAAAAAGAACTTTTAGGTGAACGCGATGCCGTTAAGGAACTTTTGGCTTAAGAGAAAATAGGCTATAAAAATAGTCTGTTTAAAAAAGTGTTTTTTCTTGTTTTTCATAGTGTCGCACACTATACTTATCATATCTATTAA
>CAYNSM010000026.1:0-19841 GCA_964400065.1 uncultured Planctomycetales bacterium
GTTAGCGGATCTTTGGCTTTGAGGGCGGCTTTGAGAAATTTGCTTTTGATTGAAGTGACTTTTCCGTTTATTAATTTTGTGATCAATGTTGTGCGGCCTTCTTTGATGGATGCGCGAATATCGCGTTCGATGGCCCAGCGGCCGGTCAAGGCCTCCAGACAGCCGTGATTGCCGCAACTGCACAAGGGCCCCTCTGGGCAGATGATCATGTGCCCTAATTCGCCAGCAGCGCCTTGTGTGCCGATCACAAGTTTTCCATCGATAATAATTGCCCCGCCAACACCCGTTCCTGGGAAAATTCCTATGATATTTTTTATTTTTTTACCTGCGCCAAGCCATTGTTCGCCTAAAAGCCCAAGATTAACATCATTGCCAGCGACGACTTTGACGTGAAATTTTTTGTTCACCTTTGCGCAAAGAGGAAAGCCAGCCAAATTGATGTTGGGAGTTGCAAGAATGTGATTTTGATTGTCTACGATTCCCGGGACCCCAATGCCAATACCGGCTAACTGCTTGCGGGAAAATTTTCCATCGCGGATGATTTGTTCAATGAGCTCCAAAATAAGTGTCAGGATTACAGCAGGTTTGGCTTTAGCAGGTGTCGAAGTTTTAGCGCGGGTTAGAACTTTTCCGGCGGGGGAAATGATGGCCGCCGCAATTTTTGTTCCGCCGACGTCGATGCCTATAAAGAATTTTGTTTTCATGAACGGATTATACATCATCTTTTCAAATGTATAGCTTAAAAATATTGCTTTTCAAGCACACAGCAAGGTGATATAAACAAACAATCAGAAATTTCTACAAGGAGGCTCTATGAGAATTTCAAATGTCTTTGCTCTTATGGTTGCGACAAGTCTTTTGACGGCGCCTGTCTTTGCCGCCGAGGAAAGTGCTCCCAGCCAAACCCCGCAAGCGGTTGCGCCAGTGGATTTAAGCAAATTTATTTATTCGTACGGCGCGGTCGCCAAAGTCAGCGCAAATGAAATTGTTCTGCAGGAATATGATTATGATTCAGATGTCGAAAAGCAGGTTTCTTACCAGTTGGATCCTTCAGTTAAGCTTGATGGTTTTAAAGCGATCACTGACTTAGCCGCAGAGGATGTCGTCGAGGTTTATTATACGGAGCAGGACGGGAAAAAAATCGCCAAGATTATCCGTCGAGAAGTTATCGAGGATGAAAACACTTCGTCTGAGAATACCTGATTTTAGAAAAACTTATGCAAGGGTGGATTCTCAATAGATTCCCGCAACATGCTCTTCGCTCCTGCTCTCATGGAGTGCAGCGTTTTCTTGATCAAGCTAAGGAAAAAAATATTCTGCTGCGAGTCGTAGCTCCCCATGAAATTGATATCATCGTCGAGGGCAATGGCCAGCAGCGTTTTTTGCTTTCTGGTAATCCGGTTGGGCCTGTGGATTTTCTTCTTAATCGTATGGGGTCGGCAACAACGTATTTTGCTTTAGCTATCATGCGCCAAATGGAAAACGCGGGCGTCTATGTTCCTAATTCTGCAGCGAGTGTGGCCTTAGCGCGCGATAAAATGCATTCGATGCAGGTATTAGCATCGTGTGGTTTGCCGACCGTCAAGTCGATGCTGGCTAAATATCCGCTTAATGTTGATTTGGTCGAGCGTGAAATCGGTTTTCCGCTTGTTGTCAAGACACTGTCCGGTTCGCAGGGACGCGGCGTTTTTTTGTGTGAAAATCGCAACCGTTTCGAAGACTTGATTGCGATGATCGCAACCAGCCAGGGGAATCCGAATTTTGTTATTCAGGAGTTTGTCGCCCAAAGCATGGGGCGCGATGTCCGTGTTTTTGTTATTGGCGGGCGGGTGGTCGGATGCATGATGCGAAAGGCACAGGGAGGATCGTTTAAAGCGAATTATTCGCAGGGCGCCAGTGTTCAAGCTTACCGATTAACGCCGGCTATTGAAAACCTCGGCATCAAAGCTGCGCAAGCTTTAGGCTTGGAAATTGCGGGCATCGACCTGTTGTTTTCCGACGACGGATTTAAAATTTGTGAAGCTAATTCTTCTCCGGGTTTTCGTGGGATGGAAGAATGTTCTGCGGTCAATATTCCTGGGAAAATTTTTGAGTACATCCAAGAGCGTCTCTCGACGCTTAGGTTCGTTGGGAATTTGTAAAATGCATGTGTGGATTTGTAAATTTTATTCTAGTATCATGAAAATAGTTTTTTAGTGGGTCATCAAAGCAACAAAAAGGAGCATCAAATGGCAAACGTTAAACCGGTTAAAAAAACAGCGCCAAAGTCCAGCGCAACGAAAAAGGAAACTTTTTTAAAGAAAAGTATTTCGAGTTTCGTTGAACAGGGCAATATCAATCAGCGCATCGCCGAAAAAGCTTATGAGCTTTATTTAAAGCGAGGCGGGGCCCATGGCAATGACGTGGATGATTGGCTTGCCGCTGAAAAAATTATCGCTGGCAAGTGAAATAGTTTTAAGTCCGAAAGAATATTCATTTAATACCATCGCATAATTGTATTTATTATGTTCGTTTCTTTTTGTGTGTTAATCCTACCAAGGAGTTTTGTGCTATGAAAACGTTTGTTGTGTTGCTTTTTTTATTGTGTTTTTCACTGCCAGCGCAGGCGACTTTGCAGACGAAAATGATTGAATACAAGGAAGGTGAAACACTCCTGCAGGGATATGTGGCTTACGATGATGCCATTGCCGGTAAACGTCCCGGGATTCTTGTCGTTCATGATTGGATGGGGTTTGGAATTTTTTCAAATACGAAGGCTGAGCAGTTGGCAAAATTAGGTTATACGGCCTTTGCCGTTGATATTTACGGTAAAGATGTTCGCCCCAAAAATACGGATGAAGCCGGCGTGCTCGTCGGAATTTATAAGGGGGATCGTGCTTTACTTCGCCGACGTATCCTTGCTGGATATGAGGCATTAAAACAAGAACCTATGGTTGATCCGGCCCAAATTGCGGTTATGGGGTTTTGTTTTGGCGGGACGACGGCTGCACGTAGCGGCGCGCCGATTAAAGGAGCCGTTAGTTTTCACGGAGGATTAAGTACGCTAACACCTATGGATGCAAAAAGTATTAAAGCCAAGATTTTGGCTCTTCACGGGGCGGATGATCCGTATGTTCCGGCTGATGAAGTGCAGGCTTTTGAAAAAGAAATGAATGACGGCCATGTGGATTGGCAGTTGATTAAGTACAGCGGCGCGGTTCATGCGTTTACGAATCCTGCGGCAGGAAATGATAATAGTAAAGGCGCTGCATATAATGAGCTCGCAGACAAGCGTTCGTGGGTGGCGATGCGAGATTTCTTTCAGGAAATCTTTAAATAAAATTCTATGTCGCAAGAGAATATTCTTATCATTGAAGACGATGCTAATATTGCCAAACTCGTCAAATATAATTTTGAAAAGGCTGGTTTTCGTGCGCATGTGACAATTACCGGTGAAGAAGCCCTTGAGTTTTTATCCCGCCAAAAAGTCGATTTGATCATTCTTGATATCATGCTTCCTAAAATGGACGGCTTTGAAACGTGCCGGCGTTTGAAAGACGACAGCCGTTTGTCGTCGATACCGGTTATGATTTTAACGGCGCGCGGGGAAGAAGTCGACCGCGTGGTCGGCTTTGAGCTTGGCGCCGAAGATTATGTGGTTAAACCGTTTAGTCCGCGTGAACTTATTTTGCGGGCTAAAACGATTCTGCGCCGTGGACAAATTAAACAGGCTTCTAAAGAAAATTTGCGAAGCGGGGACTTGGAAATTGATATTCCCCGGCATCGTGTCACGGTCAAGGCCAAGGAAGTTATTCTGACGCCGATGGAATTTAAACTTCTGGTGACGCTTGTTGAGCGCCGTGGGCGGGTGCAGTCGCGCGAAGAGCTTTTGAGCGCTGTTTGGAACATCGAAGCGGATGTCACAACACGCACGGTCGATACACACATTAAGCGGTTGCGTCAGAAACTGGGCAAAGTCGGCGAAGCATTAGAAACGATTCGCGGCTTGGGTTACCGTTTTAATGAGGATAGAGATTAAATATGCGTTTAAACAGTCATCATAAAGTTACGTTGACTTTAAGCACGATCGTCGCTGTGATTTTAACGGCGGTTTATTTTTATTTAGATAATACGCTTAAAACATATACTTACAAGCGTATTAAAACAGTCCTGGAACAAGAAATTTCTTTGGCGAAAGTTTATCTGGAGAAGTTTCCTTCCGGTACGGATTTTGACCCAATTGCCGATGATTTAGGAAAAAGACTTGTCAGCCGGGTTACGATTATTGGGCCCGACGGTGCGGTTTTAGGCGACTCGATGTTCGAGAAAAATCAGCTTCCAGAGCTGGAAAACCATCTTTTTCGCCCGGAAATAAAGCAGGCTTTGAAGGAAGGCTTAGGGCAAAGCCGGCGGTATAGTTTATCTGTCCGCGAAGACATGCTTTATGTCGCCGCACTTTTTGGAGACAAACAATCGCCGCGGATTATCCGCGTAGCACTTTCTTTGGCGGAAATTTCGGCAATATCTGTCCATCTTCAAAAGTTTTTATGGTTTTCTCTGTGGCTTGCTTTTATTTTTGCGCTTTTAGTGAGCCATTTTGCCTCGCTTTGGATCACCCGGCCTGTGGCCCGCATCTCTTCTGTGGCGCAGGCAATCGCATCGGGTGATTTTTCGCAAAGGGTGACTTTAAACCAGAATGATGAAATTGCGGATTTAGCCAAAGCGGTTGAGTTTATGTCCCAGCAAATCCAATCGCGTATGGAAGAAGTGACGCAGGCTAAGAGCCGCTTGGAGGCGGTTTTCTTAAGCATGGCCGAAGGTGTGATGGTCGTTAATAGCGACGGGAAAATCTTGCTTATGAACGACACTTTAAGAAATATTTTACATGTTGAACATCAGGCCCAGGGACGAAAGCCGCTGGAGGTTATTCGTAATATCCAGGTGCAAGAAATTGTTGATGAAGTTTTAGGGTCACGGCAGCGCGTAAATGCTTGTCAGCTGACGTTTTTGCTGCCAGAGGAAAAAATTTTGCGTGTTTCGGCTGCTCCTATTTTGTTAGACGCAAATGTCGATGGAGCGGTCTTGGTTTTTCATGATATTACTGATTTGCGGCGGCTGGAAGTCATTCGCAAAGATTTTGTGGCCAATGTTTCGCATGAATTTCGTACCCCCACAGCCAATATCAAAGGCTACGCCGAGACGCTTTTGGATGGCGCTCTCAACGACAAAGAACATGCTGCCGAGTTTTTGAAAATCATCCATTGCGAGGCAGAACGTTTAGCAAAACTCGTCGACGATTTGCTTGTTTTAGCCAGGCATGAGTCGGGAAAGCCGTCACTTAATTTGCCGCCGGCCTCTGTTACAAAAACTTTGGATTTTGTTTTGACGACGTTAAATATTCAAATTAAACAGCGTCAGATCAAGGTGATTTCTAAAATTCCACCTGTGATTTCACCGGTCAAGGTTGATGAATCTTCTTTGGCGCAAGTTTTTTTAAACATTATCGAAAACGCGATCAAATATAATAAGATCGGCGGAGAAGTGCATATTTTAGCCAGTGAAAAACCGGATTGTGTCGAAATCACCGTGACCGATAATGGTTTGGGAATTGAGGCTGATGATTTGCCGCGTATTTTTGAACGGTTTTATCGCGTTGACAAAGCGCATTCGCGTGAAATCGGAGGAACCGGTTTAGGTCTTTCGATTGTTAAACACATTATTCAAGCTCACGGCGGCGAAATTACAGCTACAAGCCGTTTGGGCGAAGGCTCGTCTTTTCGTTTTACCCTTCCTAAAGCATAAACTCAAGAGTTCACAGATTGTTCACATTGTTGTCATCGTGTCGTCAAACTTTGGTTTTAGATTAGTTCTCAAGAAGTTAAAGAAAACTTCGTGGCAACTTACAAAGGAGATACGATGAAAAAGATTTACAGTTTAGGTTTGGCCGTCGTGGCACTGGTTTATTTTAGCTCTTTGAGCTTTGCAGCGACGTCGGTGGATGCACTGCTCGACAAGTTGGTTGAAAAAGGGACCTTTACTAAAGAAGAAGCCCGCAAACTAAAGGGTGATATTGCCGCTGATGAAAAACTTGTGCAGGAAGATGCTTTTCAGAGAAATCTTCCCGATTGGGTCAAGACCGTCAAGCTCAAAGGCGATCTACGTCTGCGGTATCAATATGAGAAGCAGGATTTGAGCAATGCGTCTCGTAGTCGAGGGAGAACGCGTTTTCGCATGGGTATGGAGATGAGCCCAATTAGCTCGACTAAAGTTATGGCTGGTTTTGCTTCTGGTGGCACAGATCCGCGCTCGACAAATGTCACGTGGGAAAATACGTTTGAACGACCGGATGTTCGTTTAGATTATGCGGCAGTCGAATATCAAGCCGCCCCGTGGGTTAAAATCGTTGGTGGAAAGTTTCTTTCTCCCGATTATCTCTGGCAGGCGACCGATATGCTCTGGGATACGGACATCAACCCTTACGGATTTTCTCTGCACTTGGAGCATGATTTGGTTTCACCGATCAGCGGATTTGTTAATGCAGGCAGCTGGTTGATTGACGAAAATAATGCCAGTAAACTCGCAGATCCAAACATGATTTATTTGCAAGGAGGACTTGCTTATAAAAAAGATAAGATTGACGCTAAAGTTGCCAGCACGTATTACGTTTTTAACGGTGTCAAAGGATATGATCTGGATAATGAATTAAATACCAATTCGCAGATTGGAGGCGTTGCTGATGCCGGCCTTAGGTATGATTATGATTCAGTCGCTGTTTCAGCTGAGTTGGGTGTAAACAAAATCTTTGGGGGTCTTCCCATGGGTATTGATGAGCGCATTGCTGTTTTTGGCGATTACATTACAAATCCGGACCCAAGTAAGCAAAATAAAGGCTGGGCTTCGGGTTTTGTTTTTGGAAACGCCAAAGTCGGCGGCAAAGGCCAGTGGCAGATGAAGTATCAATATGTCGCTTTAGGAAAAGATGCTTTCCCCGACGTGTTCCCGGATTCAGATCGTTTAGGCGGACGCACGGATGTCAAATCACACGAAGTGATTATGACAATCGGGCTACTAAAGAACGTAAGTTTTGGTGTGGACTATTATCTTTCTGATCGCATTAAGGGAACGCACAATCCGGAAAGTTTGGTGCAAGGGGATCTTGTTATTAAATTTTAAATTTCTTAACTATTGAAAATTCAAAACGGGGCCAATATAATTAATAAATTCCAAGAGGAGATTTAAATGAAAAAAATAATTTTAATGGTCGTCGCGATCCTTTTAAGCTTCAGCGGCCGGCAATTGGCCTTTGCTGCTTCAGAGGTGATCAAGGTTGATGGTTCCAGCACGGTTTTTCCAATTACCGAAGCGGTCGCCGAAGATTTTGGTAAAGCTTCCGGCGGGACAAAGGTTATGGTTGGAATATCCGGTACGGGTGGCGGGTTTAAACGTTTTTGTCGCGGGGAAACGGATGTCAGCGATGCTTCTCGACCGATTAAGGAAAAAGAAATTTCGGCTTGCCGGGAGAGCAGCGTCGACTATGTCGAGCTGCCGATAGCATTTGACGGGCTGGCTGTTTTGGTTAATACGAGTAATACTTGGGTTGATCATTTGACTGTTAAGGAGCTTAAGAAAATTTGGGAACCTTCTGCGCAAGGTGTGATTACCAAGTGGAGTCAGGTGCGTGACGGATTTCCCGATGTTGAAATTCGGCTCTTTGGGCCGGGCACCGACTCAGGGACGTTTGATTATTTTAGCGAAGCAGTCAATGGAAAAGCCGGCAGCAGCCGCGGCGATTATACAGCTAGTGAAGATGATAATGTGCTCGTTGAAGGGATTGCGTCAGATAAGGGAAGTTTAGGTTATTTTGGAGTAGCTTATTATGAACAGAACAAAGACAAATTAAAGGTTGTTCCTATCGATGATGAGAATAGTGCAAATGGTGACGGCGCTATTATTCCGACGATGGAAACCGTTAAGAATGGAACTTATCAACCATTGGCACGGCCTTTGTTTATTTATGTGAGCAAAGAAGCGATTAAGCGCGAAAAGGTTAAACAATTCGTTGAGTATTATTTAAAGAATGCTCCAGCTTTAGTAGAAGAAGTCGGGTATATTCCTCTGCCTGCGGATGCGTATGAGGCGGCTTCGCAAAGATTTGCAAATAAAATTGTGGGGTCTGTTTTTGCGGGACGCTCTGTAGCTGGACTTTCTCTGGCCGACGTCATTCGTATGGAAAAATAATTAATGAATAAAGTTGTTGTTAGAAAGGTTCAAGAAAAACTGATCGAGGGGCTGCTGTTTTGCTGCAGCCTCTTGTCAGTTTTAACGACTTTTGGGATCATTTGGGTTTTGTTCTCGGAAAGTTTTGGGTTTTTCAAAGTTGTCCCGATTGTTAAATTTTTGACTGATACGCAGTGGACGCCGCTGTTTACCGATAAGCATTTTGGGATTTTATCGCTTCTTTGCGGAACACTTTTGACGACAACAATTGCAATTTTGGTTGCGGTTCCAACAGGATTGGCCAGTGCGGTGTATTTGAGTGAATATGCATCGGCAAAAACACGTAATATTATTAAACCTTTGATGGAGATTTTAGCGGCGGTGCCGACGGTTGTTTATGGATATTTTGCACTGCTTTTTGTGACTCCGATTTTCAAAGTTTTAATCCCGCAAATTGCTGGATTTAATGCTCTTTCTTCAGGTTTTGTGATGGGTGTTATGATTATCCCGCTGGTTTCGTCGTTAAGTGAAGATGCGATGCAAGCTGTCCCCAAAGGGCTTAAGGAAGGGGCTTATGCTTTGGGTTCGCACAAATTGCAGGTGGCTTTTCGCATTGTTTTTCCGGCCGCACTTTCGGGGATTACGGCGGCTGTTATTCTTGCGATATCGCGTGCCATCGGAGAAACGATGATTGTGGCTATTGCTGCCGGTCAACAGCCGAATTTAACATTTAATCCGCTTGTCCCCGTCGAAACGATTACCGCTTATATTGTGCAAGTGAGTTTGGGCGACACGCCGCATGGAACCCTCGAGTATAAAACGATTTTTGTTTGCGGCATGACTTTGTTTATACTGACTTTTCTACTTAATGTGGTTAGTTTTAAATTGCGTAAACATTTTCAGGAAGTTTATGACTAAGCATGAGCGCGACAAATTGAAGGACCGCATTTTTCAAGCCGTTGGCCTATTTGCGACTTTTTTTGGCTTAGCTGTTTTGGGTGCACTCCTGGTGGATGTTTTTAGTGACGGTTTTGGTCGTTTGAGCTGGCAGTTTATTGTCAGCTTTCCCTCGAGAAAACCAGAGCAGGCCGGTATTTTGGCCGCGTGGGCGGGGACTTTGTGGGTGATGCTGACAACGGCACTATTTGCAATTCCTATTGGTATTGGGTCAGGGATTTATTTGGAAGAATATGCCCGAAAAAACCGTTTAACAGATTTTATTGAGATCAATATTGCCAATTTAGCAGGTGTTCCGTCGGTTATTTACGGACTTTTAGGATTGGCGATTTTTGTTCGCGCAATGAAATTAGATCGCAGTGTAATAACAGGCGGAATGACCTTAGGGCTTCTGGTTTTGCCGGTCATTATCCTATCGACGCGGGAAGCGCTTCGGGCTGTGCCATCGTCAATCCGCGAAGCGTCGCTCGCCTTGGGTGCGACCAAATGGCAAACGGTGCGCCATCAGGTTTTGCCGGCGGCGATTGCCAACATTATGACCGGGATTATTTTGGCAATGTCGCGTGCGATTGGTGAAACGGCCCCTTTGATTGCTATTGGCGCTTTGACATATATTCCATTTTTGCCGACGAATCCGGTGTCAATTTCAAAATCCGCTCCATTTGTTAACTTTAGCTTACAAGGCTTTTTGGACCCGTTTACGGTTTTGCCAATTCAAATTTTTAACTGGGTCTCTCGTCCGCAAAAAGCTTTTCTCGTTAATGCAGCAGCTGGGATTATTGTTTTGCTTTTTATAACGCTTTTTATGAATGCGATTGCGATTTATTTGCGCCACAAAAATCAGAAAAGGTGGTAATTATGCCGGGGCAAACGGTTTTTACGATTAAAAATTTAAATACGTTTTATGGAGCAAAGCAAATTCTTAAAACTGTCAATTTGCGAATTCCCGCTCGGTCTGTGACGGCGCTCATGGGCCCATCGGGTTGCGGCAAAAGTACGCTGATTCGTTGTTTAAATCGGATGAATGATTTGGTCCTCAATTTTCGGCATCAGGGGGAAATTCTTTATAAGCAAACAGACCTTTATGCGCCGAGTGTCGACGTGATCCAATTGCGCCGTGAGATTGGGATGGTTTTTCAAAGGCCCAATCCTTTTCCTAAAAGTATTTTTGAAAATATTGCTTATGGCCTGCGTATTCAAGGGTTTAATGACCGTGAATATTTAAGCGGGGTTGTCGAAGAGAGTTTAAAACGCGGCGCTTTATGGGACGAGGTCAAGGAGCGGCTTAATGATTCGGCCCTGTCTTTGTCCGGCGGACAACAACAGCGGCTTTGTATTGCCCGCGCTTTGGCGGTTAAGCCGCAGGTGATTCTTTTTGATGAGCCTTGCTCGGCACTAGATCCGATGGCCACCGCTAAAATTGAGGAGTTGATTTTGGAGCTTAAAAAAAATTATACAATCGCTATTGTTACGCATAATACCGCGCAAGCGGCCCGCGTGTCGGATTATACGGCGTTTTTATATATGGGCGATTTGATTGAGTTTGAACCGACGGGAAAAATGTTTACGGCGCCCAAAGATGCACGTACCGAAGCGTATTTGACAGGTAAATTTGGTTAACATGAAATGTTCATTAGAATTTAATCGTAGCGTATAACAAAGGAACCTACTCAATGGATAGACATTTAGACGATGAATTGCAAAAGTTAAAAGAAAATATTTTGAAAATGGCGGCACTTTCCGAAAAAGCGATTCATGATTCTTTTGAGGCTCTAAAGGGGATTAATAAAGATTTGGCGCAATCGGTAATCGACCGTGATGAGCAGATTGACGAGATGGAAATTAACAATGAAGAGCACGCTATTGAGCTTTTGGCGCTTTTTCAGCCGATGGCCAAAGATTTGCGGTTTATTGTTACCGCGATGCACATTAATGCAGAGCTGGAACTCATTGCCGATTTAACGGTTAATATTTGCCAGCGCGTATTAGAACTTTCGCAAAAGGGAGGGGCTCTTTTGGCGCCGATCAATGATTTACCGCTTTTAGCTGACAGCGCCAAATGGATGGTCAAAAACGCGATTGACGCGTTTGTCAATAACGATGAACCGCTCGCCGAAAAAGTGATCCTTTCCGATGAACAATCCAATCAACTGCGCAGTGCGATCATTCAAACGCTTGTCGACGGGTTTATTGTCAAGGACGGCCAAACCGCGCCGCGCGCTATTCCGCTACTTCTTGTCGCTCGAGATCTTGAACGCATCTGCGACCGCGCCACGTATATTGCCGAAGAAGTCATTTATATGATCCAAGCGCGGGTGATCAAACACCATCACGAAGAATTAGGCCAAGATTAAGCTAGCGGCTTAACTTTAGATATTAAGGATTTTATGGTGTGACAACACGTGTGCAGAAAGCAGGATTTATAGATGGATTAGTCGAGGAAACAGGATCAATATATAACGTAAGCGTATAGGTAGGTCCTCCTGTCCGGGTTGCAAAGGAAAGATTAGGACTAGTGACAGTGTAAGTATATATAAATTTAGAATCGATAATGTTTAAGTTAAGATCTCGATTGATATCAGTTAAAGTCGTCCCTGTAATTTCAAATGTGCCGGTTCTGGTGTGATAGATTTCAGCTGCAAGACGAATGGCAATAAGATTGCGTTGAGCTGTATTGCAGTAGGATTGCTCCATGATCCTATTGTAATTTGAAAGGGCGAGACTCGTGATGACGCCTAAAGTAATAACAACAATGATAATTTCCATTAAGGTAAAGCCACGGCGGAAAGCTTGTATTTTGAAATTCATGGTCCAAGTATAAGCGATGAGTGCCTATTTCACAAGGTGCGCGTTTAGTTTTGTCAATGCAAAACTAAAATGTCCTATTCTTAACAAAATGAAAATGTCCTATTTTGCTGTTAAGCTGGCGACCTTTGCCGCTGTTGTCCCATAACGGCGATAAGACGCCCAGTTACCAACCAGCCACTTGATCCGATGCTTCTTTGGTAATCGCCCTGCCTTTGCGGGCATCCTTTGTCTTTTGACCACAGAACGCTTGGTAACGATTTTATACTTAAGGCGCTGATTATGCCTACCGATGATCGCTAATCGGCCATCCACATATTCCCGCACCAAAACTTTCTTTGCCGATGTCCAATTCAAGACTTGGTACAACCGGCCTTCATGAGCCACAGTAAAATCATTGCGCAATACATGCTCTTTACTGATGCTTAATATCTCGTCGAGCTCTTGCGGTCCTGATACCCTGCGATGCAAATTCGCCTGCTTAACCGGCGTCACCATATAACGTGCATTATGTTCAATTAAATACTGCTCAAGCACTTCATTGGCTTCTTGTATCGTCTTGGCATTAGCTAACCGCAACTCCTTAACCAATCGATCCTGTAAGGTTCTAAACAACCGCTCCACTCGTCCTTTCGCTTGCGGACTATGCGCATGGATCACTTCTACTTTCAGTTCCTTCAATGACTTTGCAAACTTGCTTAACCCGGATCCCTGCCCTAATACTGCAAACTTCCATTGATCGCTGCGATTTAACTTATACGTCGAGTGTTTATCTAAATAGACGCTCTGGGGAACTCCATATTTTAAGCAATATCTTTTAAAACTATCCAGCGCTGGAATGGTCCCTTCATACTCATAAAATTGGCCAAACACACGGCTTGTCGCATCATCGATATAACCCATTAAAACCAGCTTCTCTCCTCGATCTTCTAGCCAAGCATGATGGCTCCCATCCATCTGCACCATCGCCCCATAATACTCTCGCCTCTCACGCCTTTGTCGATGTTTACGCCTTATCCTTCGCCTTGGCAAATAATTCTCTGCCAGCAACCATTTGCGTAACGTCTCCCGATTAACAAAGATCTTGTCTTTCACTAACTTCTCACACGCCAAACTACAGCCAAAACCTTTATACCGCTTTAAATATGCCCCTAAAACTTTGACTTTGAATTCTTCACTAAACTTGCGGCAATTCGTTTTGCCTCGGCTCTTGTGGATGAACCACTCGCCGAAAAAGTTATCCTTTCCGATGAACAATCCAATCAACTGCGCAGTGCGATCATTCAAACGCTTGTCGACGGGTTTATTGTCAAGGACGGCCAAACCGCGCCGCGCGCTATTCCGCTACTTCTTGTCGCTCGAGATCTTGAACGCATCTGCGACCGCGCCACGTATATTGCCGAAGAAGTCATTTATATGATCCAAGCGCGGGTGATCAAACACCATCACGAAGAATTAGGCCAAGATTAATCGGTGAATGTTACCGCAGAATCCGTGGACAAAAAACATCCTCACCGCTAGTGCAGGTTAGAGAAAATGGAGTGTTAATAACTGTACAGGTATAACTAGGTCCACCTGTTCGGGTTGCGATAGCAGTGTAATTGCCGCTTACATTAGAGTTGAGAACATAATCAAATTTTGCGTCATTAATATTTAAATTTAAAGTGTTATTGATATCTGATATCCCTGTTACAGTAGCGGATGCCGATGGTCGACTCCGTAGGTCTTTAATTATTTTGGCATTTGAAATTGCGAGAAGGTTCATCTGTGCATTATGGCAATAATTTCGTTCAATAGTTTTATTGTAATTTGAAAGGGCGAGACTCGCGATAACGCCTAAGGTGATAACGGCAATCATGATTTCCATTAAGGTAAAGCCACGGCGGAAAGCTTGTATTTTGAAATTCATGGTCTAAGTATAAGCGATGAGTGCCTATTTCACAAGGTGCGCGTTTAGTTTTTTGGGAATTGGCCTTTCTCTGGCTTGACGCAAGGGATATTTGCTTTATAATGCAGAAAATCTTAAAAAAGGAGCAGGGCTATGAGTGAAGAAAAAAATGAAAGCTGTGGTTGCGGCAGTGAATGTAATTGTAAGTCTAAGTCCGGCAGATTGTTAAATAATTTCTTTTTGGTTGTCATTATTATTTTGTTGTCCGGAATCTTTTATACGATGCAAGGTATGATGGCGATGTGCCCGGCGATGCAAAAAGCCCATTGCGGCCTAAAAGCGAAGTCAGCGCCGTGCCCGATGATGGACAAAGGTCCCATCGAAGCGGAAAAATAACGTTGGAAAGTATTCTCAAACAGGACAGGTCTTCTAAGATCTGTCCTGTTTTTTGTTAAGCACAAGTGTTGGCAAAGGAAAGACCTCATGATTTTTGGTTATATTGATCCGGGGACCGGTTTTACAGCGGCGAGCTTAGGCGGGATTTTGCTGACATTTTTTTTAGGGGCCTTAAGTGCCGGACTACTATTTGTAAAAAAGATATATAATTTTTTTAAACACAACAAGATTTGGTTTACAATTCTTGTCATTGGCACTTTGATTGTAACCGGCGCAGTTGTCTTCATGAAAAAATCTATTTCAACATTTGATAAAAAAGTCATCGTTATCGGTTTTGACGCTTTAAGTCCACCGATCATGGAGTCCATGATGGCTTCCGGCCGGCTGCCGAATTTTTCTAAACTAAAAAATGCTGGCGGTTATCGGCATCTGACAACCACAACTCCACCGGAGTCGCCGGTGGCTTGGAGCGCTTTTTCGACGGGAAAGAATCCTGGCAAAAATGGGATTTTTGATTTTATCAGCCGCGATCCGAAAGATTATTCTTTGTCTTTGTCGTTATCGAATACAGAAGGTGGTATTGCCAAGCCTGTGCTTAAAGCTAAACGTTTTTGGCAATATACGTCTGAAAAGAAAATTCCGACGGTGATTTTAGGCTGTCCGGTTTCGTTTCCGCCGGATAAGGTTTATGGCAAAATGCTCTCCGGGATGGGTGTTCCGGATATTCTTGGGACTGAAGGGACATTTTCGTTCTATACTTCAGAGCAAGAAAATAAAGTAGACAGCAGTGGCGGAAAAGTTTTTTATGTCAAAAAGTCGCCGCTTATTCTTAATTATTTTGTGGGCCCTCGGGTGGCCAGCCTCACCGGCGAAGCTCGTAGTGTTCAGGTCCCTTTTAAAATGACTTTTCCCTCACCGAAAAAAATTGAAATTGAATTTCAGAATAAGAAAGTTTCTCTTGCCGATGGAGAGTGGAGCAATTGGCAGGAAATTGTTTTTGACTTAGGGATGTTTCGCAAGGCCAAAGCGATTTTTAAATTTTATGTCGTCGAAACACAACCTCAGTTAAAGCTTTACGTTAGCCCTTTTAACATTGATCCGCGTGAACCGTTTTTCCCAATTTCTTTTCCTGCAAACTACAGCAAAACTTTAAGTCAGGACGTGGGCCTTTTTCATACGCAAGGCATGCCATTTGACACCTGGTCGCTTAATGAAAAACGTTTGGATGAAAAAAGATTTTTGGAGCAAGTTGAAGATGTCCTGCAAGAGCGCGAAAAAATGCTCGCTTTGGAATTGCAAAGGTTTGAAAAAGGTGTTTTTTATTTTTACTTTGAAGATCCGGATATTATTCAGCATATGTTTTGGCGGTATACCGATCCGCAACATCCGCTGTATGAAGCCGATGCGCCGGCGGAATATAAGAATATGATTAGCACGTGGTATGAAAAGATGGATGAGATTTTAGGGCGCGTGATGGCGCAATTAGGCACCGAGGATACGCTTTTGGTTTTGTCGGATCATGGTTTTGATACATACCGACGGACAGTTCATCTTAATAGTTGGCTGCGGGATCAAGGTTTGCTTGAGTTAAAGGATGCAGGTGCTTTGAGCGGCGAGCCGCTTTTAAAAAGCATTGATTGGTCCAAGACGAAAGCCTATTCGTTGGGCTTTGGATCGATTTACATTAATCAGATCGGGCGCGAAGCTTCGGGGATTGTTTCTGCGGGAGACTCCAAAGAACAGATAAAGCAGCAAATTGTCAAAGGGTTAGAAGCGTGGGTGGACCCAAAATTTCAAGAGCGCGTTGTTAATAAAGTTTATCGAGAAGAGGACGTTTACCGTGGGCCTTATGCTGCAGAATATGGCCCGGATCTTATTGTCGGGTTTAATGTCGGTTACGGCGCTTCATGGCAAACGGCTTTGGGCGCTGTGCCCACGGAACTTATTGAAGATAATTTACGCAAGTGGTCGGGCTCACACCTATTTGATTCAAAACTTGTCCCGGGTGTTTTATTTTCTAACCGTCCGATTGAAAAGATCAATCCTTCCATTATGGATCTTAGTCCAACAATCCTGCGTTTAGTTGGTTTTGCCGACGAAGAAATCCAGTCATATGATTTTGACGGTCAAACGCTTTTTAAATAATATTTTTTAGCTAACGGTCTTAATCTGTCCTTTCGCTGGATCGCTTGCTAAGCCCCTGCGAGGCTTAGCTTCGCTCGATGTTCGTCCTCGCAACGTCCAACTTAAAGGACAGCTTAAGGCCGCTCTGATATCCGTATTTGCTAATTTAAACCCGGGTTTGAGATTCGGTTTAGTATCTCTTTCTGGCTTTGTTCCGCAGCTACAGCGCTTACCGATAATGCCTTTTAAATTAAGCATAAGCGGTGTGAGCGAGGACTGTTTGAGCAAAGAAAGGGATATTAAACCGAATCGATATAAACTTATTCATTAAGCCATGATGATGTGTAAATAGGGTCGATGCGGTACATTGCAAAAATTGCAGGGATCAGGTTATTGTCTTTGCCGGTCCGGTGAGGATTCAAAAATTCCCAGACAATCTGTTTGTCCGTCGTTACTTCAAGCACGCGGCCTTTGTTTGCTTCTACTAAAAGCGTATTGCCGTTAGGCAATCTTTGTTGGGACCCATGGGTGTCTGTAAAAAAGTCGATTGGTTTATATTCCCAAACAATTTCTTTCGATAAAGGCTTAAATTCTAAAACGCGGGAATGCTTTTTTTGGCTTTGATAGTGATTGTCAAATGTCAGCATATTTCCGTTGGGCAAAAGTGTTGTATTATGCTGTCCCTCAACCCAAAGCCGGGGGCCGGCAATCCAAACAATTTCTTCGAGCTTTGGATCAATTACAGCGAGTGTGCTTAATGTCAGAATCGAAATAAGAATATTCCCTTTTTTGAAAATAGGCGAATTAGGAATTGATGTATTTTCGTCGATGATTTGCAAAGTGTTGGCGTGATAAACATCCTGCTCCCCAGCAAGGGCCATGCCGATAACCCGCTTAAGAAGAGCTTCAACGCTTTGACTTTGCGAGCGATGCATAAGTCGGACAAAAGAGATTTTTTTGATAAGTTTTCCATCGGAAGAGAGCATGATAATCGCATTGTCAATAATAAGAACGCCGGGTTTGAGTTTGGTCCAGTCATTTGTCAGTGTGTAGATATTGCCATTTTCGTCGACATCAAGATCATGATGTGCGCTGCAATCATAGGACCATAAAAGCTTTGAATCCTTATTGATTTTGATTATCCCGCCATTGTGATAAATCGCAAGCAAGTCGCCATTAGGATACAGATAAACGTTTTCCCAAAACGGCGTTGTTTCGTCGAAAGTTTTTTGCGGCCAGATTTTCTTAATGTCATAGGCCCATTCGTGAAGAACATGGCCTTTCATATCGATGAGTGGGGCATACGCGGCGTGTCCCGATGAGTAAAGGTTGTAACCCTTGTTGCTTAACTGCCGATTGTATAAGGTGACGTTGGTTTTCTCGGGGGCCTTAAAATAACCTTGTAAATAGGTCAAAGCCATCATCGATTTGAGCTTGTCAGGGCGAGAGAAATCGTCGTCTTTAGCGACGCAATT
Source organism: uncultured Planctomycetales bacterium (assembly GCA_964400065.1). GTDB lineage: Bacteria > Omnitrophota > Gorgyraeia > Zapsychrales > JANLHA01 > JADLGJ01. Next base: position 17,842 of record CAYNSM010000026.1, read on the forward strand.
AGAGAAGGCGCCCAAAAAAATAATGCAGACAAGAGCAAAGAATTTTTTTGTGATATTCATGGGTTTATTCTCTGTCAACTGTTAAAACCGTCCCTGCACCACAAAGCTCATCGGCATTTTCGATCGTGTAGCGTCCTAGTTGCGGGATTTGGGAATATTGCTCCAAGACTGCTGCCGTAAGAAGTGTAAATTCGATTACACCGGCTTGGTTTTGTTGTAAACATTTGGCAGGACTTGTAATAATTTTTAAGTCTGTTGGATCGACGGCTTCAATAATTTTTGTGACTTGGCAGTCGAATTTTTGAGTTGAACATTGTAAAGTCACGTTTTGGCCTGGCAGAAGTTCTTTGGAGTTTAGCCAAAAAATATTGCCGGTAAAAGTTTTTGCTTTTTGTGCAGGAGTTTTTATGTCAGCGATAATGTCGCCGCGCTTGACAGAGCAGGCGTCGGTAAGCGTCAGGCCGATACTTTCTCCGGCGATTGCAGAATTTTTTCGTTTATTAAAAATCTTGATCTCTTTAACTTGCGTTTTGGCATTCTGCGGCAAAATATGAATACTTTGCCCTTGTTTAAGCTTTCCGCTGGCGATTGTTCCGACGAGAATGTTCTCGTTGTTTTGAGTGTAAATGTCTTGGACCGCAAGGCGCAAATGTGTTTTGTCTTGTTTATCCTCGGCAGCAATCAAGGCATCAAGGGCGTTTATCAAGCAAGGCCCGCGAAACCACGGCATTTTTTTTGAAGCGCGAGAAATATTTTCAGAATTTTTGGCGCTCAGGGGAATCATATGCAGTGGGGCAATGTTAAGTTCAGAAAACAAGCCTCTGAGGTTATGCTCAATTTCATTAAAATGTTTTTGTGAATAATCGACCAAATCCATTTTGTTGACGAGAACGATGACATTAGGTATGGCCAGAAGCTTGAGTAGATAGGCGTGTCGTCGTGTTTGATCGGCAATGCCTTCCTTAATATCAATTAACAGCAGGGCCGCTTGCGCTTGGCTGGTGCCGGTTAACATGTTACGGATAAATTCCAAATGCCCGGGCGTATCGATTAAACAGTAAGGACGCTTGCGGGTTTTAAAAAAAATTTGTGTCGTTTCAATGGTAACATTACGTTCTCTTTCTTCTTTGAGTTGGTCAGAAAGATGCGCCAGTTGCGTTTCTTGTCCAAACGTTTTGGCAATCTGTTTTAATTCTTTGAGCTTGTCGTCGGAAAGAGACTTTGTGTCTAGAAGCAACCGGCCGATCAGGGTTGATTTCCCATGGTCGATATGGCCGCAGACGGCAATTTTAAGTTGCTGGGATTGTTGATCCATTACATGTAACCTAGGCTGCGCAATTTTTGCATGTTGTAGGAATCTTCTTTATCTTGCGCCCGTCCGCTGCGTTCGGAAATGGTCGTCGTCGAAAGTTCACGGATAATTTTATTAAGAGAATTGGCCTTTGATAAAACCGGCGCGCAGCAAGGTTCGCAGCCGATCGAACGAAAGCGTTGGCCATTTTTTGAAAAATAAAGATCTGCGACGGGAATCTTTTCTTGCGCGATGTAATTCCAAATATCAATTTCTCGCCAGCCCAAAAGCGGATGGACACGAAAATGTTCATTGCCGCTTAAATGTGTTTGGTAAAGATCCCATAGCTCGGGAGGTTGCGCCCCATAATCCCATCGCTGGTCGCTGTTGCGCGGGGAAAAGAGCCTTTCTTTGGCGCGAATGCCATGCTCATCGCGACGGATGCCAAGCAAAATGGCTTGAAAGCCGTATTTTTGAATGGCATTCTTGAGCGTTTGTGTTTTTAAACTGTCGCAGCATTCAAATTTTCCGGCGGAGGGATTCATCCCTTTTTTTAAGGCGATCTCATTTTTTTCGACGAGTAAATCGAGTTTCCAATCTCGGGCATATTTTTCACGGAAATCATAGATTTCTTTGAACTTATAGCTGGTATCAATATGCAAAACAGGAAACGGGATTTGTCCAAAGAAAGCTTTGCGGCAAAGCCACA